>NZ_NSDJ01000002.1:0-371367 GCF_003610915.1 Rahnella variigena
AGCAACCGGGTGCCTCGTTTGGAAAGCGCAACATGACTGCGAACTGGTGAAAAGTATCGGGCAGTTTTTCGGCAATTACACCGTCCTCGGGCAAATCAGATGTGACGAAAGTCCCACTTCCGGTACGGGTTTGAATATAACCCTCCGCCTGCAATTGGTCATACGCAGCCAGCACCGTATTGCGCGAAATATCCAGTTCTTTTGCAAGATCACGCGAAGCCGGTAAACGGCTGCCTGGTGTGATACTGCCGTCGAAAATTGCCTGTTGTAACGCCTGATACACGCGCTTATCAGCGTACCTGTAGACGTGTCGGAAAGGCCGGTCAGGCGTTGCGAAATGAGGTCAGAAAGCAGTGAACGCAAAAGTGGTACCTCAAAATAATTCAAACTGGTTCTGGATTATAGAACCGCTGGCGCGATAAAACACAAGAACGGATTGCTATTTCGACAAATTGTTCATCTTTGCAACCGCAATCTATAAAACATCAACCTTCATGCAGGAGCGAAGATGAGTCACAGTGAACTGGAAAAACGCCGTAAAGAAGCGACCCCAAGAGGTGTTGGCGTCATGTGTGATTTCTACGCGGCGAAGGCGGAAAACGCCACGCTGTGGATGAGCAGGGACGGGAATACATCGATTTTACTGCCGGGATTGCTGTGCTGAACACCGGGCATCGTCACCCGAAAATTGTTGAAGCGATCCGCACACAGCTCGACCTTTTCACTCATACGGCCTATCAGATTGTCCCGTACGCCAGCTTTGTGAATCTGGCAGAGCGCATCAATGCGATTGCTCCGGTCAATGGTAAAGCTAAAACGACCTTTTTCAGCACAGGCGCGGAAGCGGTAGAAAACGCGGTGAAAATTGCACGCGCGGCAACTGGTCGTCCTGGCATTCTGACATTCTCCGGCGCTTTCCACGGACGCACGCTGCTAACCATGGCGCTGACCGGCAAAGTAGTACCTTATAAAGTCGGGTTCGGGCCTTTTCCTGCCTCCGTTTTCCATGCGCAATATCCGAATGCCGTGCATGGCGTTACCACTCAAATGGCACTCGACAGCATCGAACGTATTTTCCGCAGTGATATTAGCCCTTCGCAAGTTGCAGCAATTATGTATGAGCCGGTTCAGGGCGAGGGCGGTTTCAATATTGCGCCGGAAGATTTCGTAAAAGGGCTGCGTGAAATCTGCGACGCCACGGCATTGTAATGATTGCTGATGAAGTCCAGAGCGGTTTTGCCCGTACGGCAAAATGTTTGCTTCGGATTATTATCCGGATGCTAAACCAGACATCGTCACGATGGCGAAAAGCCTCGGTGGCGGGATCCCGATATCCGGCGTAACGGGACGCGCAGAGCTGATGGATGCACCTGAGCCGGGAGGTCTGGGCGGAACTTACGCAGGTAATCCGCTGGCCGTGGCGTCAGCACTTGCTGTGCTCGACATCATCGAAGAAGAAAAATTGTGTGACCGCGCCAGCAGGTTAGGAGCGGAACTGGTGGAAGTGCTGGAAAAAGCCAAAACGACATGCCGGCGCTGGTGGATGTCCGCGCACGCGGGTCGATGGTCGCTGCCGAATTTAATGATCCGCGACCGGCAAACCATCTGCTGAGCTGACTAAACAGTATCTTCGCAAAGCGCTGGATGCCGGTTTGCTGATGCTGAGCTGCGGCGTACACGGTAACGTGATCCGCTTCCTGTATCCGCTGACCATTCCTGACGCCCAGTTTAAAGACGCACTGGCGATTTTATCCCGCGTTCTGGCTGACTGAGGCAACCTATGCAACTGAAACATCAAAGTCTTCTGCGCCAGCAATGCCTCATTAATGGCGAATGGTATGACAGTGAAAACGGTGAGTTCGACAATGTGATTAATCCGGCAAACGGAGAGGTAATAGGTCACGTTCCGCAAATCACCACGGCGCAAACGGCGCAGGCCATCGTGTATGCAGAACAGGCGCAGCGCGGCTGGAAAGACAAGACGGCAAAACAACGCGCTGCGCTGATGCAGAAATGGGCTCAGCTGATGCTGGAACACGCTGACGACTTAGCGGCATTGCTGACGGCGGAACAGGGCAAACCGCTGGCGGAAGCGCGGGGCGAAATAGTCTACGCTGCTTCCTTTATCGAATGGTTTGCCGAAGAAGCCAAACGCGTCGAAGGCAGCGTTCTGGCTCCTGTGCAGGCGTCGCAGCGGATGCTGGTTCTGAAACAACCGATCGGCGTATGTGCGGCTATCACACCGTGGAATTTCCCTGCGGCGATGATCACCCGTAAAGCCGCACCGGCGCTGGCTGCGGGTTGTGCAATGATTGTTAAACCAGCCGAACAGACCCCGCTCAGTGCGTTAGCGCTTGGACAACTGGCGATGGAAGCCGGTATTCCGGCAGGCGTTTTGCAGGTGATCACCGGTTCAGCGCAGGCCACGGGCAAGGTGTTGTGCGACAGTCCGGTGGTGCGCAAGCTGAGCTTTACTGGTTCGACTGAAGTGGGGCGCATCCTGATGGCGCAAAGTGCGCCGACGGTGAAAAAACTTTCGCTGGAACTGGGCGGTAACGCGCCCTTTATTGTGTTCGATGACGCCAATCTGGAGCGTGCTGTGGCCGGGATCATGGCCTCGAAGTTCCGTAACAGCGGGCAAACCTGCGTTTGCGCTAACCGGATCTATGTCCAGCAGGGCATTTATCCGGCGCTTATCGCCAGACTGGTCGACGAAGTGGAAAAACTCAACGTGGGTGAAGGCACACAAACCGGCATCACGCAGGGGCCGCTTATCGACCAGGCTGCGGTCAGCAAAGTGCAGGAACATATAGAAGATGCGTTATCGCAAGGCGCCACGTTACTGACCGGGGGGCAGCCGCATGCGTTGGGCGGAACTTTCTTCCAGCCGACAGTTATCGGCAATGTCACCTCAGCGATGAAATTTGCGCGTGAAGAAACCTTTGGTCCGGTAGCACCTGTATTTAGCTTTACCGATGAAGCGCAGGCTGTGGCGATGGCAAACGATACAGAGTTTGGCCTTGCTGCATACATTTTTACCCGCGACGCTGCACGTCAGTGGTGCGTGCCGGAAGCGCTGGAATACGGCATGGTGGGCATTAACACTGGCCTGATTTCCAACGAAGTCGCGCCGTTCGGGGGGATCAAGCAGTCCGGCCAGGGGCGTGAAGGGTCACGTCACGGGATGGACGATTATCTGGAAATGAAATACTTGTGCATTGAACTGGGTGAATAAGGGTGCAGGTTACGGGGAGTATGGGAACAGCATACTAAGAAAGCGCCGGACAACGTGTCCGGCGTATTAATGCGGCGATACAAAAGTTAACTTCTTGCTTCCTGCGGAGCAGGGTCATCCTGTAAGTGCTTTTTGAAGTGTTTCTCAATTTGCTCTAACGTTTTGCCCTGCGTTTCCGGTGCGAAGATGATCGCGAAAATGCCCCCTGCGACACCGATGGCGGCAAAGCAGAAGAAGGACATCGTCAGTCCGATGGTATCCAGCATGATCGGGAACATAAAGGCGATGGAGAAGTTGGTCATCTGCATAGCAAAGACTGATACGCCGTTAGCCATACCGCGGATGCGCATCGGGAACATTTCCGACAGCAGCAGCCAGGTCACAGGCGACAACGCGCCCTGCTGGAAGCAGAGGAAAATCAGCATACCGCCAAGAACCAGATAGCTGCGAACCGCATCGGGATGGCCGTTGACAGTTTCCGGCATCAGCCAGGTGACTAATCCGATGGCAAGCAGAGTCAGGGTACAGCCGATCTGACCGGTCAGCAGCAGCGGACGGCGCCCGAAGCGGCTGAGCAGCATGATGCCCACAAACGTCATGATCACCGAAATCACTCCGTTGGCGATGGTCGCCATCAGAGACGCGTTAGTGCTTAACCCCGTGGCCTGCAACATGGTCGGCGCGTAGAACATGATGGTATTCACGCCGGAGAGTTGTTGCAGCATGGCGATACCAATTCCCAGAAATACCAGGCGTTTCATCCAGACGGAAATAGTCTTCTGGCGGCGGGAATGCTTCTCGCTTTTGGAACTCATAGAACTGCGGATCTCACTCAGCTCTTTCTCTACTCTGCCTGCTTTACGGGTGCGCTCCAGCACGTCACGTGCCTCGCGATAGCGGCCATGCATGGCATACCAGCGCGGCGTGTCAGGCAGGAACAACATACCGACCCATAAAATCACTGCCGGAACACAGGCGACACCCAGCATCCAGCGCCAGGTAGTTTCGCCGCCCCAGACTTCGTTAATGGCCGCATTACTGGTGTAAGCAATCAGCTGGCCGGACACGATCATCAGTTCCTGCAAGGTGACGAACTGCCAGCGGCGGTTAGAAGGCACGATTTCCGCAATATAAATCGGCACAATCGCCGCCGCGCCACCGACGGCCAGCCCGAGAATAAAGCGGAACATAATCATCAGTACGACGTTGGGTGCCATGGCACAACCCAGCGAACCGGCCATGAATATGATTGCCATCACCAGAATGATTTTTTTGCGCCCGAACCGGTCAGCGACCCGACCCGCAAAGATCGCACCGATGGCAGAACCCAGTATCAGGAAGCTGGTCACCATCCCGGTGGTCACCGACGTCAGATGCAGATCGTGCTTCATGAACAGCAGCGCGCCCGCAATCACACCTGTATCGTAGCCAAACAATAAACCACCGAGGGTGGCAATAAACGCAATTACTTTTACCAGCGGTTCGGTCGGCGGCGGCGTTTTCTTCGCCTCGCTTTCCTGCCCGCTGTTGAGTTTCTCAGTCACAAGTGCTCCCTGTATTTCATTATTGTTGTCATATTTTTGTGTGATGCAGATCACACAACCTCTAAATCTAACCCATGTTTAGGATTTTGGTAGGCGGCGGGGGAAATTAGTCATGGATTACAACGCAGACACAAAAATTTCGGAAAATACTGAATGCCGCGCAGGAGTGAGACTGGAAGTGCATTACACTTTCTCAAAGAGGATATCGCGGTTCGTTTTTTATCCATTCGGGTAAAATAAGCGCTGTTTTTACTTCAGAGAAGTCTGTTTACGATGGGAAAAAGCAGCAGGTTTTGCCTGAAACGGCGCAAACCTATATTCTATCGGCCAATTTACTGAGACAGTTGCAATGAGGTCTATATGATTATCAAACCACGCATCCGTGGCTTTATCTGTGTTACTGCCCATCCGGAAGGTTGCAAGGCGAACGTTAAAGAACAAATCGACTACGTTACCGCGCAAGGCAAAATCGAAGGCGGTCCGAAAAAAGTCCTGGTGATCGGTGCTTCTACCGGTTACGGCCTCGCTGCCCGCATCTCAGCTGCTTTCGGTTCTGACGCAGCAACGCTGGGCATCTTCTTCGAACGTCCGGGCGATGAATCGAAAACTGCTACCGCAGGCTGGTACAACTCTGCTGCTTTCGAAGAATTTGCGGACGCAAAAGGTCTGTACGCTAAAAGCATCAACGGCGACGCGTTCTCTGATGAAGTGAAGCAAAAGACCATTGAGCTGATCAAACAAGATTTAGGTCAGGTAGATCTGGTGGTTTACAGCCTGGCCGCGCCGCGCCGTACCCACCCGAAAACCGGTGAAGTGTTCAACTCCACCCTGAAACCAATCGGTAAGCAAGTCACCATTCGTGGCATCAATACCGATAAAGAAACTATCAACGAAACCACGCTGGAGCCGGCAACCCCTGAAGAAATCGCGGGCACCGTTGCGGTCATGGGTGGTGAAGACTGGCAGATGTGGATCGAAGACCTGAAAGCCGCCGGTGTACTGGCTGAAGGCGCGAAGACCACGGCGTTCACCTATCTGGGTGAAGAAGTGACGCAGGACATCTACTGGAACGGTTCTATCGGTGAAGCGAAGAAGGATCTGGACAAACGTGTTCTGGATATCCGCAGCACACTGGCAGAGCAGGGCGGCGACGCACGTGTTTCCGTACTGAAGGCCGTTGTCACTCAGGCGAGTTCTGCTATCCCTGTGATGCCACTGTACCTTTCCCTGCTGTTCAAAGTGATGAAAGAGAAGGGCACTCACGAAGGTTGTATTGAGCAGGTTTACGGTCTGTACAAAGACAGCCTGTACGGCGCTGAGCCTCTGCTCGATAACGAAGGCCGTCTGCGCGCTGACCTGAAAGAGATCGCGCCAGAAGTGCAGGCAGAAGTCGGCAAGCTGTGGGATGAAGTCACCAATGACAACATCCCTGAGCTGACAGATTTCGCGGGCTACAAAAGCGAGTTCATGCGTCTGTTCGGCTTTGGCCTGAACGGCGTTGATTACGCAGCCGATACTAATCCAGACGTGAAAATCAAACATCTGATCCAGATGTAATTTGGATTAACGCTTAGATTGTTAAAACCCCACATTCGCTGAGAAGCGGGTGTGGGGTTTTTTTATAACTTTCTACATGCCGCCCGCAGATCTCACCTTCCGCTGAATAAGTTCACGCGTGTTTGGGTCGAAATACCGGCTTGGCCAGATGGCGCTCGGGTGTATATCCAATGCCTGCGCAATAAGCATTTCGCCTTTCGGCCAGGGTCTTGAAAGTGCGTTAGACAGTGTCGAGGAACTCAGACCGGCAGCGCGGGATACGGCGGCCATCGTTGTACCTTTCTTACGTAATCCGGCAATGATATCGGCCTGATGCCAGTCGCGATTATTCATGACGGGGTGCTCTTGTTTTTAACAGCACAGGAACAGCAGAGCAGAAGGGCAGAAATGTGGGGCTATGCGATAGTTTCATATACGACTCCTTGTAGTGAATACGACTACCACTGGAGCTGCGAAACTCTTTGGGTGGTAGCTCAGACAAGGTTCGCAGTACCGGCCTACAAGGACACCGGCCAGCCCGAAGGCTGCCCTGCCTGAGCCACCATTGATGTTATTAAACAGGGTTAGCTGCCTAAATAACAGGTGAGCAGAGACAATTGCACTCGATGTATAACATCAAGTACGTCCTTATAGTGTTGGCCGAGCTGCGAAACCCGGCTGCGGATTTTGCCGCAGCGGGCGCACTATAGCCTAATTGAGTAAGCTAAACCAACAGGCTAACCGCGAAAATGAGGTGCGCTTTCCAGAGAAATTTCAGGCGTTGCAGTGGGTTACATCCCTTACGGCCTTGTAAATCTTAAACCCCCTTTGTTCAGCAGAAGGTCCGGGCTTACGGACACGGCTTCTTTATTGGTCGTCATATTTGCTGTTTGTTTCAGGTAGTGGATGAAATGCGGGGTCTGGCGGTGCGCCTCATAAGCCGCTGTACTGGCGTAGATCTCGTAGAAATACCAGCGGTTGCTGTTTTCTTTATCGGTTGCTGCATACATTGCCAGTACGCCATCTTCCACTTTAAGCGACTCCACCATTTCGGGAAGAACGATGTCTTTAAAGGCCTGGCTGAATTCAGGTTTCACATCGACGATAACGAAGTTGTTTATCGTTGCATCATTTTGTACCACTTTTTTATCGCCCAGAAACTGAGGGACAGTATCGATCTTACGCTTGTGATTCGGTTCAATAATATCCGGGGTGTTCTGAATAAAAGCTTTATATTGTGGGGACTCAAGATGCTTTTTATAAGCATCATTGTCTGCGTAAATTTCCACCATATAAGCAATATTCACGTTGGCTTTCTGCCTGATGGAATACATGCCCAGCGTTCCCGCTTGGTCAGCGATGGAGGCCGTAATATTCTTTTTTGCCATCTCTTCGTAAGTGGCCGTTTTTCCTTGCTGAATACCCAGCTCAAAAATAGAAAAAACGGGAGCCGCAGGCGTGATCCGTTCCTGAGCGGCAACCGCGCTGCTCAGCGCAAGAGTAAAAATAAGGATGTTTTTCATAGTGTACCTGTTCAGAGGATTTATTTTATCCGGCCTGTTATAAATCAGTTTCCATTTCCCTGATGGCAGCAATCAGGCGTGCAGCATGATCTCAGGCCAGCGTTTTTTGCTTCGCAATGATGGCATCATCACGTCCGTTAAGAATGGTGGCATTGCCCACTGATTCTTCGAGGTTTGGCTGACCGGAGCTTATCAATAATTTCAACATTTTTTCTTGTTTTACAGCGGAATGCAAAAGTGAGGGCAGGTATCAGCCCAAATTACGGCCATTAATGAATTTTACTCAATGCGCCATGCATTAAAACGCCCTTCACGCAGTGAGTTCCGCCGGTTACGGTAACTGATATAACTCAGGAGAAGCACATGGAATATATCAATTTAGGCCGTACCGGACTGAAGGTCAGCAGGCTGTGTCTCGGATGTATGAGCTACGGTGAACCCGACCGGTTGCCGCAGCCCTGGTCGCTGGGAGAGGATGATTCACGTCCGCTGATCAGGCAGGCACTCGAGGCGGGCATCAATTTCTTCGATACCGCGAACGTTTATTCCGGCGGCAGTTCGGAAGAGATTGTCGGGCGCGCCATCCGCGATATGGCAAAGCGAGATGAAGTGGTGATTGCCACCAAAGCGTTTTTCCCGTTGCGCAATGCGCCGAATAACGGTTTTCTGTCGCGCAAGGCGTTGTTTCAGGCAATTGATGACAGCCTCAGTCGCCTGGGTATGGATTATGTTGACCTCTATCAGATCCATCGTTTTGACCACAGTACGCCGGTTGAGGAAACGATGGAAGCTCTGCATGACATCGTGAAAGCGGGCAAAGTGCGTTATATCGGCGCTTCATCGATGGAGGCATGGCGGTTTGCCAAAATGCAGCATACCGCGGAGAAAAATGGCTGGACGCGTTTCGTGTCCATGCAGCCGCAGTACAATCTTCTATATCGGGAAGAAGAGCGCGAAATGTTGCCGCAATGTCTGGATCAGGGCGTGGGTGTTATCCCCTGGAGTCCGATGGCTCGCGGGCGGCTGACGCGTGACTGGGATGAGAACACTACACGCAGCGAAAACGACGCCTTTGCGCTGAAAATGTACCAGAACGCCGCCGAACTGGATAAGCCGGTTGTGGATGTGGTGGCGCGTATTGCTCAGAAGCATGGCATATCCCGTGCACACATAGCACTTGCCTGGCTGCTGTCGAAACCGGTGATCACCGCACCCATTGTCGGTGCGACGAAACCTGCACATCTTGCTGAAGCCATTGGTGCGTTAAACTTCCGGCTGAGTACTACAGAAATTGAAGAACTTGAAGCGCCTTATCTGCCACACCCTGTCGATGGCGTGATCCCGCCGCTGCCTGCCGCAGCCCCCGCGCTGACCCCGCCTTGCGGAATTTAACTACCCCGGGGCAGACTGGCGCGACGATTATAACGGTGAGCGGATAAGGCGGAATGCGTTAACTAAAAAGGTATTTCGCGTATGCAAACCAACCGCTCTGACGTGGCCGATCTGATTTACTTTCTGGCTATTGCCCGGCACCGCAGTTTTAGTCGCGCGGCAGTTGAAATGGGTGTCAGTGCGTCGGCGCTGAGCCACGCGCTGAAAGGGCTGGAGAGCCGTCTGGGTGTCCGGTTACTTAACCGCACGACTAAAAGCGTGACCCTGACGACCGCCGGTGAAGCACTGGCAACGTCGGTGGGGCAGCCGTTTGAGGCGATTGATAACGCGCTCGAGACACTCAACAGGTTTCGCGATACGCCGAGCGGCCGGATCCGCATTAATGCAGCGGTTGAAGCCGCGAACCTTTTGATTGCTCCGGTCATTCCGGCATTTATGGCGCGCTACCCTGATGTGGAAATTGATCTCGTGGCCAGCAACCGGCTGATCGATGTCACCGATGCCGGATTTGACGCCGGTATCCGTTATGGGGGCACTGTGCCTGAAGACATGATTGCCCGGCGGCTTTCGGCGGATATCCGTTGGGTGATCGCCGCTTCCCCTGATTATCTGGCGCGGTCCGGCACACCTGAACATCCTGACGACCTGATGAACCACCGTTGCATCAGCAATCGCCTTGGCGATGACCGCATTTACCGCTGGGAGCTGGAACGTAATGGCGAGGCTCTGCAGATCACCGTACCGGGATCGGTTACGGTCGATCAGGCCCAGACCGGGCTGGTTGCAGTGCTCGGCGGGGCTGGTCTGATGTATTTGCCGGAGCCACTTGTCGCCCCTTATGTGCAAGACGGGCGTCTCCGGCTGGTGCTGACAGACTGGGCGCCAGCCGGAGAAGGGTTCTACATTTACTATTCCAGCCGCCGGCAGTTGCCAACGGGATTACGCCTGCTGATTGATTTTATCCGTGAAGTCAGGCCTCTGGGTTTGTAGTCGTGTGGTGGAGCCATGTCGGTTACATAAGTCGGTTACTTAAAAACAGGCCTGGCTTCCTTATCAGAACCCGATGTTCACCCGGATCATGATCATTTGTGAGCGGCTGCGTGCTTCATCCAGCCCGAGCGTGCCCTGATAGGCGATGCCCGGCGTGATGTTATGCGGCAGCAGGAAATCCAGCCCCATGCCTAACACCAGATTTTCCTGACTGTCGCCGTAGACATCCGCACTCCACGTATCATTGCCGGAATCGGCGTAACCCAGACGGGCGCGGCCCGGATCGCTGAAAGCCTGCGTGTATTCGAAACGACTTTGCCAGCGCAGCACCGACCACGTCAGTGGCAGTGCGTATTGGGTGCGAACGCCGAGCGCGCCGGTCACATCATTCAGCACCTGGGAGGCGAAAGCCAGATCGTAGGCATCGGCGCTGGATTCCGTGTAGCTGTCGAGCCGGGTGCGAGACAATTGCAGGCGTCCGTATGGCGAAATCAGCAGGTCGGGCAGACGATAGTCATAACCCGATGTCAGAGCCCCAAATACCTGATAACCGCCACGGTCGCCGCGGGCGAATTGATCCATTTCTGTCACATAACGACGGCTGTCGTAGTCCAGACGGCTGTATCCGAGCAAACCATCGATAAAGAAACGGCTGGGATGATAGCTGCCATAAAGCGCCGAGCTGATGGATCGACCGTTGCTGCGGGAACCGCTGTCACCGATATCGCTAACGTCTCTGCCAAAACCAATCCCCATACCTGCGGTGAAAGTCGGGGTGAACTGATAGTCCGCGCCGGTGCTGATGCCGACCAGCGTGTGACTGAAACTCACACTGTCTTTCCCCGAGTGGCCGAAGTCAACAAATCCGCCGGTCCAGTAATTGATACGCGAGTTCGCACCATTAAGCGGATGCTGCGCGGCGTTTTTATCGGTCAGTTGCGGCAGTTCAGGCTGCGGACGATTGTGCTCCCACGCGGTGTCCCACAGCGTGTCATCGTTGCCGCGTTCCTTTTTAGACGCTGGCATATTGAAACGGATGCCGTTCATATCGCTGCGCGCACTGGCCGGGTTGTGCAGCGTTTCCAGACGATCGCCGAAGTTGCGGATTTGCGCACGCGCGAAATTTTGCGCCGACTGAATCTGCGCGCTGACCAGGCCGAGCACATCCGGATCTTTGGACGGGTCAGGACGTCCGGCGATGGTCAGCGTCACGGTCGCTGGCGCAGATTGCGAGTCTTGCGTCAGCAGCACATAACGCAGTACCACCGTGCCGGAAGCCTGAGCCGCAGCCTGGAAGTCGAAATAAATACTGTTGTCGCTTTGCTCCAGTGCCGCACTGCCGAGCGTTACCGCCGGAGAATCGACGAGACGCGCACCAGTGAACGGCCCGCCGGTGGCATTTTCTGTCAGGTTTACCCGCACGGATTTGCCAGCCAGAACGGAGGCCGCATGGCTGACGCCCACCGGCTGCGCGCTGTTAATGTTTAGCGTGTACGCGACCTGAGCCGTTACGCCGCTGGCGTCGGTGGCGATCAACGTAAAGCTGTTGTTTCCCGATGCGGAAGGGGTTCCGCTCAGGGTGTCGCCGCTCAGTGTTAATCCGGCAGGCAATGTCCCTGACACGCGGTACTGATACGGTGCCGTGCCGCCGGTTACGCTGAACGTCTGACGATAAGGCTTGCCTGCGCGACCATCGGTCAACGCGCCGCTGGCAGGCGTAAAGGCCAGCGATACGGCAGTGATATTCAGCGTGACCGTCGCCTGTGCTGCGCCAAAACTGTTGGAAGCGTTGTAAATGAAACTGTCACTACCGGAATAACCTGCGACTGGCGTATATCGAATTTTTAGGTTCTGGATGCGCGCCGTGCCGTGTGCGGGTTGCTGCACAATCGCCAGTGACGTGACTGCGCCGCCCGACAGCAACGGCTCGATCAGATTCTCACTGGTATTGGCCGCCACGCTCGAGGATACCGCACTGACCACCGGTGCCTGTCCGGAAACGGTCAGTGCGTAGTTTACGGTGCCGGTGATCCCGTGACTGTCCGCGGCACTCACCTGAATGGCATAAGTGCCGGAAGCGGCGGGCGTACCGGAAATCTCACCCGTGCTGGCGCTGACGGAGAGTCCGGCAGGCAGGCCGGATGCGCTGTAGGTGTATGGAGCGTTGCCGTTGCTGGCAGTAATGATCTGCGACCACGGCGTACCTGCGGTGGCTGCGGGTAATGCGCCGCTCGCAGGCGTGAAGCCGAGCGTCACGCTGGCTACGGTTACATTCACCGTTGCAGCGGATGAAGTTCCCCAGTTATTGCTGGCGGTATAAGTGAAACTGTCGGTACCTGAATATCCGGGCGCAGGGGTGTAACTCAGTGAGGTACCCGAAGCCGTTGCCGTGCCGTGAAGCGGTGCGGTCGTAACGGTGACTGACGCTGCGACGCCGCCTGAAAGCGCCGGCACAATGGCATTGTTGCTGCTGTTACCGGCAACTGTGGTGCTGACTACACCCGCGACCGGTGCCTGCCCGTTAACGGTTATCGTATAGCTTTGGTTTCCGGTGGCAGCATTCGCCGTATCGTGCGCCACGACGGTAACGTTAAAGCTGCCCGTTGCAGTCGGCGTTCCCGAAATTTCGCCATTCAATGCCAGTGTTAATCCGGCAGGTAACGCATCCCCGGTCGTGAACTGATAGCTGCCTGACCCGCCGGTTGCCGTCAGTGTCTGGCTGTAAGCGGTGCCGGATGTGGCAGAAGGTAAGGTGACAGGCGACAGCGTAATCACCGGTGCTGCGACATTCACGCTGACGGTCGCTGGTGCGGATGTGCCCCAGTTGTTGCTGGCGGTATACGTGAAAGTGTCCGCACCGAAATAGTTTTGCAGCGGCGTATAAAGGGCAGTTGAGCCTGAGAATACGACCGAACCGTGTGCAGGTGCCGCACCCTGTGCCACCAATGTCGCTGCGCCACCGGAAAGGGGCAGGGCAATCGTATTATTACTGCTGTTAAACGCTACGCTGGCGCTGGCAGAACCGGCGACCGGTGCTAAACCGTTGCGTTGAACCTGAACAGAATAGCCGGACGTGGTGGTGCCGTCGGCAGCCGTCACGGTGACGGTGATCGTGTTACTGCCTTCACTTAACGGGATCGCCCCTGACGCACTGCCGGAAGTGACGGAAGTTCCATTCACTTTTACGGTTGCGGTGCTGTCGGTGGTCACTGGTGTCAGCGTAATGCTGGTCACGTTATTGGCGACGGTTGCGCTGTAAGAGGTTGTCCCGCTGGAAAAGGTCGGGGAAAGCGAACCGGTTGAAAGTGACAGCGCCGTGAGGCTGGCATCGGTGGATGCGCTGACCGGTGAGGTACAGGAAACGCTGAGAGGGCTCAGGTAGCCGTGGCTGGTGGTGATGCGAAAGCGAACTCCCGCACTCGCCAGTTGTGACCCTGTCACGGTGTAAGAATGAGTACCTGCCGTGCCGCCGGTGACGTAGTAGGTTGAGAATGTCGACTGCGCATAATTCGTCAGGCCGAAGCTGTCCGTATCTGTCATCTCGCTGTTCACACCGGCGCCAGAATCTGAAAACGTCAGCGTTAAGGTATCACTGGTATCAAACTGACTGGCCTGATAAGCCTGAGTTGAAAAGTTCGCGGTAGAAAACGTGCGGTTATTCAGCGCCGTACACCCTGCCGATTGAGCAATGGCCTGGGATACCGAAAAGAGTGATAACAAAAGAAAAGCGCAGACAAAACGGGCAAAGTGCCCGGTCGCGCGGCGATGGCGAGTCATGTAAATTCCCTGAGATATTATGACGTGCAGGCGTCTTTTGGTGTGGTTGTTTTGGTAATGTTATAAGAATGTTCCTAATGCCATTGCTCAAATAGCGAGTAAAAAACGGCTAATTACGGTGAGATCAAAAGGGATGACGTCAGGGTGTTTCAATCGCAATCGGGGGATGAGTATTAAGAAGGGCGTTCAGAGAAATGATATTGAAAGGCGAATTAAATAAAAAAGCCGCAGACCTGTCCGGTATGCGGCTTATTATATTTTACTTAAACTGTCAGGAAACATCAGTCATAGGCCACTTTATGGTTGATATGATAAAATGTCGCGGTGGCCGCCATGACGTGTTGTTCCTCTTTACCCGGTTTATGGGATTCCACATTAGTAATGTGATAACCGACCGCACCGGCATCTAACGCTTTTTTAACAATCGCATTGTTGAGTTCTTCCATGGAGGTAGCCCAGGAAACCGTTGTTACACCAACAGCTTGCAGGGAGGCTATTTCACGATGTGATAATCCGCTGCGGATCAAAACAGGCTTAACAGACTTCGGATAAAATATGGATAAAACATCATTTACTAAGCCTTTCATGGAGTTATTCCTCAAGAGTTCAATGTCTGAATCAGGTATTACGTTGCCGTCAATTCATCGGCACAACATTAATAAACACCTTTTCATGTGACGAACTTTAGCTTTAATTGCTAATTTCCTGTTAAGAAGGGTTTCGCCACAATTAACGCGATTTTAAAAGAGGATGCTTTCATTTCGTTACAGGTTCGTTATTTTTGACATGAATAAAAGGAAGGAAAAGACAACGGGCACTTTCGCGCCCGGATGAGTTTTCTTTTATACCCCTTACGGAGCGCGGCGGGTTTTATTTCCGGTTGCTCCACACGGTCTGCACGTTACAGAACTCGCGTAAACCGAAGTGTGAAAGCTCACGACCATAGCCGCTTTTTTTCACGCCACCGAACGCAACACGCGGATCGGATGCACTGTAACCGTTGATAAACACACCGCCGGTTTCCAGTTCATTCGTCATCTGTTCTGCCCGCGCAAGGTCAGTCGTGAAGATGGTCGCAGTCAGGCCAAAATCGCTGTCATTAGCCAGTTCGACGGCATGGTCAGCATCGCGCGCGACCGTAATGGCGGCGACCGGACCGAACAGCTCCTGGCGGAATGCAGTCATTTCAGGCGTCACATTGCTTAAAACAGTCGGTGCATAGAAATTACCGTTTCCGGGAATTTTCTCGCCGCCGAGCAGCAGGGTTGCGCCTTCTGCCAGCGTATCCTGGACTTGTTTATCCAGTTCATCACGCAAATCATAACGCGCCATCGGGCCGATATAGGTCGAGTCATCCAGCGGATCGCCCGTCACCAGCGCCTGTGCGGCGGCCACAAATTTTGCCGTAAAGGCATCCAGCACACCTTCCTCAACGATAAACCGCTTGGCTGCGGCACATACCTGCCCGGTATTTTGATAACGACCGGCGACTGCCGCTTTTACCGCTTCATCCAGATTTGCGTCATTGAGTACGATGAACGGGTCTGAACCGCCCAGTTCCAGCACACATTTTTTCAGAGACTTACCTGCCAGCTCTGCAATTGCCGCACCGGCACGCACGCTGCCTGTTACCGTCACGGCAACGACGCGCGGGTCAGCAATCAGTTCTGCCACTGCCGGATTTCCGACATTAATCACACCAAACACACCGGCCGGAAAACCAGCTTTCAGCGCGGCCTGTTTCACCAGATACGTGGTGCCCATCACGTTCGGCGCCGGTTTTAACAGGAAAGTGTTACCCGCCAGCAACGCCGGCACGGCACCGCGCAAAATCTGCCACACCGGGAAATTCCACGGCATAATCGCCAGTATCATCCCGGACGGCCTGTAATGAATGTGCGCCTCGCCGTTGTCGACCATCGTCGGTTCCGGTGCCAGCATCGCCGGACCGTTTTTAGCGTACCACTCACACAATCCGGCTGATTTTTCCACTTCAGCGCGTGCCTGTTTCACCGGCTTGCCCATTTCGAGGGTGATCATGCGGGCGATGTCTTCGCTGGCGGAGCGCAGTTCGGCGGCCAGATTGACCAGCAGCTTTGCCCGCTGTTGGACGTCAGTTTTGCGCCATTGCTTAAATGCCGCGCTGCCCTGCGAAACCGCCGCTTCCAGTGCCAGCGTGGTGTCAAAAGGATATTCAGCGATACGTTCGCCGGTGAACGGATTTTGCGAAATGGCATGTGCTTGCGAATTTGTCGTCGTCATTGTTTATTCCTCGTTAAACCAGTGCGTTCAGAATAGAGGGTTGCGTGTTTTAATAAAAATGAATAAAAATAAGTAAACCATTCACATTTTGAGAAAACCTATGAATCTCTCACAGCTTGAGATGTTCCGTGCCGTTGCTGAAACCGGCAGTATTAGTGCCGCCGCACAGCGGGTACATCGTGTTCCGTCGAATCTGACAACACGCATTAAGCAGCTTGAGGCGGAGCTGGGCGTCGAATTATTCATCCGCGAGAATCAGCGGTTACGTCTTTCGCCAGCAGGGCGTAATTTTCTTGATTACAACAACCGGATCCTGGATTTAGTGGAGGAGGCGCGGTTGTCGGTAGCCGGAACAGAACCTCAGGGGATTTTCGCACTGGGCGCCCTGGAAAGTACCGCCGCCGTGCGTATTCCGGCGCTGCTGGCGCAATATCATCAGCAGTTCACCAAAGTTGAACTGGCACTAAGTACCGGTCCGTCGGGTGAATTGCTGGATAAATTGCTCGAGGGTGAGCTGGAAGCAACATTTGTAGACGGGCCCGTTCTGCATCCTGTGCTGGATGGTGTACCGGTATATCCGGAGGAAATGGTGATTGTCGCGCCGCTGCATCATGCACCGGTCACACGCGGGCAGGACGTAAACGGAGAAATCGTGTATGCGTTTCGCTCCAACTGTTCTTACCGGCGTCATTTTGAAAGCTGGTTCGCGGATGATGGTGCAGCGCCGGGGAAAATTTACGAGATGGAGTCCTATCACGGCATGCTGGCCTGCGTCATTGCAGGTGGCGGACTGGCGCTGATGCCACGCAGTATGCTGGAAAGTATGCCGGGCAGCAGTACGGTGAGTATCTGGCCGCTGGCTGACAATTATCGTTATCTGACGACCTGGCTGGTGTGGCGGCGGGGGATCCTGACCAGAAACTTGTCTGAGTTTGCGAAGATGGCCAGGGAACTGACAATCAGCCTTCAGCTACCTGCAAAATGATCTGCCAGTCCAGCGCAAGTTTCAGCGCTACACAGCCAGCACAAACAACAAAAATGGTTTTGAACATAACGGTCAGGGGTCTTATTTTGTGATTTAAGTCTCATTTTGCCGTCGGAGTTGTTTAATTGCTTCTAAAAAATGGTGCAGAAGATGCTTTTTCTAACCCGTTTTACCGAAATGATTATTCAGAAAAGAGTAATGCTTCGCACGTAAAGACCAGACTTTGACAAATTTGTACATAATAACAACATAGTTTATTCACGTACTGACACTATTATCAAAGTGTGCAAATTGTGATTAATAATATTTTTCTGGCGTTTTTTAGGTGTTTAAAGTGATTTCTTCGTAAAAGTTTTAATTACTCAGCGACAACAAGTTGTTATGAGAGGGGGTATTAACAATTAAAGAAAAAGAGTGGCGACTGCCACCGTTGTGTCACGGTGAATAATATTATGCTGGCGCAATTGATATCATTATTTCTTTGTGTAGAATCAGGGTCACTAATTTAATGATACCCCTCTAAAGTGAGCACATCATGGACAACGCGTTAAACGTTTTGAATAATATCCGTACACTTCGGGCACAGGCTCGTGAAATGCCACTCAGCACTCTGGAAGAAATTCTCGAGAAGCTGACTGCAATTGTTGAAGAATCACGCGAAAATGTGAAAGCGCGCAGTGCGCAGCAGCAGGAACGTGACGAAAAATTACTGAAATACCGTGAAATGCTGGCAAACGACGGCATCGCTATTGATGACCTGCTGGGTCACCAGACAACCAAAGAATCCGGTAAAGCTAAGCGTAAACCACGCCCGGCAATCTATGAGTATACCGATACCGACGGTTCTAAAAAAACCTGGACCGGCCAGGGCCGCACTCCTTCTGCCATTAAAGCGGCACTGGATGGCGGTGCAACATTAGAGAGTTTTCTGATCGCGCGTTAATCAGGCTACCGATGTGTTCAGTGTTTTCTGCCTTGCAAACAGCAGGGCAGATAACACACTTATTTGTCTTTTTCCCATTCCGCAACTCCCTTTTTTAACATCGTAATACCCCTGCGTCCGATCATTTCTCACTAGTGCTCATTCCTCTTAATGTAAGCTTAAGTCTCAGCAAGTATGGTTAACGTCTCTTCGTTTACCGGAAATGCTATGCGTACCCGATATTCTTCCGTTCAAATTTTGCTCCACTGGCTGGTGTTTGTTTTAGTAGTATTGACCTATGCCACGATGGATATAAAAGGATGGTATGCAAAAGGCACGCCCTTGCGGGAGTTATTAGCCCTGACGCATTACAGTCTGGGATTTTGCGTATTATTTCTGATGTGTATACGGCTGTTTGTTCGCGGGATGTATGTTACGCCACCGGTCAAACCAGCGTTGCCGCGCTGGCAGCATTATTTTTCAGGTGGCGCGCAGATTCTTATATATCTGATGTTTCTCAGCTTACCGGTGATGGGTATTTTGTCACAATATTATGGCGGGCATGAGTGGACGATGTTTAACATCCTTATGCCGAGAAGCGTGTTTCCGAATTTACCGTTACAGAAACTATTAAAAACGCTGCATGAATGGCTCGCTAATGCGGGGTATTACCTCATCGGATTACATACTTTGGCGGCTCTCTGGCATCACTATCGCCGGCGCGATAACACGCTGATCAGGATGTTACCTTCACGAAAATAGCCCGCGGGTGCGTGGATCAATGTAACCGTTGCAAGGTTCTGGTATCAACAGACCGATTAACGTGACGGAAAGGAGCAATGATGATATCCAGTGCAAGGGGCATATTGCCTGCTGATAAATGCAGCAGTATCCTAAAGCCCTGCTAATCAAATGGATATTGAAAATGGATACTACCGAAGAACTTAATGGAACCTACTTTTACCATGGTCATGCCAATGTAAGCGCTCAGGAGTTATTTTGGTTGATTTTTGCGGAGTCCTTTGCTGAGCATCAAGGGCTCGCTATAGAAACCTCTGCGATGATCATTGCAGGCTGGCCAATTCTTCCAAAACCGAAGGGATTGGGGGATTCAACCTGGGGAACCAGCGTCGCTTCAAAACTTTCTCGAAGAATTTTTAAAGATATGCGCTTTGTTGAACCAGTTGCAACACCTGTAGGTTTTATGAAAACCCGCATGACAAAAAGTGTTGGTGCTGCTGTCGGGCGTTATGCGCCGTATGTCGGAGGAACAATTCCTGCCATGATCATATTTGGAATCATAGCCAGAAAAACCAGGAATAAATATAATCTGATTGCACGGCCGAAAGACTGTATTGAATGGACGTATTTCTGATGGTCGATGAGAAAGAGATTTTAAGTTACATCACTGATAAATATAGCGTACGGAAGCAAAAAGTTCTTAAAGAATGGACCTTTCAGGAGCATTTTAATTATCTTCAGGAAGAATTAGAAGAAATGTTAGTAGATTTGTTTACCCGGTACGGTATTTCGTACGATAATTTTAATTTAGATAATTATTTTGAACCAGAATGGCCTGTGTGGTTATGGTGGAAGAAATTACAACGTCGAGTTTACAAGCCGCTTACGGTCGAGATGATTATCGAATCAGCAAAGGCGGGTCGTTGGCTATATGATTAAGGGGCCTTAGCCCCTTTTCTTATGCAGTCTGGCGGTCATCCCATGAATCAGCATAGATGATATTGCCATCGTTATGCTTCCACGTAATCTTCTCGTAGCGTAATTCAACAGATTCCATATGGTTTTCATTAGGATTGCTTGAATGACCCATTACTGGGGAAATAGAGACAATCCGCACACCTTCTAACAGCATGTTGAAATACTCAACTTCCTGACCTGCATCATTAATCCGATACCATTTGAATTCAGCCGAAGCAAGGCATTGACCCGTCACCACTGCTTTGTAGATATACGGGCTTGAACAGTCAAAATCTTTCACCAGCATCATAGGGGAATGAATACGTGTACCCGTAATTTTCCCTGTACGATCATCAGTTGGCGTCATCAGATTATGATGGAATCCTTTTACTTCGATGCTGTATTCCCGCCCGATAACATCCACACCGCCTTTAATCAGTGCGCCGCCATCGTCTTTAAGCCATAAATAAGCTGGTATAGCCATTTTCAAAAAATCCATTTTAAAAGTGAGGCTTCAAAGTATTCCTTTGTTCAGCGGGGTACAATTATCGAAAGTCGTAGTTGCCTGATTTTCAGATGTTTATTACTGTAAGCGGGGCTCCTGCTGCGTGAAGCGCCCGCACATAGAATTCCCTTTGCCTGCTTATGAATACAGCAGTATTCTAAAGCCCTGCTAATCAAATGGATATGGAAAATGGATACCACCGAAACGCTAAACGGGACGTACTTCTACCACGGTCATGCGAATCTGAGTAATCAAGAGTTATTCGGGTTAATTTTTATTGAAAGCTTAGCGAACCACCTCGGCTTAGACACTACGGCTACAGTTCTCATTATTACAGGGCAGCCTTACATTCCGGTTCCGGGCAAAATGGTAACTGCAATAACGGGAACCAGCGTGGCGTCAAAGCTAACAAGAGCACTTTTAAAGCAAGCCAAACTACCCTTTGGCCTTAAAGCGTGGACGCCGGTTGGTAAGACTTTCAATACTCTGACTATGCGAAGAACCACTAAATGGGCTGCATTGATTGATAGATATGTTCCCTTTGTTGGATATGCAATGGCAATCATATTAGTCCAGCAGGTAGCAACTGAAACCAGATCGAAATATAACTTAATCGCCCGTCCAGAAGATCGTATTGAATGGACGTACTTTTAATGGAAGAAAAAGTTTTGTTAATGTTCCGCGAGGAAATACCTGGATACTACGATTTCGATTTAAAAAGGGAAGTGCCGCTTGAGTTTGATACTGAGCTACAGGATTTTGCTCCGGGTGATGATTTCATATGTGCTCTCGAAGCCTATGAAAAAACCTTTAAAGTGGATCTTTCAGTCGTAAATTGGTCCCACTATTTCCCTTGGGAAAACCTTCCTTTTTTAACTCGCTGGTTTAAGGCTAAGCGTAAGGATGTTGAAAAGATCAGAAAGCCTTTAACGGTGAGAATGTTTGCAGAATCGGCTCGGGCGGGTAAATGGCTTTATGATTAAGGGGCATTTTGCTCCTTTTTAATTATGCAGTTTGGCGATCATTCCACGAGTCAGCAAATATGATGTTCTCATCATTGTGCTTCCACGTAATCTTCTCGTAGCGTAATTCAACAGAATGCGCCCGTTCAGCGTTGAAATTTGCATGAACAGGCGGAAAGGTTTTACTGTTTTAAGTAGTTCTTCTGATAAACACACAAATGTGTATAAGCGGCCTGCAGATGCGGTACGCTGATCCCCACACGCGTGGCGCGCTCGACCAGATCACCAACAATCTGATCGGCTTCAATCGGATATTCCTGCATCATATCGCGGTACATGGACGAGGTTTGTGGCGAGTTTTTATCCGTCACCGCTTCCCTGACTTTTGCCACCGCCGCCGCGCGTTCCGCGTAGCCAAAGGCTTTCATGGTGGTCAGTGCCTCCGTGACAATAGCCTGGGCGAACTCTGTTCCGCCCGGTGCAGAAGCCACCTGGCCGATGTTTCCGCGCATGGTGCAGGTGATGGCGCCGAGGCTTGAAAGCAGCAACCACTTCTCCCACAAATCCGTGATAATCGTTTCAGAAAGGATGGCTTCAACGCCTGCGCTCTGAAACGCCTGATCGACTTTCAGAATGCGTTCGGTTTTTTCGCCAGAAAGTTCGCCATAAATAATCTGGTGCAATGGCGTCATCTGATGGATATGGCCGTCGGCATCCAGCGTTGCGTTGATTTTGCATAATCCGCCGATCAGGGCGTGCTCGCCGAAACGCAGACTCAGCGTCTCCATGTGTTTCATGCCGTTGAGAACCGGCATCACCATGGTATTTTCACCGACAACCGGCGCGATATCTTTCATTGCCGCTTCCAGCCCGAAGCTTTTAACGGTCAGTAAAATCAGGTCATAGGGACCGGAGAGCTGCGAGGCCTGTAAGACATTAGGCTGGAAATGGAAATCACCATGCGGACTGTGAACAGTCAGCCCGTTTTGCTCAACCGCAAGCGCGCGTTTTTCACGTAAAAGAAACGTCACATCCTGCCCGGCCTGCGCCAGACGTGCCCCGAAATACCCGCCGGTCGCACCAGCACCCACAACTAAAATCCGCATATATTTTCCCCTGTTACAAGTCATTCAGAAACCCGGTGTCTGATTAAACTACGGGAGGAGGGCTGCACGGATCAAGGGGCTGTGATGAAAGAAGGTTTTTTGAAGATTTTACCGCGTGATACTATGCGCAATCATTATTTCAAAAGGAGCACTGAATGGCAGGTTATCAGCCTCCGTACACTATCACATCGCAGATCCTCAGCCGTGTTGTGGACGTCGGGGAATTGCTGGGGCGCTGGGCTGCACATGCTGAACACTCATCTGTGCTTCTGCGCAAAGAAAACCGTATCCGTACTATTCAGGCTTCACTCGCTATCGAACATAACAGCCTGTCCACGCAGCAGGTCACGGCCATTATGGAAGGCAAGCGCGTGCTTGCGCCGCAAAAGGATATTCAGGAAGTGCGTAACGCCATCCTGACTTACGAACAATTACCGGCGTGGAAAAGTCATCGTCTTGATGATGTCCTGAAAGCCCACCAGACGCTCATGCTCGGACTGGTGGATGCGCCGGGACACCTTCGCACTGGCAATGTGGGCGTGTATCGCGACAACCAGCTGATTCATATGGCACCGCCTGCGGGGCAACTTTCCCGTCTGATGTCTGATTTGCTGAATTGGCTAAAGGAAACGGATATCCACCCGCTCATCGCCAGTTCGATTTTCCATTATGAGTTTGAATTTATTCATCCGTTTGCCGACGGCAATGGCAGGATGGGACGCTTATGGCAGACGCTGATCCTCAGTCAGTGGCGACCTGAACTGGCCTGGCTTCCGGTTGAAACGCTGATCCACAATCAGCAGCAGGACTATTACCGCATATTGGGCGAATGTGATCGCGCCAGTGACTGCACGGCGTTTATCGGTTTTATGCTCGATAAATTGGCTGAAGCGCTGAGTGAAGGTATTGACACACAACTCTCCAGCCATAATCCCCGCCCGCAGGCAAAGTGATCGCTATTTTCCCCGCGCCAGCACCTTGCGGTACAACACCGGCAATGAAATCACCACGATCAGCATCGCGCCGACAATCACCGACATCACAATCCCCGGCACATTCAGCAGGCTGAGTCCAAAGGTCAGCAAGCCCATCAGGAACGCGGCGATGATCACGCCGGTCATGCTGCCGGATCCGCCGAGCACGCTGACGCCGCCGAGCACTGCCATGGTGATCACGCTCAGTTCCCAGCCGAGTGCCAGCGTCGGACGCGTACTGCCGAGGCGCGACGTCAGCAGCACTGCCGCCAGTCCGGACATTACACCGACCAGCACGAACAGCGTCAGGTTGTGGCGTTTCACGTTAATCCCGGAATACCACGCCGCGACCGGATTGTTGCCGATGGCATACGTACGGCGGCCAAAGTTGGTTTTATGCAGCAGGAAATAAAACACCGCGCCGAGTACCAGGAACAGGGCGAATTCAAACGACAGCGGCCCCCAGACATACCCCTGACCAAACCACGCAAAACTGGCGGGATATTTATTCAGCGACTGATCGCCGAGCAGCACATACGTGATGCCACGGAACAGGCTCATGGTGCCGATAGTAATTACGATTGACGACAGATTCAGCCGCGTCACCAGCAGCCCGTTGATCAGGCCGCATAACAATCCCACGCTCAGCCCGACGCCCACCAGCGCGGGTGTCGGCAAACCGGCCTGCGCGCAGAATCCCATCACGGTGGAACTGAGCGCCATGGTGGAGGCGACCGACAGGTCGATTTCACGGGCGATAATCAGCATCGCCATCGGCAGCACGATGATGGCTTTTTCGGTGAAGTTAAACGTCGCGTCCGACAGATTCCAGATGTTGAGGAAATACGGCGAAGCGAACGCATTCACCACAAACACCAGCAGCGTTACCAGCAGCAAAAATCCTTCCCAGCACATCAGGCGGCGGAAAAACGGCGTGACGGACATGGTGGATTTTTCTCCGGCAGTTGAATGCGGCGTGTTGCGCGAAGTTAAGGTCTTACTCATGATCTTGCTCCGGTTTCAGTTCGCACAGGCTGGACGGCAGGAGAATGGCGCAGGATCAGCCGTCCCTTACGTTTATTGGCGCGTTCGTTGAGGATGACGGCAATCACGATCACGCCGCCGGAAATCGCCATCTGCCAGAACGGCGACACTTCAATCACCGGCAGGGCATTGTTGATGACGCCGAGGAACAGCGCGCCGAGCAGGCAGCCGACCACCGAGCCGATGCCGCCCATGGTGCTGATCCCGCCGATGACGCACGCCGCGACAATCTGTAATTCAAAGCCGTTGGCAACATCGACGTAAGCGACAGCGAAGCGTGAAATCCACAGATAGCCGCAGAAACCGGCCAGCGCGCCGGAAAGGCAGAAGCTGACGAACTGCATTTTACCGGCGTTAATACCGGTGTAATACGCTGCCGTGGCATTGCCGCCTGCGGTATACAAAGCGCGTCCGGTGCGGCTGTAACGCAGGAAATAGGCCACCAGAATCAGTGCCGCAATCGCACACCAGCCGAGCAGCGGCAGGCCGATAAAAGTGGCACGTGGCAGGCTGAGGAATTGCGGGCTCATCTGGTGAGCGTTGATCCAGCCGCCGTTGGAAAGCAGAAAGATAATGCCGCGATAAATGCTCATGGTGCCGAGCGTGACCACAATTGGCGGAATGCCGACTTTCCACACCAGCAGGCCGTTAATCGCGCCCATCACCAGTCCGAGAACTGTCGCCAGCACAACCAGCGACCACACCGGAATATCGGGATGATGGAAGTTAATCAGCGCGACGATCATGCCGGTCAGCGCCAGATTGGCGGCCATCGATAAGTCGATCCCTTTGGTCAGCAGCACCATCATCTGGCCGAGGGCGAGGATGATCAGAATCGAGGTATCGTTGAACATTTCAAGCAGGTTTCCGGCACCGACAAACTCCGGCGAACGTGCGCCGACGCCAAGCATCATCAGCACTATTACCACCGCCAGCAACAGCTCGCGATATTTGAGCAGGTTTTTGATCATGCTGCCTCCTCGCCTGCGCCGCTGGCGGCACTGACAATCATTTCTGCGCTGGCTTCACCGGCATTAAATTCCGCCACCATCAGCCCTTCATGCATCACAATGATGCGATCTGCCATGCCCATCACTTCTGGTAATTCGGATGACACCATAATCACCGCCAGCCCGCGCCCGACCAGTTCAGACATAAACTGATGTACCGCCGCTTTGGAGCCGATATCTATACCTTTAGTCGGCTCATCGAGAATGATGATGTCCGGTTTGGTCGCCAGCCATTTGGCTATCACCACTTTCTGCTGGTTACCGCCGGAAAGCGTACCTACTGCCTGTTTCCAGCTGGATGCTTTTACCTGCAAACGTCGGGCGTAATCATCCGCCAGCGCCCACTCTTTTTTGTCATTGAGCACGCCATGCGGATTCAACTGACTGAGCTGCGGCAGACTGATGTTCTGGCTGATGGGCAAATCAATAATTGCGCCTTGTTTCTGGCGCTCTTCCGGCACGTACACAATCCCTGCGCGGATAGCCTGAGAAGGGCGGGAGAAATGTTGTTCTTTGCCATTGATCAGAATTTTTCCGCCACCGGGTTGTGTGACGCCAAACAGCGCCTGCATCAGCTCGGTTCTGCCAGCTCCGACCAGCCCGTAAAAGCCGAGAATTTCGCCTTTGCGCAGAGAGAAGTTAATGCCTGCAAACTCGGTCGGATGGCTGAGGTTTTGCACCTCGAGCACGGTGTCACCCGGCTCGCAGTTCACTTTCGGGTAAGCCTGACTAACTTCGCGACCGACCATCATGGTCACCATCTGCTGTTCGCTGATGTCGCTGATTTTGCCGGAACCGACATAACTGCCATCACGCAAAACCGTGTAGTAATCGGAAATGGAGAAAATCTCGTCGAACTTGTGCGAGATAAACAGGATAGCTTTACCCTCGCGTTTCAGGCGTTCAACAATCTGATAAAACTCAACAATTTCATGCTGCGACAGCGCAGCGGTCGGTTCATCGAGAATAACCACCTGGGCATCAAACGACAGCGCACGGGCAATCGCCACCATATGACGCTGCGCGATACTCAGGTCTTTAAGGGTGGCGTGCGGGTCAATGTTCACTTCCAGGCGCGTCAGAATATCGCGTGCCTGCTGATGCATAACCGGCCAGTT
Organism: Rahnella variigena; assembly: GCF_003610915.1. NCBI lineage: Bacteria > Pseudomonadati > Pseudomonadota > Gammaproteobacteria > Enterobacterales > Yersiniaceae > Rahnella > Rahnella variigena. The sequence goes on from NZ_NSDJ01000002.1 coordinate 26,584, forward strand.
CAGGCGTTTAAACAGCCCGCGATAGATGTAATGGCCGACAAAAATATTCTCGGTGACGGAAAGCTCGTCGAACAGCACGGTTTCCTGATGAATGGCGGTAATGCCAACTTTGTGCGCGGATTCGGGATTCGGCAGTTTGATTGGAATCGCTTTATAACGCAGTTCGCCTTCTTCCGGCTGATAAATGCCGGTCATGACTTTCACCAGCGTCGATTTTCCCGCGCCGTTTTCGCCAATCAGGGCGGTTACTTTTCCCGGATACAAATCCACGTGAACGTTGTTTAACGCCCTGACACCCGGAAAGACTTTGCTGATGCCTTTTAATGATAAAAGCGGCGTCGTTGAGTCTGTCATTTCAGTTCCCCTGTCTGGCTAAGCACAACAAAACGGCTCACCGCATCACGATGAGCCGCATTCAGGATCAGAAGATTTTGGAGAATTTGTCGATGTTACTGGCGTCGTAGACAAACGGTTCTGCCATCGCGCCGCTGCCGTCAGCATCCAGTTTCACTTTGCCTAAACGGCCCATGCTGGCTTCGGTTTTGGTGGCGGTGCCTTTGACTAAATCGTCCGCCAGATAAGTCGCGGCGTAGCCCAGATCAATCGGGTTCCAGATGGCGAAACTTTTCGTTGCCCCGGATTTCACCGCACCCGCCATTTCAGACGGCAAACCCAGGCCGGTTACGTAAACCTTGCCGATTTTGCCCTGATCTTTCACCGCCTGCGCCGCCGCCACGATACCGACGGAAGACGGAGAAATAATCACTTTCAGATCCGGGTAGGATTTCAGCAATCCGATGGTTTCACGGTAGCTTTTATCTGACAGATCATCGCCGTAAGCGACAGTCACCAGATTCACCGAAGGATATTTAGGCAGCACTTTTTTCATCTCTGCGATCCACAGATTCTGGTTAGTGGAGGTCGGCGTGGCGCTGAGGATTGCCACATCGCCTTTTTCCACGTTCAGGGCTTTCAGCGCATCGGCGGCCAGTTTGACGTTAGTTTCGCCGATCAGCGCGTTATTGGAAGGATTGAGGTGGATCTGGCGGCCATCTTTGGCGACGCCGGAATCCCACGACACCACTTTAATCCCGCGCTGCATGGCTTTTTTCAGTACCGGCACCAGCGCATCAGGGTCGTTTGCGGAGACGGCAATGGCATCGACACCCTGCGCGATCAGGCCGTTCAGCACTTCAATCTGCGCTTCGGCGGTGGTGGTGGTCGGGCCGGTATAAATTACCTTAACGTCCCCCAGTTCTTTGGCTGCCTGCTGCGCACCGACGTTAGCCGCCTCAAAAAAACCGTTGCCCAGCGATTTCGCTACCAGCGCAATTTTCACTTCTGCCGATGCCGCGCCCGCCAGCAGGATGCTGCTCGCCATCAGGGTAAGGCTCAGTACGTGTTTTAATTTCATTGTTGGTACTCCGCATGCTATTCGCATAAATCTGCAAAAAGTTTAACGACGAAAAGTTGCCGACGCGCCAGGCGCATGATCACGACTCTAGGAGGTTGCCGTCAGACTGACCTTTCCGCGAGTGCCAGTTCAGCGCTAACTATGGCAAAGACGCAAAGGTTTAAGCGAACAACCTCACAATTTGATAACAATTTTGTTTCGGTCATGCCAAACGGTCAGAAAACCACACATTACCGGTCTCTGAAGTCCGCACTTAAATAAGGTGTAAAGCCACGCGGTACGGCGGATGGCGCAGGATTTTGTAAGGAGGGAAATGTTTTGTTCAAAAGCGGCTGGCGGATCACAGTTTCAGCCTTATAGACGCGCCGGTGACGACTAAGATATTACGATAATGTTAATAAGGAGTTGGAAATGACCGTGCTACGCAGTAGTGAGTATTTTTCCTCAGGGGATTTTCCGGTCGCCATTGAACCCCGTTATCCGCAGGAAACGTTTCCCGAACATCATCATCAGGATTTCAATGAAATTGTGCTGGTCGAGCAGGGTACCGGCACGCACGTTTTCAACGACCAGCCGCTGATCCTCAGTGCCGGCAGCGTCTGTTTTGTCCGCCACAGCGACCACCATCTTTATGAAGATACCGACAATCTGCATCTGACCAACGTGCTGTACCGCAGCCCAAATGCGTTTCGGTTCCTGAATTGCGTCAGCGATTTGTTACCGCAGGAAGTGGACGGAATTTATCCGGCGCACTGGCGCATCAGTCCGAATCAGATAACTCAGGCCAAAACCATTATTGATCAGCTGGCGCGTAAGCCCTTCAGCCTGTCACCGGAAAATCAGGCGCAGCAGGAGCTGTACTTTATGCAGCTCTTATTGTTGCTGCGCAAAGGCAGCCGCGACGTGGGTTATCGCGGGCAGGGCGGTGACCTGAATAATTTGCTGGACTGGATGAACGAACATTACGACGAAGAAATCGACTGGCCGCAACTGGCTGCGCAGTTCTCGATGTCGCTGCGCACCTTGCACCGGCAGATGAAACAGCAAACCGGCTGCACGCCGCTCAATTATCTCAACCGTCTGCGCCTGCTTAATGCGCGCAATATGCTGCGTTTCAGCGACAGCCCGATTACCGAGATCGCCCATAACTGCGGTTTTTGCGACAGCAATTACTTCTCCACATTGTTTAAACGCGAGTTTGGCTATGCGCCAAGAAGTGTTCGTCAGTAGATATCACCATAATTTGCAGAAATGTTATGTCGGGCAACACGACTATGACATTTTTGCCATTTCTCAAAATTAAATGGCAATCACGGAAAGGTAAAAACCAGACGGATAGAACAGGCTGTTAAAACTTCACAAAAAAGAGCTTTTTTATTAACAACTCGTTCATCACCTCTATCCGTATCTTGGAGACTCCCTACATGAGCACAGTTCAGAAACGTATGTACATCAACGGCGAATTCGTTGAAAACACCGGCGGTAAGTGGATTGACGTTGTGAATCCGGCAACAGAACAGGTAATTTCGCAGATCCCTGAAGGCTCGGCAGAAGATGCCAGAAGAGCCATTGATGCGGCAGAAGCGGCGCAACCGGGCTGGGAAGCATTGCCTGCGGTTGAACGCGGCGTATGGCTGCATAAAATCGCCGCCGGTATCCGCGAGCGCGAAGCCGAACTGACTGACACCATTATTGCTGAAGGTGGCAAGACTTATGGTCTGGCGCAAACCGAAGTGCTGTTCACCGCGGATTATCTCGATTACATGGCTGAATGGGCGCGCCGTTACGAAGGCGAAATCATTCAGAGCGACCGTCCCAACGAAAACATCTTTGTGTTCCGCAAAGCCATCGGTGTGACCACCGGTATTTTGCCGTGGAACTTCCCGTTCTTCCTTATTGCCCGTAAGGCGGCACCGGCGCTGATCACCGGTAATACTATCGTGATCAAACCGAGTGAAATCACGCCGAACAACGCGGTGATCTTTGCTGAAATCATCCACAAAATCGGTCTGCCAAAGGGCGTGCTGAATATCGTGACCGGTTACGGTCCGACGGTTGGTCAGGAACTGGCAGCCAACCCGAAAGTCGGCATGGTCAGCCTGACCGGCAGCGTGGCGGCGGGTATCGCCACCATGACCGCCGCAGCGCAGAACGTCACGAAAGTCTCGCTGGAACTGGGCGGTAAAGCCCCGGCCATCGTGATGAATGACGCCGATTTGGATCTGGCGGTAAAAGCCATAGTCAGCTCCCGCGTCATCAATACCGGGCAGGTGTGTAACTGCGCCGAACGTGTTTACGTCCAGGAAGGCGTCTACGACGAATTCATTTCGCGCATCGGCGAAGCGATGAAAAAAGTCACGTTTGGCAATACTGCCGAACAAAAAGAGCTGGATATGGGCCCGCTGATCAGTGGTGCGGCGTTGCAGCGCGTGGAAGACAAAGTGGCGAAAGCCGTTTCTCAGGGCGCGAAAGTGCTGCTTGGCGGTAAACGCCATGGCGACAAAGGATTTTTCTATCAGCCAACGGTGCTGGTGGATGTGACGCAAGATATGCCGATCATGCACGAAGAAGTGTTTGGTCCGGTGTTGCCGGTCGCGACATTTAAAACGCTGGATGAAGCCATCGCGATGGCCAATGACAGCGAATACGGCCTGACGTCGTCGATTTACACCAGCAACATCAACACCGCGATGAAAGCGCTGAAACAGCTGAAATTCGGTGAAACTTACATCAACCGTGAAAACTTTGAAGCGATGCAGGGCTTCCACGCGGGCTGGCGTAAATCAGGCGTCGGTGGCGCAGACGGTAAACACGGCTTGCAGGAATATCTGCAAACGCACGTCGCGTATTTGCAATTCCACTAATCAGCAGTAACGGCCGGAGTGGGGCAACCTGACTCCGGCTTATAAGGACATATCATGAGCCGCAACGATTTCCTCACCGGCATTCGTCAGCATAAGATTATGCAAACGCTATTTCCGCCACAGCCTGAAAACCCTGACCTGGCGGAAGAGTTTGGCCGCGCGCTGACCCTGATGGGCGGCATCTGGGACGATACTTTTCTGCGTACGCCGCAGAATGGCTACACCACGCTGAACGCCTATCTGCGCGGGTTGTATCCGGCTGATTCCCTGTTTTGCTCCGCCACGCCGGAGATTATCGCGGAAGTGGATTTCAGCGCCCGCACTCAGGCGGCAGCGCTTAAAGATGTGGATGTCGGCGTGGTTCGCGCCTGCTTTGGTGTGGCTGAAACCGGTGCAGTGTTTCTCAGCGATCCGCAGCTTTGTGTGAATTCCCTCAGCGCGATGGCGAAACATCTGGTGGTGCTGCTCGACGTGAAGCACATCATCGAACATCTGCACCTTGCTCATCGCCATCCGCAACCCTTCAATGCCCGTTATACGGTGATGGTAACGGGGTCCGCCGCGATGGCCGACAGCGAAAGTGCGCTGATGCTCGGCGCAAAAGGGGTGCAGAGTTTGCGGGTGATCGCGATTTAAGTCCTAAAATCCACGGATCCTGCTGTACTCACTTCGCTTAAAATAACTCCTGTAAATAAAATAAATCCTATCTGATACAATAAGTAAACGGGGTCACAACGGGAGTGTCCTGACTTTTACTGCAGGTGAGCGCGACAACCATGAGCGTGATACAGAGCCTTATCAAACAAGCCTTTGGCACCGGTAACAGCAATGAAGCGGCCACTTTTCTGGCCAGCGCGTGCAACCGGATGAAGGCAATGGATAAAACGTCTATCGCCCGCGAAGTGGAAAGCGCGCTCAGAGGCGTCAGTTTCGGCCGTGCCGAAGGCGATAAAGCCAAAGTCAAAACCGTTTTTAAAGACACCGCCATCACGCTGGAAAAACTGGCGTCACTGGAAAAACAGGTGCGCAGCCTGACTCAAGAACTGGCTGTGGCGCGTCATCAAACCGGCAGCGGGAACAAAGAAGATGTTCAGCGACTTGAAGGCGAGCTATACCGCCTGAACACGCGGGTCAGCGAACTGCTGCGCCAGTCTGAAATACAGAAAAAGCAGCACGCCGACGAACTGGCGCTGATGCGATCCCGTCAGCAAACTGCCGGAAACTCTGCCTCCGCCGGGCTGGAAGAGTCAAGAAATCTTGTTGCTTACATGGGCAGTCAGATGGCGGCGATGGCCGCCGCCCGCGACAAGCTACAGGGCCAGATCGTTGAGGAAGAAGACAAACGTCACGCTGCCAACCGCCGTGCGGACGGTAATTACGCGCTGCTCGGACAGCAGAAAGAACTGACGGCTGAGGCGAACCGTAAAGTCACGCAACTGCGTGCCAGCCTGAAACTGGAAGAGTACGAAGGGCAAAACGCGAAGAGCGAAAGGACGAAACTGAAAAAGCAGCTCGCTGAGCTTCAGGACGAAAACAGCCGTCTGGCAGAACGTTTTCGCGATAACGAAGAAGATTGCGAACGGCTTAGCCAGGCGCTGGAGCGCACGAATCAGGAGTTCGCTGCCTACAAAGCGCAAAAGCAACGCTTAACCCGCTGGATCCATATTCCCGGCGCAATGATGGGAATTTCCGTTGTCGGGTTGGTGCTGTACTCAGATGCCCAGCCGGGGCATCTTTTCGATAACCTTGCCCCCGCTGCTTTTCTCGGCAGCGTCGTCTACGCACTTTCCCTGATGATTGCGTTTACTCGCCGGGCGTAGCGGCTGTCTGTGAACCGAATGCCGCTGTAGCGGCCAGTAACAATGTTGAAGCTAAACGTAAACGCACGGCACTTCCTCTCTTCGTTTTAAACCGGAATGAACATCTGTCTGCGGGGCCACTGTGAGCCTGACGGTCTGACAGAGAAGTGACGCGATCATGACAAAAACGTCATCAGGGCAGGGCGGCTAAGGTCGTGGAAGCGTTTTCCCTGAGCGGATTGTGGATATTTTAAACAGCGGAATGGATTTTGATTTTATATCTTATGTAAAGAAGGGAAGGTTTCATTACCCGGAACAAATTGGGTGAAAAAACGTCAGAGAATATTCTCTTGTCTTAAAATAGTGGTCTATATTTATTCTGACTCAGATTCAGTTTGTGCGGTTTCGAAAGATGAAAGTCAAATTACCTAACCGTAAGTAGCGCATGATTAATAGTCGTAATGGGCATTTCGTGATTATGATTTATATGTTTTATATCAGTGAATTATCTATAATGTAACCGTTACCATTCACAGGCTTATTATACGCGTCGATTTATCCGGTGAATTTTCAAATGAAAGCGGTGTTTTATTTTGCCCGGCCTTCAAAACGGTATCAGGCCAATTAATCCACGAAGTTTACGCGGGGATTTAATTGAAAAATCGCATCATGATGCACACTGCGTGCGGTATTTTGTTAAAAAGTTATATTTGTAAAGTTGCGTATGTACTAACAGGAAGAAAAAATCTATAGTGAGCCCCCTTACGGCTCTCAATCAGAACGGTCGATTTATGTCTACTTCTAATGTCTAAAATTGAGAGATGTGTCTTGTTTTTGACCCAGCCTTTTAACACAAAACAAAAGAACTCATAAAGTGAACGCCAAAACCTCTGCTTTTATCATCACGTTCTTGTCATTTTTGAACCCGGTTTCAGTCAGTTACGCGCAGTCAGCGACCGACGCCTCTAAGGGCGATACTGACGATTCATCAGACTCTTCTTCCCTGATGATCATTAAACGCGAAATCAGCGGGGGTCTGTCAGAACTGGACACACCCGCAGCGGTCAGCGTGGTGGATGGCGACGATTTCAGAAACAGCAAAGCGCAGGTCAACCTGTCAGAAAGCCTCGGCAGTGTTCCGGGTTTACAGGTGCAGAACCGCCAGAATTACGCGCAGGATCTCCAACTTTCCGTGCGTGGCTTCGGCAGCCGTTCGATGTACGGCGTGCGCGGTGTGCGTATTTACGTTGATGGTATTCCGGCCACGATGCCTGACGGGCAGGGCCAGACCTCCAATATCGATCTGAACTCGGTAGAACGCGTGGAAGTGCTGCGCGGTCCTTTCTCGGCGCTGTACGGCAATGCTTCCGGCGGCGTGGTGAACGTGGATACCCAGACCGGTTCTCAGCCTGCAAAACTGGAAGCAGGCACTTATTTTGGCAGTTACGGCTCGTTTCGTAACAGCGTAAAAGCCAGCGGTGCGACCGGCGACGGCACACACGCGGGTGATGTGAATTACCTGATTTCCGGCTCACGTTTTACCACCGACGGCTATCGCGACCACAGTGGTACGCAGAAAAACCTCGGTAACGGCAAACTGGGCGTGCGCATTGATGATGCCAGTACCCTGACGCTGATGTTTAACAGCGTTTCTGTTGATGCGAACGATCCGGGCGGTCTGACTGAATCCGAATGGCACGATGACCCGACGCAGGCGAAACGCGCCGATCAATACAATGCGCGCAAATCGCTGGATCAGACTCAGGTTGGCCTGCGTTATCAGCGTCAGATAGGCGAGAACGATGAGTTCAGCCTGATGACCTATCACGGCGAGCGCCACACCACGCAATACCAGACCATTCCGGCAGCATCGCAGAAGAATCCGCTGAACGCAGGCGGGGTGATCGTTCTGGAACGTAAATACTCCGGCGTGGATACCCGCTGGAAACATGACGATCAGATTGGTTCTGTGCCGTTCTCCGTTACCGGCGGTCTGGATTATGAAACCATGACCGAACGCCGCTTTGGTTATGAAAACTTCAATGATGAAGGCGATCTGGGCGTGAAAGGCGACGAACGTCGCAATGAAAAGAACGTGATGTGGAACCTCGATCCCTATCTGCAAACCACGTGGAACCTGACGTCGCGCTGGACGCTGGATGCCGGTGCGCGCTACAGCACCGTGAGTTTTGATTCGCAGGATTACTACATTACCGGCAGTAATCCGGATGACAGCGGTTCGCGCCGTTATCACAAGCTGCTGCCAATGGCTTCACTGAATTATGCAGTGACGCCGGCGCTGAACACCTATATCTCTGCCGGTCGCGGTTTCGAAACGCCAACCATTAATGAGCTTTCTTACCGCACTGACGGCAAGTCTGGCCTGAACCTGGGGCTGGAACCTTCGACCAGCAACACGGTTGAACTGGGCAGCAAATGGCGCGTCGGCAATGGTTTAGTTACCGCCGCGGTCTTCCAGACTGATACCGACGACGAGTTAATTGTTGCAGAAAGTGTCGGCGGACGTTCGAGTTACACCAACGCCGGTAAGACCCGTCGTCGCGGACTGGAACTGTCGTTAGATCAGCAGATTGAAGAAAACTGGCGCGTTAAAATGGCCTGGACTTTACTCGATGCCACCTTCCGCAATGAGACCTGCGGCGCCGGGGATTGCACGCCAGCGGGCAATCGTCTGCCGGGTATCGCACGCAACATGGGCTACGCTTCTCTGGAGTGGGCACCGGTTGATGGCTGGCATGCTGGCGCTGATGTGCGCTACATGAGTGACATCGAAGTGAATGACGAAAACAGTGAACAGGCACCGGCTTATACCGTCGCCAGCGTGAATGCGGGTTATCGCTTCAACTGGAACAAAGTGACGCTCGACCTGTTTACCCGCGTCGACAATCTGTTCGACAGAAATTACGTCGGTTCTGTCATCGTCAATGAAGGTAACGGTCGCTATTTCGAACCGGCACCTGGCAGAAACTACGGTGGCGGCGCTACGCTTTCTTATAGTTTCGAATAGATTTCATAAAGTAAGCGTTTTAGTCAGTAAGAACAATGAACCACGCGGTGTTGCCCGGTGCCTGCACTGAGAAAGCAGGGCGGCACATGCAAGGAATGACACCCGGTGAGAACCGGATGTTCTTGAAGATTCGGGTCACCCTGAATCGACGATTATAAAAATCAGTAAGGTCATCAACTATGGAAACGAAAGCCTCGTTATCACGCATCGTCGTCATAATTACCGCTTTGTTCGCCGCGTTAAGCGGGATTTATCTTCTTGTCGGCGGTATCTGGCTGGCAAAATTAGGTGGTTCTCTTTATTACATTATTGCCGGTGTCATTTCGCTGGTTACCGCGTGGCTGCTGTATCGCCGTCGCTCTTCTGCATTGTTGCTGTACGCCATCTTCCTGTTCGGCACCACGGTGTGGGCTGTGTGGGAAGTGGGCACAGACTTCTGGGCACTGACGCCGCGTTTAGACGTCACCTTCTTCCTGGGCCTGTGGATCCTGCTGCCAGTCGTTTATAACCAGATGCTGGCGAAAAATGCCTTCGCCCGTGGCGCACTGGCCGTTTCCCTGCTGTTCACCGTGATTGTGCTGGCGTACTCCGTCTTCAACGATCCGCAGGAAATCAACGGCACCATCAAAGCTGCCGATGCTGCACCTGCAGCGACCGATTCCGGCGTTCCTGCCAGTGACTGGCCGGCCTATGGCCGTACTCAGGGCGGTACCCGTTACTCGCCACTGAACCAGATCAACGATAAAAACGTCAGCAAACTCGACGTGGCATGGACTTTCCGTACCGGTGATCTGAAAACTCCGAACGATCCGGGTGAAATTACTGATGAAGTGACGCCAATTAAGATCGGCGACATGCTTTACCTGTGTACGCCACACCAGAAGCTGTTTGCTCTGGATGCCGCGACCGGTAAAGAGAAGTGGAAATTCGATCCACAGCTCAATTCTAACCCGACCTTCCAGCACGTGACCTGTCGCGGTGTGTCTTATCATGAGACGACGCCTGCGGCACAAGGTGATGCTGCTAAGGGCGCGGCACCTGCTGTCTGTTCACGTCGTATCATTCTGCCTGTTAATGATGGCCGTCTGTTCGCACTGGACGCTGAAACCGGCGCACGTTGCCCGGCATTCGGTAACAACGGTGAGCTGAACCTGCAAGGCAACATGCCTTACGCAACGCCGGGCCACTACGAGCCAACGTCACCGCCAATCATCACTAAATCTGTGATCATCGTGGCGGGTGCGGTTACTGATAACTACTCAAACCGCGAGCCTTCCGGCGTTATCCGTGGCTTTGATGTTGAGACCGGTAAACTGCTGTGGGCATTCGATCCGGGTGCTGCTGAACCAAACAAAATCCCTGCGGATGGTCAGCATTTCACACCGAACTCCCCGAACTCATGGGCACCAGCGGCTTATGATGACAAGCTGGATCTGGTTTACCTGCCAATCGGTGTAGCGACACCAGATATCTGGGGCGGCAACCGTACTCCGGAAATGGAACGTTACGCGAGCGGCTTGCTGGCGCTTAACGCAACCACCGGCAAACTGGCGTGGTTCTACCAGACTGTTCACCATGACCTGTGGGATATGGACGTTCCGGCGCAGCCAACCTTAGCTGATATCACTGACAAGAGCGGCAACAAAGTTCCTGCGATTTATGTTCCGACTAAAACCGGTAACATCTTCGTGCTGGATCGCCGTGACGGTAAGCTGATTGTTGATGCACCTGAAAAACCTGTTCCGCAAGGCGCAGCGAAAGGCGACCACGTTTCTCCGACTCAGCCATTCTCCGAACTGACTTTCCGTCCGGAAGCCAAACTGACCGGTAAAGACATGTGGGGCGCAACGATCTATGACCAGCTGATGTGTCGTGTGATCTTCCACAAACTGCGTTATGAAGGCACCTTCACACCGCCATCCGAGCAGGGCACTCTGGTGTTCCCGGGTAACCTCGGCATGTTCGAGTGGGGTGGTATTTCTGTTGATACCGATCGTCAGGTGGCTATCGCTAACCCGATTGCTCTGCCATTCGTGTCTAAACTGATCCCACGTGGTCCTGGAAACCCTATGGAGCCAGATGAAAACGATAAAGGCGGTTCCGGTACTGAGACGGGCATTCAGCCACAGTACGGCGTGCCATTCGGCGTGACGCTGAACCCGTTCCTGTCTCCGCTGGGCTTCCCTTGTAAACAGCCTTCATGGGGTTACATCTCCGGCGTTGACCTGAAAACCAACGATATCGTGTGGAAAAAACGTATCGGTACCGTGCGCGACAGCTCACCATTACCGCTGCCGTTCAAAATGGGTATGCCAATGCTTGGCGCACCGATTTCTACCGCCGGTAACGTGTTCTTCATCGCAGCGACCGCAGATAACTACCTGCGCGCATTCGATATGAGCAACGGTGACAAACTGTGGGAAGCACGTCTGCCAGCAGGCGGCCAGGCGACGCCGATGACTTATTCTGTGAACGGTAAACAATACGTTGTTATCGCAGCAGGCGGTCACGGTTCGTTCGGCACCAAACTGGGCGATTACATCATCGCTTATGCGCTGCCAGACGCTGACGCTAAATAATTAGCCGTCATAAGCTCTGAAATCTGAAAGGCCGCGCAAGCGGCCTTTTTTGTGGAACTTTTTCAGCAGTGGCAGCTATTTCCCACAGCCTGTCACTTGCGGATAGTTGCGGCAAACCAGCATGAGTTTATGTTTCGGTTCAAAGCCTTTATCCAGCATACATTGCTGAACTTTGGCGGCTTTCAGGACGGTTGGAACGAAAGGAACCGAGCCCAGCGGTTTCGGATATCCGCATTCATACATCACCTGTAACGCGAGCTTGTCATTCTCAGCTGCGTGCGAAAAATGCCGTGAGGCACCCGCTTTACGCCAGCTGATGAGTTGGTATTCATTCCGGCCTGAATCCGGTTTGATCGGATGAAAACCCTCATCAGCGACAAAAGGCAGTGCTTCGAGCTGTCGCTGACTGAGCGGGTGACCCTGTTGTTTCTCGATGCAGGCAGGGGTGTTTTTGTAGTAATCGCAAATGTGAAAACCCCCCTTATAGGTAAATCCTTTCCCCTCCATGCACTGGTAATACAGCACCGATTCATTATCGGTAAAAGAAGGTTCCGGCCCCGGCAGCGGGACGCCGCATTGCCCCATCGCAACACGCGCATCATCTATGCTGCTATTGGGGCGCTGCCACTGCGTTAAATCAGGCGGAGGCGGACATCCGGTGAGCAGAAAAACCGAACCAATCAGTGCAGATGAAGAAACCAGAGAAAAATAGCGAGGCATAAAAATCCTTTATTTATAATGATGATCCAGATTTCATTCAGCCATTACTAAGAAGCACACCCCTCTGGCTTAAATACCCGCGTGGTGGAGGCCGGATTGTTCGCCAGTTTATTTGCCGGTCTGCGCGGGCGTGCGACAAGTTCTCCGCCGCAATTGGGGCATATCCCGCTCAGTTTATCTTCGGCACAAGGGACACAGAATGTGCATTCAAATGAACAAATTCTGGCGTCAGCAGCCGGGGGCAGATCGGTGTTGCAGCACTCGCAATTGGGTCTCAGTTCCAGCATAGAATTTATCCTTGATCAGCATGTGTAAGTTTTAGCCATTTTGCAGGTGAGTGGCAGGGTTTCGCAAGCGGCTCAGACTGATCAGCATCGCCAGCACCGTGGCAATCACCGCCACCCACAAACTGACCTTCACCGCCTGCGCTTCCTGTAACACAGTACTGGCCGAATAAATGGTCAGGATAATGCCGACACACGCCGTTCCCAGACACTGACCGAAGGTACGCATGATCGCCAGCACACCGGAGGCATAACCGCTGTTTTCCCGTGAAGCGCTGGAGAGCATTTCACGGTTGTTCGGGCTCTGGAAGCAGCCGAAGCCCAGGCCGCAGATAAAGCTTCGCAGACCGATATCCCACATCTGCGGGTGTGGTGGCAGTTTTGCCAGCAGCAATAAACCCAGCGCGAAAACGCACAATCCTGCGGTCGAAATGATCGCTGCCGGATAGCGGTCAGCAAGGCGTCCGGCATGCGGCGCGGCGAGAATAATTCCCAGCGGCCACGGCGTGAAAAGCAGTGCTGAAACAAACGCGCTGTAACCGTAAACGCTCTGGAAGAGAAATGGCAGCGCGACAAAAGTGATGCCCTGACTGACAAAAGAGGCCAGCGAAGTGAACGCCGCCAGCGTGAACCGGCTGGATGCAAACATACCAGGCGGCAGCAGTGGTTTTGGTGCACGACGCTGACGCCAGACAAAAGCTGCGCCTGCGATCACTGCTGTCAGGCCATACGTTAAGGCTGTCGCCAGTTCGTCACTGCCCGGATGTGCGAAGGATTCGGCGGCCATAATCAGCGCGCCCAGCGCCACCGCCGACAGAACTGCACCCGCCGTATCAAATGGCTGACGCGTGCCAGCCGGATTGGAGGGCACCACGCGCAGCGTAATCACCACGGCAATAATGCCGAGCGGAATATTAATGGCGAACAGCCACTGCCAGCTCATCGCCGAAAGTATTGTCCCGCCCAGAACCGGCGCGACGGCGGTGCTGGTGGCGATCATCAGGGCGTTCAGCCCCAGTATTCGCCCGAGTAAACGATTGGGAAACACCGAGCGCAAAATCGCCGGGCCGATACTAAGCGTAGCCGCCGCACCGATACCCTGAAGCACACGCATGATAATCAGCATGTCGAGGGATGACGACAGCGCACAACCCAAAGAGGCGAGGGTAAAGACCGTCAATCCGGCGGCAAACAGCCGACGAAAGCCGATGTGGCTGGCGAGCGCGGCAAATATCGCCAGCGTCATGGAGGCTGAAAGCAGATACCCGTTCGACACCCATACCGCGGCGCCCGCAGAAATGTCCAGTGCCTGCGCGATTTGCGGCAGGGCAATGTTAACCATCGAGCCGTCGAACACTGCCATCGTCGCCATGATCATCACGGCGGCCATTGCCAGTCCCCGTTCATGGCCGGGTAATCCTTCATCGCCTGGTTTGTCGGAAAATAATTCCATAACGCATTCGCCTTATTGATATTGAGTCAGGTAACTATACCGGCAGGTAATATAGTGCGGAAGGCGCAGCATCTGCACTTAATACCTGCACCAAACGCCTTCTCTCATTATTGCTGTTGCGTTACTCTGTGCAGATGACTGAACCCGATCTGAACTTACTTATTGCACTTGATGTGCTGCTGGCTGAAGCAAGTGTAGCCGCTGCTGCCCGACGTCTGGGATTAAGCGCCTCTGCCATGAGCCGTACGCTGGGTCGCCTGCGCGAAAGTACCGGCGATCCGCTGCTGGTGCGTGCCGGACGAAATATGGTGCTGACGCCTTACGCCGAAGAAATCCGCCAGCGTGCCCGTAATGCCAGTTTTGAAGCCCGCGCGCTGTTGCGGCCTTCATCGGCAGATTTCAATGTCGCCAGACTTGAGCGCACTTTCCTGATCCGATCTAATGATGGTTTTGTGGTGGCCTTCGGCGCAGCGATGATTGCCGCTGCTGCGCAGGTCGCCCCTTCCGTGTGTTTGAGATTTATGCCAAAACCGGAAAAAACCTCAAATGCATTGCGGGAAGGGCGGGTCGATCTTGAGATTGGTGTTTTAGGCGAAATGGGGCCGGAAATTCGTTTACAGACGTTGTTCCGCGACAGGTTTATGGGCGTGGTAAGAAAAGGGCATCCGCTGTCGGGTGAGAAAATGATTACCGCGAACGAGTATGTGTCTTTCGGGCATGTTGTCGTTTCGCGCCGAAACAACACCTACGGGCCTGTCGATGACGCGCTGGCCGAAGTCGGATTGAAACGGAAAATCGCCGCCGTCGTGCCGGGTTTTTCTGCCGCGCTGGCGATTGCACAAAACTCCGATCTGGTGGCATTGATCCCCGCTTCATTTCTCATTGCTGAGCCAGACCGGTTACATGCGTTTGAACTGCCGGTGATCACCCGCGAAATCACTATCTCTCAGATGTGGCATCCGCGTTCAGAAGTCGATCCGGCGCATCGCTGGTTGCGACAACTGGTGCTGAGTGTGTGCAGGAATAAAATCCCGGATTGACTCACATTCAGTCCCTTACTCGGCGTCGAGATAATGTCTGAGCGTCATCCGCAAATCCGGCGTTAATTCTTTGATGTTTTTAAGCATCCAGCGCAAATATCCCGGATCATCCTCGGCGATTTCTGCAATTTTCCGGCCGCGATATTTTCCGAACATCATGGTGCTGACCAGGGCCGGGCGTCCGGTAATGGTCACCATTTCTTCGGGCGTCCAGCCGGATTCATCCATGATGCGGATCAGCAGCGCGGCAGTAATATAGCAGTCAAACAGCGCACGGTGATGATGCAAGTCCGCAGGCGTGGCAACTTGCAGCTTGAGAGATTTGTAGAGTGCCATATTGCTGTACTTAATCCCCGGCCATAAACGCCGCGCCAGTTTCACGGTACAAATCCATTCGCCCGACATATCAGGCAGCATGCGCTGATCAAAACTGGCATTGTGAGCAACATAATACTGACTGCCGTGGTAGCGCGGGATGATCTCCTCAATCCACGGTTTGTCGGCCACCATCGCTTCGGTGATTTTGTGGATGGCCATCGCCTGATGGCTGATCGGACGGTCCGGGCGCACCAGATCACTCATCGGGTTAACAATTTTCCCGTTCTCGATATCGACGGAGGCCACTTCCACCACGCCACCCTGCAATCCGCAGGTTTCCGTATCAATAACACGCAACATTTTCTACTCCGGCTGATCACCAAATACTTTCCAGTACCGATAGCCTAACGGAATGGCTTTCCTGTGCCCACTTTTCTGATCACAACTTTTTTCATCACAAACATAGACTGAATATCTCCCCATACTCACTCCGTCTATTTCCTGTACAGATCACACTTCCCCCTGCTTTCGTGAAAATGCTCACATTCGTCCGTGCAGATGCCCAAACAAACACGGAAATTTTCGGCTTTTAGCCGTGGAAATGCTTCAGGAAACTGTCTAAGTTCAATATTGAAACGCTATTTTATTATTGTTGGATTGCGGTTTTAAGGAAGTGTGAGTGCGCTCACATTGCTGAATGAACACGCAATTGCGGCGCGCCCTGAAGGGCGTTAACTCACTCAGTAATGGCAGGTATCGCTGTGAAAATAAGTTCTGTTGAAGTCTCTGTTTTTACTTATCCGACCCGTCGTGTTTCAGACAGCGCGGGTCATTCGCATCCGGGTGAAGAAAGTCAGGCAAAAATGGCGATGTTAACCATCACCACCGATGAAGGCGATTGCGGATATTCGTTCGCGCCGCCGGAAGTTGTGCGTCCGCACGTCGTGAACGCATTTTTCAGAAAAGTACTGATCGGTCAGAATCCGTTCGACCGTGAACGTCTCTGGCAGGATCTGGTGCACTGGCAACGCGGCAGTGCACATCAGCTGACCGAACGGGCGCTGTCGTTTGTCGAGCAGGCGCTGTGGGATCTGATCGGCCGCAAACTGAACATGCCGGTACACAAACTGCTGGGTGGATTCCGCGAGAAAGTACCGGCCTACGGCAGCACCATGTGCGGCGATGAATTGAAAGGCGGATTATCGACACCGGATGAATTCGGTCAGTTTGCTGAAAAACTGGTCGCGCGCGGTTATCAGGCCATCAAGCTGCACACCTGGATGCCGCCGGTGGCATTCGCCCCGGATCCGAAAATGGACATCAAAGCCTGCGCCGCCGTGCGTGAAGCCGTCGGGCCGGACATCGAACTGATGCTTGACGGCTATCACTGGTACAGCCGCAGTCAGGCGCTGACCATTGGTAAAGCGCTGGAAAAACTCAACTTTGCCTGGTTCGAAGAACCGATGGAAGAAGAGAGCATGGCGTCCTACGCATGGCTGGCGGAAAACCTGTCCATCGACGTGATCGGGCCGGAAAGTCTCGGAGGTAAACATCACAGCCGTGCGGACTGGGTCAAAGCCGGTGCCTGCGACATTTTACGTGCCGGTGCTAACGGCGTCGGCGGCATCTCGCCGTGTATGAAAGTTGCCAGTCTGGCAGAAGCCTTTGGCATGGATTGCGAAGTACACGGCAACGGCGCAGCGAGTCTGGCGGTGGTCGGTGCTATCCGCAACTGCCGCTGGTACGAGCGCGGTCTGCTGCATCCGTTCCTGGAATACGACGAACCCGCTGCGTATCTGAACAGCATCGTTGACCCGATGGATGAGCACGGTTTTGTGCATCTTTCTGACCGCCCTGGCCTGGGTGAGGACATCAATTTTGATTACATAGAAACCCATACCGTCAGTCGCGACTGACCTGCGGGCAGAAAAAAATAATAAACCTCTGACTCTACCCGGAAGGTACATCATGAACTCTGGCAAAACGTGGGGCGCGTGGATTTTCGCGCTCCTGCTGATGACCGGTGGCTGGACGGCGCAGGCAAAAACGCCGCCCGACCAGCTGATCATCGGCATGAACATGAATAACCTGTTAACGCTCGATCCGGCAGCGATGACCGGCAATGATATTGTCGGCATCGTGGTCAATCTTTATGACCCGCTGATTGAGCTTGATCCCCAACAACTCACCAACGTGCGCCCGGCGCTGGCGACCTCGTGGGAGGTCAATGACGCCCGTAATCTCATCACGTTTCATCTGCGCGACGGCGTGAAATTCCACTCCGGCAATCCCGTGACCGCTGACGATGTGGTGTGGTCCATGCGCCGCATTCTGCACCTCAATCTGGCACAGGCCTCGGTGTGGAAATCCTACGGTTTCAGCAAAAAGAATGTCGATGAGATGGTACGTTCGCCGTCTCCCGGTGTCGTCGAAATTCAGTTACCGAAACCCAATGACCCGAAACTGGTGATTTACTCACTGGCGGCGCTCGGCAGCGTGGTAGCGCTGGACAGCAAAACTGTGCAGGCGCATGAAGTGAACGGCGACTGGGGTAACCGCTGGCTGACCACCAACGAAGCCGGTTCCGGGCCGTTTCGCCTCGATAACTGGCAGGCGAAAGACGTGCTGAACATGAGCCGTAATCCGCAGTACTGGCGCGGTGAACCTAAGCTTTCGCGCGTAGTCTTCCGTCATTTTCAGGAGTCGCAGACGTTGCGCCTGATGATTGAAAAAGGTGATCTGGATATTGCCAATAACATGGCCGTATCGGATGTTACCGCGCTCAGTCACGACCCGGCGATGCAGGTCGATCAGGTAAAAAAAGGCACCATTTATTACGTGGCGATGAGCATGAAAGAGCCGCATTTTGCTAACCCGAAAGTACGCGAAGCGGTGCGCTATCTGATTGATTATCAGGGAATCGGCAAGGCGCTGATGAACGGCTACGGCATTGTGCATCAGCGGCCGATTCAGGTCGGGATGCCTGCCACGTTGCCGGATCCGGGTTACCAGCTTGATATTCCGCGGGCGAAAACTTTGCTGGCAGAAGCCGGATATCCCGACGGTTTTGATACCACGCTGCGGGTGCTGGCGGATCAGCCATTCCTCAATATCGCCATTGCTGTGCAGTCAACGCTGATGCAGGCAGGCATTCGCGCCAAAATTGTCACCGGCACCGGTAACCAGATTTACGGCGCGATGCGTGAACGTAAGTTCGACATGCTGGTCGGGCGCGGCGGCAGCGGCGTGGAACCGCATCCGCATTCCAGCCTGCGCGCGCTGGTTTATAACCCGGATAACAACGACGCGGCGCGGCTGACCAACTTTCAGGGCTGGCGCACCGGTTTTTACGACAAACAGCTGAACACGGATATTGATCAGGCGCTGCTCGAACGTGACCCGGAGAAACAAAAACAGGATTACTTCGCCATTCAGGAACGCTATGACGCGCTGATCCCGGCGCTGGTGCCGCTCTCGCAAATGGTTGATTCCATCGTGGTGCGCAGGGACGTCAAAAACTATCTGCCGCATCCCTCTGCGACCACGTTCCTGCGCGACGTCTGGAAAGACGAACCTGCTGACGTGCAGCCAACCGGAGGTAAAGGATTATGACCATGCAAATCCCGGCTCCCGCTTCAAAGCAAACGGCGCGGATGTCATTCCCCGCCGGACGTATCGGCAAACGGCTGGTGCAGGTGGCGGTCACACTGTTTGGCTTGCTGTTGCTGACTTTTTTTATTGGCCGCGTGATGCCGGTGGATCCGGTGCTGGCGATTGTCGGACCGGACGCCGACCACAGCACCTATGAACAGGTTTACCACCAGCTCGGTTTTGATAAACCGTTGTGGACGCAGTTCGGCATCTACCTTTCCGGGCTGGCGCACGGCGATTTAGGCAACGCGCTGCTGACCGGCAAACCGGTGACGCAGGACATTCTGCGCGTGTTCCCGGCCACCATGGAACTGGCGACGCTGGCGATCATTCTTGGCGCAGGCGTCGGCATACCGTTAGGTGTGCTGGCGGCGGCAAAACGCAACAGTATTGCGGATTACGTGGTGCGCATCATCAGTCTGGCCGGTTATTCCACGCCGATATTCTGGGTCGGCATGATGGGTTTACTGGTGTTTTATGCCTGGCTCGGTTGGGTAGGCGGTGCCGGACGGGTAGATTTCAGCCTCGACGGGCAGGTCACCCGCCACAGCGGATTTATGCTGATTGACGCGCTGATCGCCGGAAACTGGGAAGTGTTTCGCAACGCGCTTAATCACCTGATCCTGCCTGCGTCGCTACTCGGCTTTCATTCGCTGGCCTACATCAGCCGCATGACCCGCAGCTTTATGCTGGCGCAACTTTCACAGGAATTCATTATCACTGCCCGCGTCAAAGGGCTGAGTGAATGGCATGTGCTGTGGAATCACGCCTTCCGCAACATTCTGGTTCAGTTGCTGACCGTGGTGGCGCTGGCGTACGGCTCGCTGCTCGAAGGCGCGGTGCTGATTGAAACCGTGTTTTCCTGGCCTGGCTTTGGTTCGTATCTCACCAGCAGCCTGATGCTGGGTGACATGAACGCGGTGATGGGCTGCGTGCTGCTGGTCGGCATGATTTTCGTGGTGCTGAATTTGCTCTCTGACCTGCTCTATCAGGTCTTTGACCCGAGGACAAAAGTATGACGATTTCCCTCGATTCCGTCACGCTCAGCGCAGGCGACGAAAAACGTCAGCGCGTGAAAAGGGCGTTTGGCCGCGTGGGCCATTTTCTGTGGCAGATGGCCTGTAATCCGCTGACGGCCATCGGCGGCGCGATAGTTCTGGTGCTGATGATTGTGGCGATTTTTGCGCCGTGGATCGCGCCGTTTCATCCGCTGGTGCAGGATTTAAACAACGCGCTCAGCCCGCCGTCGGCAGCGCACTGGTTCGGCACCGACGAGTTTGGCCGCGATATTTTCAGCCGTCTGGTGTATGGCTCGCGCATCACTTTGTACATTGTGCTGCTGGTATCGGTCACCGTCGGGCCGCTTGGATTACTGTTAGGTGTCACCGCCGGGTATTTCGGCGGCAAAACCGACATGGTGCTGATGCGCGTCACCGATATTTTCATCTCTTTCCCGAGTCTGGTGCTGGCGCTGGCGTTTGTCGCCGCGCTCGGGCCGGGGCTGGAACATGTAGTGATCGCCATTACGCTCACCGCGTGGCCGCCAATTGCGCGTCTGGCGCGTGCTGAAACGCTCTCACTGCGACAGGCTGACTTTATCTCAGCGGTGCGTTTGCAGGGCGCGAGTCCGCTGCGGGTTTTGTGGCGTCACATTGTGCCGCTGTGCCTGCCGTCGGTGATCATCCGTATCACCATGAATATGGCCGGTATCATTCTGACTGCCGCCGGTCTGGGCTTCCTCGGCCTCGGCGCACAGCCACCGGATCCGGAGTGGGGCGCGATGATATCCAGCGGGCGTACGTACATGATGGAGTGCTGGTGGGTGGCGACTATTCCCGGTCTGACGATCCTGATTAACAGTCTGGCGTTCAACTTTTTAGGAGATGGCCTTCGTGACATTCTCGATCCCCGAAATGACTGACGCTCAGGCGTTACTCGATGTGCAGGATTTGCACGTCAGTTTTGTGAATGGTCGTCAGGTGACGCAGGCGGTACGCGGCGTGTCTTTCCAGCTCGGACGCGAAAAACTGGCGATTGTCGGCGAATCCGGCTCGGGTAAATCCACCGTCGGTCGTGCGCTGTTGCATCTGCATCCGTCAAAAGCGCAGATCACCGCCAGCAAAATGCAGTTCGCCGATGTCGATTTGCTGCACGCCAGCCCGAAGCAGATGCGTCAGGTTCGCGGCAAACGGATTTCGATGATTATGCAGGACCCGAAATACTCACTGAATCCGGTGCTGTGCGTGGGCGATCAGATTGCCGAAGCGTGGCGGTCGCACCACAAATGTTCGTATCAGGATGCCAAACGCAAAGTGCTGAATATGCTCGACGTGGTGCGCATCCGGGATCCGGAACGGGTGTACGGTCTGTACCCGCATGAGATATCCGGCGGGCAGGGACAGCGCATCATGATTGCAATGATGCTGATCACCGACCCGGAAATGGTGATCGCCGATGAACCGACCTCGGCGCTGGATGTGTCCGTGCGTTTACAGGTGCTGGCGCTGCTCGACGACCTGGTGAAAACGCGCGGTCTGGGGCTGATCTTTATCAGTCACGACATCAATCTGGTGCGCAGTTTCTGCGATCGTGTGCTGGTGATGTACGCCGGACGCATCGTGGAATCCATCGCCGCTACCGATCTTGATAACGCGCAGCATCCGTACACTCGCGGCCTGCTGAACGCGCTGCCGGACATGGATAACCGCCGTTATCCGCTGCCGGTGATGCAGCGGCAGGCCAGCTGGCTGACAGATTAAGGAACCGACATGACAGCTAAAACCATGATTGATGTGCGCAACCTGAACCTGACGTTTGGCGAAGGCGCGAAAACCACGCAGGTGCTGACGGATGTGAATATCGCCGTGCGTGAAGGCGAGATTTTCGGGCTGGTGGGCGAATCCGGTTCCGGTAAAACCACGGTGCTGAAATGTCTGGCGGGGTTGTTTACTCACTGGAAGGGCGAGCTGAAAATCGATGGCCAGCAGCTTGAGCACCGCATCGGACGCGACCGCTGTCGTCTGGTGCAGATGGTGTTTCAGGATCCTTACGGCTCCTTGCATCCGCGCCATACTATCGGCGACATTCTGGAAGAACCGCTGCAAATTCACCGTATCGACCAGCGTGATCAGCGCATTAATACCATTCTGGAGAAAGTCGGCCTGAACCGTGCGTTCCGCAGCCGTTATCCGCATCAGCTTTCCGGCGGCCAGCGCCAGCGCGTGGCAATTGCGCGGGCGCTGATCCTCAAACCGCGCGTGTTACTTCTCGACGAACCGACTTCTGCGCTGGATGTGTCGGTACAGGCAGAAGTCCTCAATTTGCTGTTCGATCTTCAAAAAGAGGAAGGCCTGACTTATCTGATGGTCACCCACGATTTGGGTGTGATCGCCCATCTCTGCCAGCGCGTCGCGGTGATGAAATACGGCAAAATCCTTGAAACACTGGAAACCGATGCCCTGCTGCGCGGCGATATCACGGACGATTACACCCGCGTGCTGGTCGACGCCAGCCGTGACTACAGCCGTGAAATGGCGGCGAAAGTGATGTTATGAGACTGGGCTAGCAAGTAATTTACTGCCGCTGCATCGGGCATGATGCAGCGGTCAAGATTCTTTTTCAATGGCTCACAAACCCTTCCTGATATTTCTATGCGGCATCTGTGTTTAATTCTATAATATTGTGTATTAAGTCTGATATTTAAGGTTTAAACACAATATGATGGATTTAAGTCTCAGCAGACCCGATGAAATTGTTAAAATGCTTTGTGACCGTCTGCGTAACGAACGGCTGTCACAGCAAATGACACAGGCTGATGTGGCAGCAAGGGCTGGCGTCGGCGTTAATACGGTTTCCAATCTCGAATCGGGAAAAAATGTGGGCTTTGAGAATGTGATCAGAGTAGCGATGGTACTTGGACGCCTGAGCGAACTCGAAGAACTTTTTAAGCCGAAAGTTGACAGTCTGGACGACATTCTCCGCTATGAAAGTAGCCTGAAACGCCAGCGGATCAGAAAGAAGACTGACGATGCCTGATAAAATAGAAGTGTATTACGAAGGATGGAGCGAACACTGGCTGTTGGGAACTCTAGTGTCTTCCACTGCGCTTACCGGTCGTCCGGTCATCTTGTTCGAATACAGTGATGAAGCCTTACGCAAAGGGCTGGAATTGTCTTCATATACGCTGCCGTTGCGCGGGTCCAAACTACGCAGAGAATTTCCCTTACATCAGCTGGGTTTGCCTGCGCCTGTCTATGACTCATTACCCGACGGTTGGGGGATGCTCCTGATGGACAGATTGTTCAGACAGCGTGGTCTCAACGCAGCGCGGATTGGGCCGCTGGAGCGACTCACCTATATCGGAAGTAATGCGATGGGGGCGATGTCATTCCGGCCTGCGCAACCGGAAGCATCTCCTCCTGAAGAAGACATTCCGCTCGTTCAATTAGCGTCTGAAGTTCAGGAAGTACTCGATGGTGAAGGTGGCGAGTTTTTGCAAAGATTGATGAAAATGGGTGGATCTCCGCAAGGTGCGAGACCCAAAGCGTTGCTTTGCCGTGATCCTGTGACGGGGATATTTACGACTAAGTCTGCTCCAGACCTGGAAAACTGGCTGATTAAATTTCCTGCCCGGCAGGAACATCCTGAAGTCTGTGCCATTGAGGCGGTCTATGCGCAAAGTCTGCGCAACTGCAATATTGTCACGCCGGATTCTCAGTATTTCAGTCTGCCGGGTGGGCAAGCTGCATTCGCCAGTAAACGTTTTGACCGCCAACAAGGGGTGAGAGTACCCATGCAAAGTCTCGCCGCATTCACCGGCGCTAACTACCAGTCCCCCGGGGCGCTCGATTACACCAATTTTTTACGTGCCACGCAGATGTGTACGAATGATGTTCGTGAAAAAGCTCGCGCGTTTGAGCGAGCGGTATTCAATATTGCGTTCAATAACCGCGACGACCATCCAAAAAATTTCTCTTACCTGATGGCATCTTCGGGTCAATGGACACTGGCACCGGCTTACGATGTCACTTATTGCGACGGGCCAGGCGGTTATCATCAGATGGATGTGATGGGTGAGGCACTCGACATCGAAAGGAAACATGTCATGGCGCTGGGCATGCAGGAAGCTGAATTAACCTCTCAGGAAACAGAACTTATTATTGAGAAAATATGTGAAGCTGCTGCCAGTTTTGCCGCGTTGTGTCAGGAGATGTTCCACCATCAAATCACGTTCGAAACGCGCAATACGATCCAGGCAACCATTAATGCCAATATAAAGCGGCTTTCAAACTAGCGTCTTGACAGAATAATGGAGACCCTTTAATTTCATTGATACTATCAACAATCAGGGTTAATCATGTCGGCCATTCACACGATCCGTACCGAGCTCCGCTATCTTGTCAGGGAGCTCGGGCTGCTGGATAAAAACTGTTTTCGCTCGGGTTTATCCCTGACACAGGCGCATCTGCTGACCTATCTGTCGAAGAATGGCGTGACGTCTTTTGCCGAATTATGTCTGCAGCTGAGTATGGATAAGGCGTCACTGAGCCGGACGCTGAACGTGCTGGCCGGGAAAAATTATGTTGAACCGGTGGCGGGTGTCAAAGACAAACGGCAGAAAAGTTTTCAGCTGACGGCGGCGGGTGCGCGGAGTTTAGAGACGGCGGATGACGCGGCGGATAATGAATTATCATTTATCGATAATGCAATGGCGTTGCAGGATGCGCAGGAAATAATAAACGGGTTACGTGCGCTGAGAATTAACACCTTCCGGCGTAATGCTGCACGTCATCCGCAAAGAATACAAATTGAAATAATGCGCAGTAATTACCTGCCGGAAGTGACGAAACTATTAACTGAGACCTTTGCGCAGGAGCAGAATATTCCGGCGGAACTGATTTCATTACCGCCGCAGTTGAAAAGTCAGTGCTGGATAGTCCGCTCGGGGGAATATGTTATGGGCACCGTTTCCTGCTGGTATGAAAATAATCACTGGCACTGGGGACGGTTTGCGGTGAATCCGTGCTATCGCGGAATGGGGATCGGTAAACAACTGGCGCGTGTTTCATTGCAGGAGATGCTGGAGCAAACGGATAAAGTGCTGCTGGATGCGCGGGATTCCACGGTGAAAATCATCAGTGATCTGGGCGGTGTAATCACCGGCCCGACCACCGATTTTTACGGTATGCCGATTACACCGATGCGCCTTAAAAAAGAAGATTTTCAAAACGCGACCGCCTGACCGGTCGCGTTCCTGTTGCCTCAGCCTGCGTTGCCCCATCTGCGTTTCAGGTAGCTGACGGCTTCCTGCGTCTGCGGCTGGTTGAGGTAGTTTTCCCTGAACAGAATCGTGCCCTGAATTTGCGGGTTGGATTCATTCATATCGAGCTGTTTTTTCAGCTCAGGCACGCCGCCGCTAATCATCCAGTCGGGTTCACTCTTCGAAGGTTCACCCACTTTATACAGTGCGACACCAATGTAGAGGCGCGTATGGGTGGGTTTCACCACTTCCGCCCACCACTGCGCCAGCACATCATAACGGGCGGCTTTGCGGGCAAAAGGCCAGTAAAGTTGCGGCGCGATGTAATCAAGCAAACCCTGCTGCACCCAGAGACGGGTATCGGCATACGCCTCATCATAGGCCGCCGCGCCAGAGGTGTAGGAACCTGCCGGATCGTGCGATACATTCCGCCAAACGCCTGCCGGACTGACGCCAAATTCCACGCCGGGTTTCAGCTGTTTAATGGTGCGTGAAACCTGCTCAATTAGCAGCTGGGTATTATGGCGTCGCCAGTCGGCTTTCGAGGCAAATCCGTGTCCGTAGCGCCGGAACGTCAGATTATCGTCAAGCGTCGAACCCGGCGCTTCAGTATAGAAATAGTCATCAAACTGCACGCCATCCACCGGATAACGCGACACCACTTCGGCCACGATGCTGGTTATCCAGTCGCGCGCTTCGGGAATACCAGGGTCGAGCACAAAGCGGTCGCTGGCGGTGCGGATCCAGTCGCGGTGCAGGACAAATACGCTGGCAGGATGCAGTGGCAGCGTGTTGTTCAGCTCAGCCACGGTAGAAGGTTTGGTGTTGACCGACACGCGGTAAGGGTTAAACCAGGCGTGGACCTTCATTCCGCGCTTATGCGCTTCATCGAGCATAAACTGCAACGGATCATAGCCCGGATCCTGGCCGATTTTGCCGGTCAGCGTATCCGACCACGGCAGGATTTTAGAGGCCCACAGCGCCGTGCCATCCGGTTTCACCTGGAAGAATACGGTGTTTATTCCGAGACTTTGCAGCTTGTCGAGTTTGTCAGTCAGAGCCTTTTTCTGCTGGCTGATGCGTGCAGCCGGACTGCTGGCCGTCACCGAAGACACCGGCGGCCAGTCGAGACGGGAAACCGTCGCCAGCCATACACCGCGCACCGGTTCATGCGACTGCGCAGATTTACCCGGCAGTGGCTGTTTGGACACCGGTGGCAGCGGCGTGACCAGTGATTTCGGCGGCTTCGAAGAGCAACTGGCCAGTAACAGCGCCAGCCCTATCAGGGTCGCTGATGTTTTGACGATCTTGATCGCTGAAATGTCTTGTGATCGGGCGATGATAAACTCCATTTTTCTTGTAATCGCGGGGACAGGCAGCAGATTAGCTGCTTCGTGTCGCGTGCTTAATGATCAGGATTAATTTTCACTGTAATCAGGCATTAACGCAATTTCCCCAGACGCCTTTTTGCTATCCACTGGCGCAACATTCCTTCGGCGCTCACGGTCAGGATCCCCAGCATGATAAGCAGCGCACCGGCGATAAAGTTGATTTTCAGCGGTTCATGCAGAAAAACCACGCCCGCAATAATGCCGAAAACCGGCGTCATAAACGAGAGGATCCCCAGACGCGAAGCCTGATAACGGCGCATCAGGCTGAACCACGCCAGATAACTGCCGAACGTCACGATCACGGTCTGAAATACCATGCTGCTGACAGAAACCGGCGTCAGGCGAAACTGCGTCTGACCGGTCAGTAACGCCATGGCACCAAGCAAAACGAACGCGCCAGCCAGCTGATAAAACAGCGTCATGGTGGCGCTGCCGGAAGATAACGCGCTGCGACGCACCACGATAGTGGTCATGCCCCAAAAGGCACCGGCCAGCAGGCCGAAGAAATCGCCGAGCAGCATATTGCTGGCCTGCGGTGCCGTAGAATTATTGCCGCCAAACAGGAAAGCGACAACTACGCCGAGAAAGGTGATGCCGACGCCGGACCATTGCAGGCGGCTCAGGCGTTCTTCCGGCACCAGAAAATGCAGACCGAGCGCAGCGAAAATCGGTGCGGTATACAGGAAAACCGCCATGTGAGCGGCAGTCGTGAACCGCAGCCCTTCAGCGACAAACATAAATTCAACGGAGAACAGCAAACCGACCAGCAATCCGGGGCGCAGCGTCTGTGCGCTGAACGGGATTTTTCGCTGGCGGATGAGCATCAGGATCATCACCGCCAGCCCCGCCATGCCCGAGCGCAGCGCCACCTGTAACAACGGCGTGATATCCGCTGCGGCGCTTTTGATCGCCACCTGCTGCATACCCCAGATAATACAAAGCCCAACCATCACGCTGCTGGCAAATCCGTCCAGCGGTTTACGCGAGTCCATTTTCTGTCTTCCTGTTCTGTCTTCTTGTCATAAATCAGTCCAACAGATTAGCGCGAAACTATAAATTCAGATAATGGTTCAGCGAGCACGGGCCGGATTTTTCCAGCGTACATTGCTCAGGGTTACGGCCATCACCGACAGTAACGCCAGCGCGCCTGCCGGGGCGAAAACCGTCCAGCCCGCACGCTCGATATAAGGCATGCCTTCGGCCAGCACGCGTCCCCATTCAGGCACCGGCGGCGGTGCGCCAAGCCCGAGAAAACCCAGAGACGCCAGCGCCAGCGCGATGCCGGGTAAACGCAGTAATGCGTGGCGCAGAAGCGGACCGGCAAGGGCGGGAAACACATAAAACACATGACGACGAATAGCCCCGACGCCGGAAAGGGGCAGCATCTGCATATAAGGACGCGCGCGGATTTCCGCCACCCGCGCGGCGGTGTGAGCTGCCAGCGGCGCCCAGCTGACGGCGGTGACGGCAATGATGGCGCCTCCTGCCGTAGCGCCGTTAAGGGCAGCGACCACTAATCCGGCGATCACCGGCGGCAGCGCATTGGCGACTTCAACAGGGCCGGTCATTGCGCGGGGAAACGCACCGGCAATCACCCCAGCGACCAGACAAATCAGCGAAACTATCAGCGCCTGAAAACAGGTATTGAGTGTGCCGTGCGCCACACGGGCGAGAAGGTCGCGCCCCATCGCGTCCGCGCCAAAAGGCAGGGCGAAAGACGGCGGCTGTAACCGTAAATAGTCCGATGCCAGCGGGTCGCGTGGCAAACCGGCGCAGACCATTACAACCAGAATCAACAGGCATAACAGCGGGATCCACGGGCGCGATTTTTCCGTGCGATTGGAGGATACCGGAACCGGCACCGCGTTCAGCCTGACGGCGCGCCCCAGCAAGACGATCCGCACCCCTCCGGTTAACATGCCAAAAAGAGACGCCAGTAACAGCAGGATCAGAATTCCGGTCTGTAAGGCCGGTAAATCACCCGCAGCCGCTGCGCCCAGCGTGGCGCGCCCGAGACCCGGAATGGCGAACACCTTTTCAACCGCCACTGCGCCGCCGGTCAGGGAAACCAGCACCAGCCCGGTCAGTGGCATTACCCCGGGCAGCGTCCGGCAGACAACGGCCAGTGCGGTATGACGGCGTTTAATACCCAGCACGCTCCAGGTCGTCAGCCAGTTTTCTTTAAAGGTTTCGCAGAGCGCATCAGAGTAAATTCGTCCGAGATACCCGCCAGCCGGAATACCCAGTGCCAGCGAAGGCAGCACTGCGTAATGCCAGCCTTGCCAGCCATAAGGCGGAAAAAGGGAAAGCCAGACCGCACCGACGATCAGCAGAACTGACGCCAGTAAAAACTCCGGCAGGGCGGTGAAAAGCGCTGCGGTAAAACCCGCCGGGCGGGGCGTTCTGCCCTGTAATCCGCGCAACATTGTGCCGGCGCACAACAACAGCGCGAGAGTAAAGGCCACGCCCGCGGAGGATGCCATCAGCGTTATTGAAACGCCGGTTGCCTGCAACGTACCGGGCAGAACCGGCAATCCCGAAACCCATGACACACCGGCGTCGCCGTGCAGCAAACCGTTCAACCAGTGCGTCAGCGCAAACCACGGCCCATTGTCCAGCCCGAGCGACTGGCGGATTGCCGACAGTGTTTCTGCCGTGGCTTCCTGCTCGCCGGAACGCGCGCGCAGTAATGACAGCGCCGGATCACCGCCGGACAACCACGGCAGCAGACCGGTCAGCACTACTATCGCCGCCAGGGTCAGCAGGCGTGAAATCAGTGGCATCAGTGCTCCGGCGGACTGGCTCATGCGCAGACGGCTGACACCCGCGCAGGTGCGGCAATACAGAGATTCGCTCATCAGCCAGCCTGACTCACACGCTGTGTAGCAGCGTTGATTAGCGTGCGTTCACGCGGGTCGCGCACGGCGTCACGAATATCAGCCGCTTCGCCCTGAATCACTCGTTCATGCAGTATTGGAATGGCGGCATCAGTTGAGAGGATCAGGTTTTCAGCCCGCATAATGGCCTCACGGCGCGCATTGCCTGCCGGAATGGCAGCGGCTTTTTGCAACGCCTGGTCGATTTCAGGGCGACAAAGTTGCGCGATGTTAAACGAACCTTTGCAGGCGAAATCGCTGTACATGTAGGCCACCGGATCGCCGGA
Organism: Rahnella variigena; assembly: GCF_003610915.1. NCBI lineage: Bacteria > Pseudomonadati > Pseudomonadota > Gammaproteobacteria > Enterobacterales > Yersiniaceae > Rahnella > Rahnella variigena. The sequence continues at coordinate 56,547 of NZ_NSDJ01000002.1, forward strand.
ATCAAGTACTGTCGCACGCGATAAAATAAACGCATCGAACTTACCTGCCAGCGCATCAGATTCGATTTGTGAATACTCGCGAACCACCTGATTGACGGTAAAACCGGCCGCCGTCAGCTGCTGCGCCAGATACACCGCCACTTCCGGCAGTTCGGCGCGGTCACTGAATGTCGCTAATGTGATGGTTTCACCGGCAGGTTTAGCAGCAGTAACAGGATCGCTCACCGGCTGGCGCAATTCTGCCGCCCACGGCAGCGCCGGGCCGAGCAAACCCTGCGCCACGTCGGCACGTTTTTCGTAGACGTTATCCACCAGTTGCTGACGGTTAATCGCGTCGCGCACGGCGGCACGCAATGCCGCATCCTGCATCACGCCGGATTTCGTATTGAGATACAGCGTGTTGGTGCGCGGCATGGGCACTTCGTGGATTAAACGCTGGTCGAGCAACGGTGCCTGTGAAACCGGAATAGCTTCCACAATATCCGCTGAACCGGTACGTAACGCTGCTCCCCGCGCGGTGCCATCCGGCACAAAACTGACGTCGATGCCGCTGGCTTTAGCCTGTTTCCCCCAGTAACCGGCGAAACGCTCGAGTCTGGCGCTGCTGGTGCCGTTGACCTGCACCAGTTCAAAGGGGCCGGAACCGGTATGACGCGGGTTAACCGTGCCATCCGCGCTGTAGGCTTTTTTTGAAAGGATGGCCAGCTGCGGGCTGGAAAGTCGCTGTGGCAACAACGGATCGGGTTGCGCGGTGGTGACGATAACGGCCAGCTGACCGTCCGCTTCAGCGGTCAGTTGCACGCCATCCAGAATGCGTGGTTTTGGCGCAGCTTGTGCGGCGACGGTCAGCGCATTTACCACCGTGGCGGCATCAAGCGCGCTGCCATCATGGAATTTTACCTCCGGGCGTAACTCAAACCGCCAGCGGTTATCGCCGGTTTGCTGCCAGTTTGTCGCCAGCGCCGGTTTCGCTTCACCCATTTTATCAAGCACCACCAGCGTTTCTGCTGTGCTCCAGCGCGAGAGTTTAAACGCATCGTCGCTGAGCGGCGTCAGGCCGGAACGTGGCGGTTGTAACATCGCCAGCCGCAGGCGCTGATCGACACTTTGTTGGGGAGTTTTATCGGCTTCATTGAAGCAACCGGTCAGTAATAGCGCAGCAGAAAGCAGCCCGGCCAGCGGGCTTACACGTAACAGAGACATCAAAAATTCCTTGTCAGATTGCGGGAGGAGGCAGGCGGCGGCAGATTCGCCACATCGCCAGCGCACTTAAAAAGGGAACCGCCGCCAGCGCCAGCCACGGAATGACCGCGGCGGGTGATGGGGTTAGCGCGTTATCAAGCAGGCCGCCGAGCAGGAAATTGCCCGCCAGCACCGCAATGCCGCCCATCGAAGAGAGCGCACCGTAATGCGCACCGAGATTATGTTGCCCGGCAAAGCGTGGGATCAGATCCATCCCGACCGGCACAATCAGCATCTGGCCGACAGTCAGCAGGGTGATCAGCAACACGGATGGAAGCAGCCGCAGCCAGCCCTGGGGCGGGATCGTCCAGGCGAACAGCGCGACAGCGACAAATGCGGCAGAGAGCAATCCGAAGCCCGCAGGCAAAATCCGTGCGGCACCCATCCGGCGGGCAAAACGCGCCAGCGGCATTTGCAGTACGATCACCAGAACCGAAGCCAGGACGAACAATGGCCCGAGATCTTGCTCACTGCCGCCAGAACGGCGCAGTTCAACCGGCAGTGCCAGATAGAGCTGGTTGTAGCTGAACAGGTACGCGCTATAGGCGATGATAAAAGCCACAAAACGCGGCTGACGGAACGTCTCCCACCACTGCACAATTTTCAATTCTGTGGCGCGTTTTGGCGTGGCGGGCAGGGTGAAAAACAGCACCAGCAGCGCAATCAGAAACAGTCCGGAACCGGCCAGCGCTACCGGCTGAAAACCGTATCCGGAAAGCAGGGAGCCTAGCAGCGGCCCAAGCACGGCCCCCAGTTCGGCACATACTGCTGACAGAGCAAACCATTCGGCGCGGCTGCGTTTTCCGGCTTTTTCGCTGTGGGTTCCGGCCTGCGCCAGTAGGGCTTCAATGGAAGGGGAAAACAGCGCGCCACCGACACCGGTCAGGCAGGCACCGAGGATCACGGGTGCCAGCGTGTCGGAAAGTCCGAGCAGCAGGAAACCGGCGATGCGCACCACGCAACCGAGCAGAATAATGAGACGTGCGCCGTAGCGATCTGATAACGCGCCGCCGAGTAAAAACATCCCTTGTTGTGAGAACGTCCGCAGACCCAGCACCAGCCCGATCGCCCAGCCGGAAAGCAGTAAATCATCGCGAAGAAAAATCGCCAGAAATGGCACGACAGCATAAAAGCCAATATTAAACACCAGACTGCTGGCAAGCAGCAGCGGCGGTTTGGGCGCAGAAGGGCGCGCAATAAAACGGGTCAGCATCCGGTTATCCGTTAACGATCAAAGGTAAATGAGGTATGGCGTTGAGTAACTGCCGCGTATGAGTATGGTCCGGCGAACGCAAAACGTCCTGCGTGGCGCGGTCTTCTACAATCTCACCGCCGTGCATCACCAGCAGACGGTCGCATAAACCGGCGACCATCGAAATATCATGTGTCACCATCAGCAGGCCCATGCCATTTTGCTGCGTCACCTGTTGCAGCAGCTGTTTGACCTGCGCACGCAGCGGCAGATCCAGCCCGCTGACCGGCTCATCAGCCACCAGAAATTGCGGGCGGATCGCCAGCGCACGGGCAATCGCCACACGCTGCGCCTGTCCGCCGGAAAGCTCACCTGCCGTCCGGGAGGTGAGAGTGTCGCTGAGACTCACCTGCGCCATCACATCGCTGACCCGCAAACGAATATCGCCTTCAAAACCCAGACGTTTCAGCGGTTCGGCAATAATCTGACCGATCGTCTGCGCAGGTGGCAATGAGCCTGCAGGATCCTGCGGAATATACTGCACGCACCGCCGGTATTCCCGCAAAGAACGTGCTGAGCCCGGGCGGATTTCTGTACCCGCGCAATACACTTTTCCGCTGTCGGGTGCTTCGAGCGCCAGAAGAATTTTCAGCAGGGAAGACTTACCGCAGCCGGAGGCACCCACCAGTCCGAGAGTTTCGTGGCGGCTTACGCGTAGCGACAAATGCTCAAACAGCGTCTTGTGCTGTCTGCGCCAGAAGGCACGTGGTAGCGCATGATGACGGCTGACGTTATGCAGATGCAAAAAGGGTTCGGTGACCAGATGCAGTGGAATTTCCATCAGACTGCAACCCCGCAAAGTGACGCAGCATTCTGATGCAGCATGGCGGCCTGTCTGGCGGCGTGAACCAGTTGTCTGGAATACGGATGTTGCGGGCGGCTGAGCAACTGCGACATCGCGGCAGATTCCACCAGAACACCGTTTTCCATCACCAGTGCGCGCTCGCATAATTGCGCGGCGACGGCGATATCGTGGGTGATAAACAGCAGCGCACGTGAAGGGCGGGCAAAACAGGCTGTACGTATGGCCTGCAAAACCTGATGTTGAGTTAACACATCCAGCGCGGTCGTCGGCTCGTCCGCCACCAGCAACGCTGCGCGAGATTGCATCGCCAGCGCAAGGCACAAACGCTGGCGCTGACCACCGGAAAGTTCAGCCGGATAACGTGAAGAGAGTCGCGCAATATCGCCCAACCCCACGGCGTCCAGCATGGCGTGAATCTCATCCGCGCTCGCAGCGGGCAGGGCGAGGCGCAGCTGTTTTCCAAGTGTCATCAGCGGGTTGAGTGCAGCGGAAGAATCCTGAAAAACCGTGGCGACACGGCTGTACGCGCAACGTGATACCGGCGGTTTGCCGCAAACTTCTGCGCCATTCACCCGGATACTACCACTGAGATCCGCGCCTGCGGGCGCTGTGCCAGTGATCGCCCTGGCGGTCAGAGATTTGCCTGAGCCGGAAGCGCCGAGCAGACAAACGCGCTCGCCTGCGTTGATGCTGAAGGTCAAACCGGAAATACGGTTTTCACCGGCGAGCCGCAGTGTCAGTCCTTCAACCACCAGAACCGGCTCATTGTTTTGTGTTTTGTCTAGCGTCATCCCTGAACCCGTCCACTCAGGCGTTTTGTGATATGTGATAACATAACAAATTGTGTCAATTTGATGCAAAAGGTTTTGTGTTTTTTTCTCTGTCATCTTCTTGCGTCCTGCATTTTTTTGCCCGTTGCAAAAACAACAGGGCAAAAAAGTCCTCCACCTGCACAACCCTGAGCAACAGCCTTTCAGAAGCAGAATGTTAGGTTAAATGCATCTTTTTTCGGCCGCCTTCCGTAAGCCGGCATCCTGAGTAAAGGTGTTGAAATAATGGCGAGTTATTTTTTCTCCAGCCCGCGCGTGTACTTTGGCGACGGCGCCCTCATGGCATTAAACAGCCTGATTAATATGAAAGTGGCGATTGTCACCGATGAATTTATGGTGACGTCAGGTAAGGTCGCGTATCTGACGGAACAGATGCCGCAGGCCACGATATCGGTGTATGGCAAGGTCAGGCCAGATCCGTGCACGGAAATTTTGCAGGAAGGCGCAGCACAGTTTAAAGCCTTCCGGCCACAGGTGATTATTGCACTGGGCGGCGGGTCTTCGCTGGATGCTGCCAAAGGCATCAAAGTGACGCTGGAAGACTACTATCAGCAGACCGATTCTCAGCAATATGACATCGAACTGATCGCCATTCCGACGACCAGCGGTTCCGGTTCGGAAGTGACGTCCTATGCGATTATTTCTGACCCGCAGAATGGCCGCAAATACCCGCTGGTTTCGCAGGCACTCGTACCGGATACCGCCATTCTTGATCCGCAACTGGTGCTGAGTGTACCGCGACATATCGCGGTAGATACCGGAATGGACGTGCTGACTCATGCCATCGAAGCACTGGTTTCAACCGGCGCTAATGATTTCAGTGATGCGCTGGCCGAAAAAGCCATCGCCCTGACGTGGCAGCATTTGCCGCAGATTTATGAGGATGATAAAGACGTCGCGGCGCGGACTCATATGCATAACGCTTCCTGTATGGCGGGCATGGCGTTTAACTCGGCCGGCCTTGGGCTGGTGCATGGCATGGCACACGCCATCGGCGGGATGTTGCATATTCCTCATGGTAAAATTAATGCCATGGTGTTGCCTTTAGTCACCGAATTTAACGCCGCGCATGCCTCGCCTGAAACGACCCGCCGTTACTGTCTGTGCGCCCAAATTATGGGTATCGCAACTGCTGATCCACAAGACATGATTTCACAACTGGTGGAGTGCCTCCGACAGCTAAACCGGCAATTTGGTATCCCCTGCAGCTTAAAAGAACTCGGTACGGATCTGGCCGCATATGAAACGATGCGCCCCTTGCTGACACAGGCCGTGCTGGCCGATGGTTGCACCGCTTCCAATCCCTATACGCCTTGTGCGCAGAGTATTGACCTGCTGCTTTCCTGCATCGCTGAAACCGGCGAATACCGCGCACTGAAGTTTGCTGTGCCAGTCGGTATTTCTAACCGCCACGTGCATTTGTGCCGTGAAGATATGGATGTGTTGTTCGGATATGGCTCGACGCTGACGCGCCTGAAAGCGGTTAAACAACCCGGTCAGTTTGCTGCGGAAGAGACCGTTACCTTGCGTACGCCCAAGGGTGATATTGCCAATGTGCGGGTGCTCGGGCCGCTGCGCAGCGTCACGCAGATTGAAATTTCAGTGGCCGACAGTTTTGCGCTGGGCGTCAAAGCGCCGGTGAGAATGTCAGGTGATCTGGAAAATTCGCCAGGTATCGAGCTGGTCGGGCCGAAAGGACAAGTCAGCAAACCGCACGGGACCATTGTGGCCTGGCGACACATTCATATCTCCCCGCAGGAAGCAGAACGCCACGGTTTGCGCGATGGCATGGAAATCGATTTGCAGGCACAGGGCCAGCGGGCGGGCATTCTGAGCCATGTGCTGGTGCGGGTCAGTGCGGATGCAGTGCCGGAATTGCATATCGATGTGGAAGAAGCCAACGGCCTGGGGCTGCGCAACGGCGACCTGCTGTTTCGGACCGGCAAGGTGACGCACCCATGAATACGCCGGAGCTTCAGCGTTTGTCACGGCTGATTGATAAGTCGATTGCCGAGCTGCTGGTGCGCAAACGTGCGGCACGCAATGCAGGACGCAAAACCGTGCGCGTGGTGATCACCGGCAGCGATCTGAATACCTTGCCACAGACTCTGAAAAGCCTGCGGGCGCTTGAATCTGCCGGTTATGATCTCCGGGTGATGTTTTCACACAGCGCCGGACAATCCGGCCTGAAATCTGCGTTACTCTCTGAAATTCAATCGGTTAGCGGTACCGATGAGTTTTCAACGCTGACCGACGACAGCCTGTATTTGCCGGCGCTTTCCACCAACAGCCTGAGCAAAATTGCGCTGGGGTTACGCGATAACCTCGCGACTACGCAGGTTTTTCACGCGCTCAGCTTAAATACGCCGGTGATTGTCACACTCAATTCCAAACTGCTGCATCTCAGTGACAGTGCGTTTACGCCGCCGCTGCAGGCCCGGCTGAATGATTATGTTGATTCGCTCAGGCAATACGGCATTGCGATAAAAGGCCTTGAAGACACTGCCTGCCAAAAGCGACTAATCACACTGAATGATATCCGTCTTCATCACACCAGCGGCTTGCTGCGCATTGGCCGTAACACGCTGATTACCCCCGCTGCGCAAGATGAAATTCGCCGACAGAACATCACCGTGATCCGGTGAACCGGAGGAATTATGTATCTGGCAAAAGTGACCGGCGCGCTGGTCTCGACCACCAAACACGTCTCGTTAAACGGGGCCAAATTACTGATGGTTGCGCGGCTGGATGAGCATTACCAGCCCACCGGCAGCGCCCAGGTGGCGGTGGATTTCGTCGGGGCAGGCAATGGCGAAATCGTCATTATCTCCACCGGCAGTTCGGCGCGCATGAGCAACAGCAAAGAGCATTCTGTGATTGATGCAGCCGTGGTTGGCATCGTCGATCCGCAAGATCTGTCTTAAGGAAACGCCATGTCTGAACAACTCGATAGCTGGATCAGCGCGGCGATTACCGTCCAGGGAACGGGTTCGCAGCGCACGTTTAGCCTGGAAGACGGCGCCTTGCTGGCGCGGTTTGCCGCTGAAGAAGCGCTGAGTATTGGCGTGCCGATGGTGTTCAGCCTGGCGGATGCCAGCGGCCATCAGCGCTATTTCTTCAGCATGGAGAATGCATTGCTGATCAGCCACCAGCTTGCGCCGGAAAAAGCCCGCACCGCCGTGGCGCTCAAAATGCCCACTCACAAACTTGCTGCGCTGATCCAACCTGGCGCAGCGCTTTACAGCCTGCAACATCAGAACGGCATTTGCTGCATTGGTGGCGGACTACCGTGCTGGTCGAAGGGGATTTTACTTGGCGGGATTGGCATCAGCGGCGGCACGGTTGAACAAGATCTGACTGTCGCGCGCAACACGCTCACACGCTTCAGCGTCGCCCGCTTCGTACTCACAACAGGAAATGATTAACAGGGGTCAACATGTCCTTCGGTTCACTGGTTTTAGTTATTAACTGCGGGTCATCCTCGCTGAAATTTTCGCTGATCCCGTCTGATTCAGGCGCGCCGGTGTTGTCGGGTCTGGCTGAAAGGCTGGGGCTGGATAACGCCAGCATGACGCTGAAAAACAGCCACGGACAGAAGACCACGGTGGCGCTGAGCGAAGCCAGCCACGTTTGCGCGCTGAAAGTGTTGTTCAGGGAACTGGCAGAACGCCAGTGGTTGCCTGCGGTAAAGGCTATTGGACATCGTGTCGCCCATGGCGGCAATGAATTCAAACAATCGGTTCGGCTCACGTCGGAGGTCATCGAAAAAATTCGTGCGCTGTCGGCGCTGGCGCCTCTGCATAACCCGGCGAATCTGACCGGCATCGAAGCGGCCATCGCACTGCTGCCTCAGGTGCAACAGGTCGCGGTGTTTGATACCGCGTTTCATCAGACACTGCCTGCGGCGGCCTACACCTACGCCATTCCGCTGGAATATCAGCAACGCTATCAGGTCCGCCGTTACGGATTTCATGGCACCTCGCATCGTTATATTGCGGGCGAAGCGCTGACAATGCTGGATCTCGACCCGGCCGATCATGGCATTCTGATTGCCCATCTTGGTAACGGTTCTTCGGTATGTGCTGTGCAAAACGGGCGCAGCGTGGATACCTCAATGGGCATGACGCCGCTGGAAGGGCTGGTGATGGGGACACGCTGTGGCGATCTGGATTTTGGTGCTGCGGCGCATATTGCGACCTGTACCGGTCAGAGTATCGATGCGTTGTACAAAATGGTGAATAACCAGTCAGGATTACTGGGATTATCCGGGTTATCCAGTGATTGCCGCACCTTACTGGAAGCGCGCGGGCAGGGTGATGCCCGGGCAACGCTGGCAATAGATGTGATGGTTCACCGGCTGGCGCGCCATCTGGGGGCGCATCTGACCTCACTGAAACGACTCGATGCGCTGATTTTTACGGGTGGCATTGGCGAAAATTCAGCGCTGGTCCGCGAACTGACGCTTGCGCGCCTTGGTGTGCTGGGGCTGAAACTGGACGTGCAGAAAAATCAGCACACCTGCGGCGGTCGCACGGGCGTTATCTCATTGCCTGGTTCCCCGCGCGTAGTCGTGATCCCGACTAATGAAGAAAAAATGATAGCGCTGGATGCGGTAGCGATTTGCGTCGAGCAGACGGTGAATTAATTAAAAAGAAAACAAAGAGATTTTATTGTCCGGTTGCCGGATGAAATAACAAGAAAGTCCGGCTGGCGGGCAAAACATTTTGTCGTGCAGTCCTTATTATCATTGTGCGTGAATAGTTTACCTGCAGGATATAAGTGCGCGGATTTTTGGCCGACGTTAATAACCCTGCATTAATTAATTTCCCAACTCAATATCAGAGGTCGTTATGCAACAAGAAGCGTTAGGTATGGTTGAAACAAAAGGTCTGGTTTCTGCAATTGAAGCCGCAGATACCATGGTTAAATCCGCCAATGTCACTCTGGTTGGTTATGAAAAAATCGGCTCAGGGCTGGTTACTGTGATGGTGCGCGGCGATGTTGGTGCAGTGAAAGCGGCGACGGATGCCGGTTCTGCTGCGGCGCTCAAAGTTGGCGAACTGGTATCTGTACATGTTATTCCTCGCCCGCATATTGAAGTTGAAAAAATTCTTCCAAAAGCCGTCGGCTAATAAAGGTCGGTAAACAGTTGTCGGTTAATAACCCCAGAGGATACTGACCATGAGAGATAATCTTGTTGAGCAGATTATATCTGAAGTAGTGAATAAACAGACCAGCGACAATGCCAGGGATAAAAAAGCCGCCAGTATTGCTGGTTGCGGTTTAACGGAATTTGTCGGCACCGCGCTCGGACATACTATTGGTCTGGTTATTGCCAATGTCGATCATCAGTTACATGACGTCATGAATATCGACAAGAAATATCGCTCTATTGGTATTCTTGGGGCGCGAACCGGTGCGGGTCCGCATATATTTGCGGCAGATGAAGCAGTGAAAGCCACCAACAGCGAAATATTATCGGTGGAACTGGCGCGTGATACTGAAGGCGGCGGCGGGCACGGATGTTTAATTATTTTTGGTGCTACTGATGTGTCCGATGTCCGCCGTGCTATTGAAGTGGCGCTTTCAGAGATTGAACGCACGATGGGCGATGTTTACGGCTCTCCGGCCGGTCATCTTGAATTCCAGTACACAGCACGTGCCAGTTTTGCGCTGAATAAAGCTTTCGGTGCGCCGGTCGGTAAAGCTTTCGGCATGACTTGTGCGTCACCTGCGGCCATCGGCGTGGTCATTGCCGATGTGGCGGCCAAATCGGCAGTGATCGAGCCGGTGGGTTACGCCAGTCCGTCGAAAGGTACCAGTTTTAGCAACGAAGTCATTTTCACCTTTGCCGGTGATTCTGGTGCAGTGCGACAGGCCGTAATTGCAGCACGTGAAGTCGGGCTGCAACTGCTTGCCACGCTGGATCCGACGCCTATCAGCTCTACCACCAAGCCCTATATTTAAGGGTTAACCTGGCGAAGCGACGTGAAGTAAGGAATTAACAGCATGAATGATATTGAAATTGCTCAGGCGGTCTCCAACGTGCTGAGCAGGTTTACCAAAACAACGTCAGATACTGCGCCTGAGGCAGTGTCTGAAATCGCTCAGGCAACGGGCGGTGACACGCTCGACGCCATTGTTGCCAGAGCGCTGGCGCAGGCACCTTCTAAAGCTCCTGCAACGGCGGTGCAGTCACCGGCATGTGAGGCAGGTAACGGTGCGTTTGCTTCCATGGATGAAGCGATTGCCGCGGCAGTGCTGGCGCAGGTTCAGTATCGCCACTGTTCAATGCAGGATCGGGCGACGTTTGTTCAGGGCATCCGCGATGTATTCCTGCAGGACGCCGTTTTGCAGGGTATTTCCCGCATGGCGGTAGAAGAAACCGGCATGGGCAATTACGCCGACAAGCTGACCAAAAACCGCGTGGCGGCACAGAAAACCCCCGGGCTGGAAGATCTCGTTACCGGCGCGCTGAGTGGTGACAGCGGCCTGACCCTGACGGAGTTTTCTGCTTACGGGGTTATCGGTTCGATCACGCCGACCACCAATCCGACAGAAACCATCATCAACAACAGTATCGGTATGCTGGCGGCAGGCAATTCCGTGGTATTCAGCCCGCATCCGCGCTCCCGCAACGTTTCTTTATACTGTGTTGAACTGATTAACCAGAAACTCGCCGCCCTGGGCGCGCCGGCCAATCTGGTGGTGACGGTAACACAGCCTTCCATAGACAACACCCGCTCGCTGATCAACGACCCGCGCATCAATATGCTGGTGGCGACCGGCGGTCCGGCGATTGTGAAAACGGTAATGTCATCCGGTAAAAAAGCGATTGGCGCCGGTGCAGGCAATCCGCCCGCAGTAGTGGATGAAACCGCCGATATTGAAAAGGCGGCCCGCGACATCATTCGCGGATGTAGCTTCGATAATAATTTGCCGTGCGTGGCTGAAAAAGAAGTGATTGTGGTCAATCAGGTAGCGGATTATCTGATCCATTGCATGAAAAAAAGCGGTGGCTATTTACTGTGTGACAAACAACTTATCCGCCAGCTGGAATCTCTGGTGCTGAACGAAAAAGGCTCCGGTCCTGACACCGCTTTTGTTGGCAAAGATGCTCGCTATATTCTGCAACAACTGGGCGTCAGTGCGCCGGAAGACACTAAAGTGATTCTGATTGAAACCGAGAAAAATCATCCGTTTGTGTTGCATGAACTGATGATGCCGGTGCTGCCGGTGGTGCGGGTCGATAATGTGGATGAAGCCATTGAATTGGCGGTGCAGGTCGAACATGGCAACCGCCATACCGCCATCATGCATTCAACCAACGTCGAAAAGCTGACCAAAATGGCCCGGCAGATCCAGACCACGATTTTCGTCAAAAACGGGCCTTCTTATGCCGGGTTGGGTGTCGGCGGCGAAGGGCATGCCACCTTTACCATTGCCGGACCTACCGGAGAAGGGCTGACGTCAGCGCGTTCATTTGCCAGAACCCGTCGCTGCGTGATGGTCGAGGCCCTTAACGTCAGATAAGGGGCGTCGATGAAAAAACGCATTATTAATGCCCCGACCCCGGACATCGTGGCGATGATAAAACGCAGAATGCCCGGGGAATTTCGTTCAAGGCTTGATCTTATCCGTATCGATGCGATTGGCATGATTATGTTGCCGGTGCCGGACCTGTATTTTTACGCAGATGCTGCCAGTAAAAGCGCCAACGTTGTGGTCTCGGAAATATTTGGTAGTTGTCCACAACATATTACGACGCTTGCTATTTTTGGCGAAGTCGCCGCGGTAAATGAAGCCATGCGAATAATAGAAGACGATAACAATAATAGCGCTTTCTGATTATCCGCTAATAAAAACTATTACTGCCGCAAGGTTAAATCACTCATTTCGGGAGTTACACTATGTTAGAGAAAGGTTTTTCTAATCCGACCGAACGTGTTGTCAGACTCAAAAATATGATCCTGCATGCGAAACCTTATGTTGAATCGGAACGTGCAGTATTAGCGACGCAGGCGTATAAAGAAAATGAACAACTGCCCGCTATTATGCGCCGGGCACGCGTAGTCGAAAAAATATTTAATGAGCTGCCGGTAACTATTCGTCCTGACGAACTGATTGTTGGCGCGGTGACGATTAATCCTCGCTCCACTGAAATCTGTCCTGAATTCTCTTACGACTGGGTAGAAAAAGAGTTTAATACCATGGAACACCGGGTCGCCGACCCGTTTATTATCCCGAAAAAAACGGCTGATGATTTGCATGAGGCATTTAAATACTGGCCGGGAAAAACCACCAGTTCACTGGCGGCATCTTATATGTCAGAAGGCACCAAAGAAAGTATGGCCAGCGGCGTATTTACCGTCGGCAACTATTTCTATGGTGGTGTCGGCCATGTCAGTGTGGATTACGGCAAAATACTGAAAATCGGCTTCCGAGGTATTATTAACCTCGTGACCCGTCAGCTGGAAGCTCTGGACCGTTCGGAACCGGGATATATTAAAAAAGAACAATTCTACAATGCCGTGATTATCAGCTATCAGGCGGCAATCAATTTTGCGCATCGCTATGCGCTGGAAGCGACACGTCTTGCGCAGCTGGAAAGTAATCCAACGCGTAAGCGCGAACTGGAACAAATTGCCCAAAACTGTAAGCGGGTGCCGGAAAACGGTGCCAGCAATTTCTGGGAAGCCTGTCAGACCTTCTGGTTCCTGCAAAGCATGTTGCAGATAGAATCCAGCGGTCACTCCATTTCCCCGGGGCGTTTCGATCAGTACATGTACCCGTATCTCGCCGCTGATACTTCCATCTCGAAAGAATTCGCGCAGGAGTTAGTGGATTGCTGCTGGATAAAGCTTAACGACATCAACAAAACCCGCGATGAAATTTCCGCACAGGCATTTGCCGGTTACGCCGTGTTCCAGAACTTGTGCGTCGGTGGTCAGACTGAAGATGGCCGCGATGCCACAAACCCCCTGACTTACATGTGCATGGAAGCCACTGCGCATGTGCGCCTGCCCCAGCCGTCTTTCTCCATTCGCGTCTGGCAGGGTACGCCGGACGAATTCCTCTACCGTGCATGTGAACTGGTGCGCATGGGGTTGGGCGTTCCGGCAATGTATAACGATGAAGTGATCATTCCGGCGCTGCAAAACCGTGGCGTTTCTCTGCACGATGCCCGTGACTATTGCATTATCGGTTGCGTCGAACCGCAGGCACCTCACCGTACCGAAGGCTGGCATGATGCGGCATTCTTCAACGTGGCGAAGGTGCTGGAAATCACACTGAACAATGGCCGTGTGGGCAGTAAACAATTAGGACCAGTGACCGGCGAAATGACCGGATATGCCAGCATTGATGACTTCTTCACTGCCTTCAAAAAACAGATGGCACACTTCGTTCATCAGCTGGTCGAGGCCTGTAACAGTGTCGATATCGCTCACGGCGAGCGCTGCCCGTTACCGTTCCTTTCCGCGCTGGTGGATGATTGCATAGGTCGTGGTAAATCATTACAGGATGGCGGAGCAATCTACAACTTTACCGGCCCGCAGGCCTTTGGTATCGCTGACACCGGGGATTCTGTTTACGCCATCCAGAAGCAAGTTTTTGAAGACCGCAAACTGTCAATGACTGAGCTGAAAAGCGCGCTGGACGCTAATTTCGGTCATGCCATCGGCAGCGCTCCTCATGAAGCAGGCGGTAAGTCATCCCTCGGCGAGCAGGAAATTCATGAGATGGTGAAACGTATCATCAATCAGCATGGTTCTCTCGATCCGGCGGCGATTAAAAATGAAGTTTACCGTCAGCTTGCCAGCACTACTTCTGCGGCTCCGGCTGGCAATAACCCGCGCTTTGAAGAGATTCGCCACATTCTGGAAAACTCACCGTGCTTTGGTAACGACATCGACGAAGTGGATTTGGTGGCGCGCAACTGTGCGCTGATTTACTGCCAGGAAGTCGAAAAATACACCAACCCGCGTGGTGGCCAGTTCCAGGCTGGGATCTATCCGGTTTCCGCTAACGTTTTGTTCGGCAAAGATGTGGCTGCACTGCCTGACGGACGCATGGCGAAAGAACCTTTGGCCGACGGCGTATCACCGCGTCAGGGCAAGGATACACAGGGGCCAACGGCAGCGGCTAACTCAGTGGCTAAACTCGATCATTTCATTGCCTCCAATGGCACGTTGTACAACCAGAAATTCCTGCCGTCTGCTCTGGCCGGTGAACAGGGGCTACGTCATTTCAGCGGACTGGTGCGTAACTACTTTGATAAGAAAGGTATGCATGTCCAGTTCAACGTCATTGACCGTAACACTCTGATAGAAGCGCAGAACAATCCACAACAACATCAGGATCTTGTTGTGCGGGTCGCCGGATACAGTGCGCAGTTTGTGGTGCTGGCGAAAGAGGTGCAGGACGACATTATCAGCCGTACAGAACAGCAATTCTGATCAGCTACCTTCACGGGCTATGTAGCAATACATAGCCCGTTTTTTAAATAACCTGTGGCGCTGATGGCGGGTCAAGTTATGAATAAAGTCGATTATGAGATGGAAGGGGTGCTGTTTAATATTCAGCGCTATTCTTTGCATGACGGGCCGGGGATCCGCACTATTCCTTTTTTTAAAGGTTGTCCGCTGTCATGCAAATGGTGCAGTAATCCGGAATCACAACGTCCTCAGCCGGAATTAATTTTTAAGAAGAGCGATTGTATTCGCTGTGGTAAATGCATTGAGGCATGCAAGCAGCAGGCATTATCGGTCAGTAATGCTTTCTTTATTGATCGCGAACGTTGTATTCAGTGCGGCAAATGTACGCAGGTTTGTCCGACACAGGCTCTGGAAATGAAAGGTAAACGCATGACGGTCGCTGACGTTATGCGGGAACTACAAAAGGAAGAAAATCTCTACCGTCGTTCTGGCGGCGGCATCACGCTTTCCGGCGGTGAACCGCTGGCGCAGCCTGATTTTGCCCGGGAACTGCTGAAAGCCTGTAAGGAAAAGGGCTGGCACACGGCCATCGAAACGACCGGTTTTACCACGCCGGAGGTGATTGCCGATGTATTCCCTTACGTTGATCTGGCACTTACCGACATTAAAGCGATCAATCCGGCCGTTCATCTGGCGAATACCGGGATTGAAAATAGTCAGATCCTGGAGAATTTACTGCGTATTTCATTCCTGACCAAAACCATTGTGCGTATTCCGGTGATCCCTGGCGTGAATGATAATTCCGAAGAAATACATAATATTGCGGAATTTGCGCGGCTGATGTCTAACGTCGATACCTTGCATTTATTGCCTTATCACTCTTTTGGTGAAAATAAGTATGGCCTGCTGGGGCGTATTTATCCGATGGGCGAAGCAGACAGTATTGCCGAATCAAAAATGGAATTATTAAAAAGAGAAGTTGAGTCGTCTGGTTTTCATTGCCATATCGGCGGCTGAGTTTCTGTTAAGGAAATCCAGCCTTATAAAACAATTATCGGGAAGGGTCGTTGTATGAATGATTCAGTGAAGACGCAATGTATTGCGGAATTTCTTGGTACCGGCTTATTTTTGTTTTTTGGCATCAGCTGTCTTGCGGCAGTAAAAGTTGCAGGAGCCAGTTTTGGTTTGTGGGAAATCTGCATTGTGTGGGGGCTGGGGATTTCGCTGGCTGTCTATCTCACCGCAGGCATTTCCGGCGCACACCTGAATCCCGCGATCACCATCGCTCTGTGGCTGTTTGCGTGTTTTCCCGCCCGTAAAGTGGTGCCATATATTATCGCCCAGGTAGCCGGGGCTTTCGGTGGCGCGCTGCTGGCATACATGTTCTACCATAATCTGTTTATCAATTTTGAAACCGCCAGCCATATGGTACGCGGCAGTGTGGAAAGCCTTCAACTGGCCAGCATTTTCAGTACTTATCCTTCGGCGGCCATCAGCGTGTGGCAGGCCGCGTTTATCGAAATAGTCATAACCTCGATTCTGATGGGACTGATCATGGCGCTGACCGACGACGGCAACGGCGTGCCGCGTGGCCCGCTAGGTCCGTTGCTGATTGGCATTCTTGTCGCAGTTCTCGGCGCTTCCACCGGTCCGCTGACTGGTTTTGCCATGAATCCGGCGCGTGATTTTGGCCCGAAATTATTCACTTTCTTTGCCGGCTGGGGTGACATCGCCATGACCGGAGGTCGTGACATTCCTTATTTCCTGATCCCGATTATTGCGCCTGTTATCGGTGCTTGCCTGGGTGCTGCGGTGTATCGCCTGTGTATAGGTAAAAACCTGCCGGGTAATGTGCCGGTGGCGGAAGTTGCAAAACCTTAGATTTCATTTAGCCCATAAAAACATCCCATAAAAAAGGCGGTGCTGATGCATCGCCGTTTTTTTATCTGCAAATTACGTTTATTTTTTTACGTTTATTTTCTACGGCCAGCGCCACGAGGCTTTTGGCTGTTGTTTACAGTGACCGTTGATTGTTCCTTCTTCGGTGCCTCTTCTGAAAAATCCATACAAGTGGATTGATCCGGCGTTTCTTCCACATTCAGTTCTTCCACATTACGCACCGGAATAGTGAGTGGGTTTTCAAACGGCACGGGTTCAGCTTCAGGCTCGGCAGCGGTTATGCCGAGGGTATCTGCAGAATAAATCATGCATTCAATGTGTTGCGCTGTGCGGGCAATTACTTTGTGCGCATAAACGGTGCCAACTTTGCTGGCCGCCATCACACCCGCTGCGACCCCCGCGTTAATCGCGCCGATTTCGCCTTCGAGTTTGACGGTGACCATACCGCCACCTTGGGTCAGTTCATAGCCGATAAGCGTGACGTGCGCGGATTTTATCGCGGCATCCGCGGCTTCTATTGCCGCGGCCAGACCGACGGTTTCAATTAATCCCAAACTTTGTCCGGGCATAAGTCGCTCCTGTTAACAGATTCAAGGTGAAGTGCGTCGCGCACTATATTCAGGCGTTATCGCGCAGTCCCTGTGCTTTATCGGTTTTTTCCCAGGGGAAAATGTCGCGACCAAAATGGCCGTAGCAGGCGGTCTGACGGTAACGCGGGACAAGCAAATCCAGTGTCGCGATGATGCCGCTGACGCTGAGGTCAAAATGTCGGTTCACCCGCTGAACCAGCTGTTGCTCCGTCAGCGGGCTGCTGCCAAAAGTGTCGATGCGGATGGCGACCGGGCGGGGCAGGCCGATGGCCCAGGCGAACTGGACTTCGCAGCGTTCTGCCAGCCCCGCCGCGACAATATTTTTTGCCACATAGCGTGCAGCATAAGCGGCCGAGCGATCGACTTTCGACGGATCTTTACCCGAAAACGCACCGCCGCCATGACGTGCTACGCCGCCGTAGGTATCTACGATGATTTTCCTGCCAGTCAGACCACAATCGGCTGCCGGACCGCCGGTGACAAATTGTCCGGCGGGGTTGATCAAAATACGGGTTTGCGGCGTTAGCCAGCGGGCAGGTATAACCGGTTTGATGATCTCTTCCAGCACCGCTTCGCGAAGTTGTGTAAGAGAAATCTCCGGGCAATGCTGCGTTGAAATCACCAGCGTATCGGCGGATACCACCTGATGCTGGCGATAGCGCAACGTCACCTGACTTTTAGCGTCTGGGTGCAGAAAGGGCAGCCGCCCAGACTGGCGTGACGCCGCATGACGCGCCATCAGCCGGTGCGCATACACCAGCGTCGCCGGCATATATTCCGGCGTTTCATTGCAGGCATATCCGAAAGTGATGCCCTGATCGCCCGCGCCCAGTGAGTCAGGGGTTGTGCCGCCGATGCCTTGTGCGATATCGGCAGACTGCTTACCCAGCATATTCAGTACGGCGCAGGTTGCGCCATCGAAACCCAGGCTGGAATGGTTGTAGCCAATTTCTTTAATGGTGTGACGGATAACCGATTCGATATCAACATGGGCGGTTGAGCTGATTTCCCCGGCCACAATGGCTACGCCGGTTTTGACCAGGCATTCACATGCCACTCTGGCCTGTGGATCCTGTAAAAGAAAGGCGTCCAGAATGGCATCAGCTATCTGGTCGGCCATTTTATCAGGGTGCCCGGCGGCAACCGATTCAGAGGTAAAAAGAGAGTCTTCCAAAGTCGCGCCACGTTGTTCAAAGGTTCCCCCATGGTAGGGGGCGGCGGCTGAAAGCAACGTGAATTATCTTGCGGGCAGGGTGGACTTTTTTGCCCTTACGGCGAGCCCGCCCACAAAATTAGCCCGCTTGTGAATTGACGGGTTCTGGTGCGACGATTTTACGGAAATCTGACGGTGACATGCCGGTTTCTTTTTTAAATATCCGGCAGAAGTAATTGGCGTCCTGATATGACAGTTCCAGCGCGATGGTGTTGATTCTGAGATCGCTGAACTGCAAAAGTGATTTGGCTACGCTTAACTTGCGGGCAGCGATGTAATTTGAAAAACCGTAGCCTGTCATTTTCTTGAAGGCCCGGCTCAGATAGCAGGAACTGACGAAGGAGCGTGCGGCAATATCGTCGAGCGTCAGATTATTAAGAATGTTTTTCTCAATGTGGAATCTGGCGCGATCGATAAAACTCATGGTGCCTGAAAAGTGCTTTAGTGCATGATCGAAAACGTCTTCACCAATGCTTAGCAGGCCGGTCATGATGCGGAAATAGGCTCCCGGCGTAATGCCTGACTGGCTGATTTCCTGGATCATTGCCGTCACTTTCTTCCCAGCGGGCAGTCCTTTATCTCCCAGTGAAGAAAGATGCTGATGCAGTAATTCGAGTATATCCGTTAGTAATTTGCGTTGACTGATGCCGGAAGGCGTACCCGCGCAGGCGTCATCGAGCGCATTCAACAGAAACTGATGCCACCGATGATAATCGCATTGTTCGATCATCTCGCCGACAGATTGTTTGAGTGCCCGTGACGCCGCAATGTCCACGTCACTGACTTCGAGGGTTTTGCTGATGGCGTCAGTCAGTGTGCTTTTCTTCACCGGTTTCAGCAGATAATCATCCACTTTCAGGTTCAGCATGCTGCGTACAATATCAAAGTCGTCATTAGCGGTAGTGACAATGACTTTGGTGCTGGCACTTTTGGTGCGCAGATATTCAATCACCTGATTGCCGTTAGGCAGCGGAATATTGATATCGACCAACATCATATCGATTTGATCGAGCTGGTCGATCAGCTGGATGGCTTTTTTGCCGGTATTGGCTTCATGCACCACGGAATTATCGACGTACTGAGACACAATGCGTCGCAAAGATTCAGATTCAATCAGTTCATCTTCTACAATCACAATATTGTACATAGTCTTTTCTCCCTGTTTCAGGCTTGCAGCATGGGGAATTTAAGAGTGATGGTGGTTCCCATTCTTGGCTGATGCGCGCTGGAAATCACCAGACCATAGCTTTCGCCAAA
The DNA here is from genome assembly GCF_003610915.1 of Rahnella variigena. Classification (NCBI taxonomy): domain Bacteria; kingdom Pseudomonadati; phylum Pseudomonadota; class Gammaproteobacteria; order Enterobacterales; family Yersiniaceae; genus Rahnella; species Rahnella variigena. Next base: position 76,071 of record NZ_NSDJ01000002.1, read on the forward strand.
TAACAGCTGAAGGCGGTTTTTTATATTATTAATGCCGATACCGCCTTTCTGACGGTTTTCGTCACCGGATAAAATGTTGGCAATATCAGCACGTGACATACCGTCGCCATTGTCGGTTACCTCAAGAATGACATCGTGCCCGTCGTCAGTCGCGCTGATGCGCAGCATACTGGGAGTGTCTCTCGGCTCGACAACGTAATTGAAAAAGTTCTCGACCAGGGGTTGCAAAATCAGAAACGGGCAGACGACATCAAGATATTTTTCCGGAATATCACACTCATAATCGAAACGGTCATTCATACGGACTTTCTGAATTGACATGTAGCAGGTGACATAATTAATTTCATGACTTAGCGTAATCAGACCATGATTATTTTTGCGCAGCAAATAGCGCATCATGTCGGAAAAATCATGCACCATGGTTTCTGTGCGCTGTGCATCTTCCAGATATGCCAGACGGCCAATGGTATTTAATACGTTAAATAGAAAGTGCGGGTTAATCTGATAAGACAGAGCTTTGAATTCCGCTTCGTGCAATGAACGTTCTATTTCCACTCTTTTACGCAACTCATCGGTGAGTTCGAGATCTTTGCGGTGCAGTTCCCGCTGAATATTGTTGGTATGTGCCTGTTCTACCAGATATGACGAGACATGTAATAATGTGGAGGCGGTCGATTCGAAACGATCGTAAGGCATGCGTTTAGCATCATGATGTAAGTCGATCAGCCATTCATTTTCTTTCCATATTTCGTTGTTATCGAGAATATACGGAATGGTGCGCTCTTTCTCTTCCTCGACTTTTACCTGGCCGGAAATAAACGCGCCAAGATAATGATCGTTAATCATGATCGGCACAGCGAACTCAACAAAGCCGCAGTAACAGCGGTACACCACCGGTTTTCCGGACTCCATAGCGGCACGTCCACCGGCGTTATCACTTTCGTAGCAGTGGTTCGCCAGCGATTCATTAAGGCGTGACCGGGCGCAGAAATCTGAAAACCCGCTGGCCTGTGTCACCGGAACGCCATCCTGATCGACTACCACTAAGGCAATCATCATCGATTTACTAAAATTATCCTGGAGAGTCTGAAGTCTTTTTACATCAAGAAATTCATGCAATTTATATTTGTTATTCATTATGATTACCTGCACTGGTAATTAAATACATTCACCGTATAAATATACAGGAAGGCATCTTTATGTATTTTGAAATCCGTCACAGCGGGGGAAATTTAATTAGCCTGGAATATTAATTTATATGCACTAATGTTAATTATAAGTGTGAAAATCAGTCAGGTATTTATCGTTCACACGCAAAATGATCAGGGTGCTCTCCCGCATGGATGACCACAAAGGACAACGCAGGCGGAATAAATCAGATGATGCGAAATGAATTATCACATCATCTTGTTGCGAGAGTATTTACTATTTATTTGATCTGCGAGAAGTGCCGGGAACGCCAGTGCAATTTAGGGGTCAGGAAGCATTGGGTTTGTGCGATGGGTTGTTCATTCATCAGGTCACTGATCATGCTGAAGCAGTGCATAGCCAGTTCCCCGCAATCCTGCGCGACCGTGTCAATTTTCACGGACAGGGAATCGTACAGATAGTGGTCGTCAAAACTGCACAGATGAATATCGCTCTCGAGCAGCTGATGCTGGCTCATATAGCGCAGAACGCCTTCCATCAGGCCGCAGGAAGCCACGAAAAGCGCTTTGGGCGGACGTCCGAGTCGGGCGCATAATTGTGCAAACATTTCATAGCCAGAGCTTGGGTGGTAATTGCCGTACACAATCCAGTCCGGATCCAGGCTGACACCCGCCCGCTGCAGGCCAAGCTGATAACCCGCGAGGCGGTCACGGGTAGGGGAAATTCGCGGCTGTCCGCCAAGAAAATAAAATTCATCACGCTGGGTTTGCGCTATACGTGAGACCAGTTCTGCTGAGGATTCGATGGCTTCACAAACCACAATCGGCAACTGCGTGTCTTGCATATGACGGTCAAATAAGACGACTGGTAACTGCTGGCTGATTTTGACGTATTCTGCATCGCTGAGCATGCTGGATGCGACAATCAGTCCGTCGACCTGACGCTGAATGAGATTATTGACCACCATGGTTTCCTGACTGGTATTTTCATCCGTGCATGCAATCAGCAGCTGCATGCCGTTCTCGCGACACAGCGTCTCAAGTTCGTTGGAGCAGGCAGCAAAACCATAGTTGGTCATTTCCGGGACGACTAACCCAAGTGTGAAACTGCGCGTGACATTGAGCGAACGGGCGTGAATGCTGGGCTGATAATGATGTTCAGCCGCCACGGCCAGCACCCGATCCCGGGTGGGATCGGAGATTCGAAACTTCTTGCTGTGTCCGTTGAGTACCTGGCTGGCAGTCGATTTTGAGACGCCAGCCAGTTCGGCTATGCCACTGATAGTGATGCGTTTGGTCTTTTTCACTGCGCCATATTCTGTTGTCCGGAAAGACATTTATTCTATCACGCATTCCGCCAACGACCAGTGGTGCAGCGTAATCTGATGTGACCCCTGTAAGTTCAATTGTGCCGGTAAAACAGGGAAATAGCGTGAGGACATCACTGCTTCTCCGCCATTAATGAAAATCTCAAGGCTCGACGCATCGCTTAACACCGTTAGTTTGTGCAGCGCGCCGCGCCAGATACGCTGTTCGGGCAAGCCAGTGCGCCGGTTTTTTCGCGTTAAATGCAGCCATTCTCCGTCGAAGCTGAGCGTCATGTCGCCACCTAAATCCGCGCTGAAAGCGTGTTCTGTGACGATTTCTGTTTCGGCTTTTGTGATGTTCAGAGGAGGGCAATCGTCGGCAATCCCCTGCCATGCCTGCTCATCACGACGGAGTTGTTGCAGCTCGCGCGCCGGTTTTTGCATGATTTTACCCGCCACCAGCGTCACTTCGCGCGGGCAGGTCATCGTATGCAGCCAGCCATTTTGTATTGTCGGCTGGAAAAACTCATCGCCGTCAGGGATACCCATCCATCCAATCAGCAGGCGTCGCCCGTCATCCGTTTGCGTGGTCTGTGGCGCATAAAATTCGAACCCCAGATCCAGCTCAGTGAATTCGCCGTGCTCAAGGGTCGCATTGTCGTAATCCAGTTGCCCGACAAAATAACCCGACTGGAACGTATTCAGATAACGGTCAGATTCCGCCGCTAAACCTTGCGGACAGCAAATCAGAATGTCGTTATCTGCCAGCCGGAATAAATCCGGACATTCCCACATGTAGCCGAATTCGCCCAGCCCCTGTAAACCTGAACCGGCAATTTCGCCCAGAAGATCCCAGGCTGATAAATCGTCAGATCGCAGCAATAACACTTTGCCTTTGAGGCTGAGATCCTGAGCGCCCAGCACCATGTACCAGTGGTTTTCATGCCGCCAGACTTTCGGATCACGCACATGTCCGGTGTAGCCTTCCGGCAGATTAAATACCGGCCCGGTTTTATCAAATTCGCCGTCTGCATTTTCGCGCGCCAGACACTGAAATGCGGTACGGCTGCCATCGGGATACTTCACGTTACCGGTATAAATCAGCGTCAGCTTGCCGTTATCTGTCACGGCTGAGCCTGAATAACAGCCGTGGGATTCGTAGGCTTCTGAAGGTGCCAGCGCCAGTGGTTCATGCTGCCAGTGCAGTAAATCTGCCGAACTCCAGTGCCCCCAGAATTTAGCACCGTGCGCGCAGGCCAGCGGGTTCCATTGATAGAACAAATGGAAACGACCGTTATGCTGAATAAATCCGTTCGGGTCATTGAGCAGCCCGACCGGCGGCGCGAGATGCCAGCCGGGGCGATAAGGGTCTGCCGCCGCTTTAACCTGACCGGCTACCACGCTGCGCAGTGCTTTTTTCAGCAAACTGGTTTCCGTCATTTCTCACTCTCCGTGTTGTATTTCAGCAGCAATGACAGCAGGAATGCGCTGCCGAAGGCAATCACCAGACCGATCAGGTAGCTGAGAATAGAGCTGGCCTGCACGATAGCCAGCCCCGGAATGCCGGTCAGACCGACTGCCGTCATATTGACGTGCATCGCCACCACCCAGGCACCGCCGAGCGCACCGCCCGCCAGCGCCGCCAGAAAAGGCTTCATAAAGCGCAGGTTGATCCCGAAGATTGCTGCCTCCGTAATACCCAGCATGGCGGAAAACGCCGAAGGCACTGCGATGGCTTTAATTTTCGCATCACGCGTTTTGAAGTAAACCGCCAGACAGGCACCGCCCTGCGCAACGTTAGCCATCGACCAGATCGGCAGCAGGAAATTCACGCCGATATTTGGATTACCCAGCAAACCGGCTTCGATCGCATGGAAGCTGTGGTGAATACCGGTGATGACGATGACCGAATACAGCCCGCCAAATATCAGCCCCGCGAACCAGCCTGCATGAGTAATCAATGTACTGAGAATAAAGGAGATGCCGTCACCCAGCGCACGACCCGCCGGGCCGATAATCAGGAAAGCGATAAAGCCGGAAATGATCACGGTCATGAAAGGCGTCAGGATCAGATCCAGCGCATCCGGAATGATTTTGCGCAGGCGTTTTTCGATGAAACTCATGAACCACACCGCCAGCAGTACCGGGAAAACTGTGCCCTGATAGCCGATCATCGCAATCTCAATACCAAAGAAATTCATGGTATGGAAACCGCTGGCGACGCCCCAGGCGTTAGTCAGCGCCGGATGGGTCAGAATGCCGCCCAGCGTAGCGCCGAGGAACGGGTTGCCGCCAAACTCCCGCGCGGCGGTAAAACCAATCAGAATTGGCAGAATGATAAACGCCGCTGAGCTGAACATATCGAGCATGATAAAAATCGCGCTCTCCGGGTTGGCCCAGCCGTAGGTTTTCACCATGCCGAGCAGCCCCATCAGCAGGCCGGATGCCACAATCGCCGGAATGATCGGCACGAAAATATTCGACAGCACGCGGGCGATGCGCTGGAACGGATTCAGCTTTTGCGCCGCAATATCCGCGGCTTCAGATTTACTGGATTCGCTGATACCGGCCACTTTAATAAATTCGGCGTAGACCTTGTTCACCAGCCCCGTACCAAAAATGATCTGAATCTGTCCGGCATTGCTGAAACAGCCTTTAACGCCTTCGACCTGTTCGATAGCACTTTTGTTGATCAGGTTGTCGTCCGCCAGCACCAGGCGCAGACGGGTGGCACAGTGTGCCGCGCTGGCAATATTCTCCTTGCCACCCAACAGCGGAAGCAATTCAGTCGCGATTGCATTGATATTCATAGAATCCCTTAGTTTTTCATTATCATTTACGCCCGGTCTGGCCGGGCGTTTTATTTAAATCAGACCCTGCCGTTTAGAACCAGGTTTCCATCTGGATGCCAAAGTTCCACTGTCCGCCCGCCGTGAATCCGTCGGTACCAAATGAGTCCGCGGAGGAATAACTGTCGAGCTCTTTGCTCCAGTCCATATACGTGGCGAAGAAGCGGATTTCCGGACGACTCAGCATGTCGCTGATATCGCCTACCTTGAAGGTCGGAGCGAAGGTCAGTTTGTAGAAACCGCCTTTCACTTTGTTGTAATCGCTGTAACCCTGTGGATTGAGATCCATATACTGATAGCTGCCTTCATATGCCAGTTCGAAGTTCTCGGTAATTTGCTGGATCAGGCGCGTGTTAAAGGTCAGCCATTTGTAATCATCGCCAGAGACATAACGGTCTTTGCTCTGCTGCGCCAGAACCGCCGGGGCGATACTCCAGTTTTTGCTGAGCGGCGTGATGCCATATGTTGCCAGACGCAGCGTACTGGCATCGTCAGTCAGACGTCCGTCAGAGCCCAGCGCTTTCACTTCTGCGCCCAGTCCGTGCCCGTAAAGCAAGGCTGTTTTCGATGTCCCTTCGCGCAGGCCGTAGAAACTGTCACCGTGATACGCCAGCATCGTGTGGAAGCCGGTGTCCGCCGCGGTGCTGATCCCCCGGTTGCCGGTATTTTCACGATCCTGATTATTTTTGGCACGCAGGCCGCTCAGCATCCACTGGAATGGACCGGCATAGTTGTTGGCCGTGACAATGTAGTTTTCGATGCGGGTGTCGTCGTTATTGTCATCTTTCAGATCGTCAAAGTTTCTTCCGTAAAGCGAGAAGTTACTTTTCAGGTTATCGCCCCATTTGACGTCGTAGATCCCGCCGCCGGTACCCGCCAGGAAGATGATGTCGGAATCCAGCCAGTGAATGTCGAAATTATCCCTGTCAAAGCGTTTACCCGCCCAAAGCGTGGAATCTTTCCAGACCCCGGTGAATGTCGGCAGTGAACCCAGCTCGACAAACGCCTGACGGATATTTAAGTCGCTGGTCGCGCCGGTCCAGTCGTTGTAGCTGCGCTGACCATCAGCCAGCATGACTTTATAGCGGGAGGTCGCACCGCTGGCCATCGTCTGGTTGTGCTCCAGATTGAGTTCGACGTAGGTGTTATTTTCGTTACCCAGACGCCCGACTGCACCGCCTGTTTGTCCGGCTGGGGTGACGTACGGGCCACTTTCCGTTGAGGTGCCAGAATCGTTCATGATCACGCCGGAACGGGCATAACCACTGAATTTAAACCCGCTGTTATCACTGCTGTTGCTTTTGGCATTGCCGGCTAACGTTTCGGTGCGTTTAGCCACATCGGCAGTTTGCTGCTGGGTGATTTCAGCCGTCTTCGCCACCTGACGGGTTTGCTGTTCGTTGCTGGCGGTGCGTGTCTCGAGTTGTTTAACCTGCTGTTCTGCCTGCGTAGCACGGGCTTCGGCCTTAGCGGCTCGGCTTTCGGCGAGTTGTAGTCGTTTTTCCATCGCCGCAAAGCGGGCTTCAATAGCACTGGAAGAAAGATCGGCCCCCTGAGCCGCAGAAGAAAGAATAAGTCCAATAGCAACAGCAAGATAGCGAGGTTTCATCATCATTTTTATCCCTTCAGAGGAAGTTTAATTATTATGGGAAAACCATTTTGCTAAATTGATAAACTGGTTTTCCTGAGCACAATAAACACCCGCTATGTATTTACGCAACGAAGTTCGGCAGCCTTGTGCCGGATTTGTGATCTTGCTGGCAATTCCCAATGTCGTCCTGAAAATTCATTTGCTCTTGATTAGCTAAACCGGTTCTTCTATTTTATCGACAGACGATTTATCAGGATTATGAAAAGGGAATGAAGATGAATAACCGGGTTTGGGTACTTGGCGATGCCGTGGTGGATTTGATCCCTGAGCAGGATGGCCGCTTATTAAAATGTCCGGGCGGAGCACCGGCAAACGTTGCCGTCGGCATCTGTCGTCTCGGCGGCGACAGCGCTTTTATCGGACGCGTGGGTGATGACCCGTTCGGGACGTTTCTGATGAAGACCCTGGATGATGAGGGCGTCAATACAGAGTGCATGACGCCTGATCCGCATCACCGCACTTCCACGGTGGTGGTGGAAAACGACGCTGACGGCGAGCGTTCCTTCACGTTTATGGTGCGTCCGGGCGCGGATTTATTCCTCCAGGCCACCGACATTCCGGCGTTTAGCGCAGGACAGTTTTTACACTTGTGTTCGATTGCCTTATCCGCAGAACCTTCCCGGGCTTCAGCTTTTCTGGCAATGGCGCAGATGAAAGCGGCGGGCGGATATGTCTGTTTTGATCCCAATATCCGGCATGACTTGTGGCCTGATGATGAACAGCTGCGTGACAATCTTGACCGCGCCTTGTCGCTGGCGGATGTGATTAAAATATCGGAGGACGAGCTGGAATTTCTGACCGGAGAAGCGTTGTTGTCCGAGGGAATGCTGCGCCTGTGTGATCGTTATAACCCCGAAATGTTGCTGGTCACGCAGGGGAAACAAGGTGTGTCGGTCTACCGGAAGAAAAATGCCAGCCTGAAGCATTACCCGGCACCCGAAGTGCGGGCGGTGGATACTACCGGTGCAGGAGATGCCTTTGTCGCCGGGCTGCTGGCCGGACTGGCGCAACACTGGCCACTGACCTCGGACAGCGCATGGCAGCAAACCATTCATCAGGCGCTGGCGTGCGGGGCGCTTGCCACCACCGCGAGAGGCGCAATGACCGCTTTGCCCGACAGCGCGACCTTAAAGGCGTTTTCCTCTCAGATCTGATCTGAATAGATTTACTCCCAGACCCTTTTTTTGTGTAGGATCAGGGGAGTCAATTTTGCCGGACCGGAGAGTTATGGCTTCGCTGAAAGAAGTAGCACAACTGGCCGCGGTGTCGCTGATGACAGTGTCCCGCGCCATTAACGAACCGCAACGGCTAAAGCCCGAGACACTGGCGCGTGTTCAGACGGCGATCAGCGCCCTGAATTATGTGCCTGATTTTTCCGCACGCAAAATGCGTGGCCGCAGTACCAAAGTCTCGACTCTGGGTGTGCTGGCGCTTGATACCGCCACCACGCCATTTTCCGTTGAACTCCTTCTCTCGATTGAACTGACGGCGCGTGAATTTGGCTGGAGCAGTTTTCTGGTCAATATCACGTCGCAGGAAGACAGTAAGCGGGCGGTAAGTCAGCTGCTTTCTCAGCGCCCGGACGGCATTATCTTTACGACCATGGGGCTGCGTGAAGTAGAAATCCCGGAACGTCTGCTGGATAAAAACCTGGTGCTGGCAAACTGCCTGAGCCGCGAACACGCGCTGCCGGGTTACATTCCTGATGACTTTGAAGGGCAGTATCAGGCGATGAAAGCCCTGATCAAGAAAGGTTACCAGCGTCCGCTATGCTTTTATTTACCCGATTCCATACCTGCCGGAATTTGCAGAAGGGCGGGCGCGGAAGCGGCATGGCAGGAAGCCGGATTGCCTGCACAACAACTGCGCCAGTTCCATATGGCGTCAGGTGATGAGCATTATCGCGATGTGGTGGCTTTACTTAATGAGTTTACCCCGCACGATAAGCCGGATTTTGACGTGCTGGTGTGCGGCAACGATCGTATTGCGTTTCTGGCCTATCAGGTATTGCTGGCGAAAGGCATCGCCATCCCGCAGCAGGTGGCGGTTCTGGGTTATGACAACATGGTCGGTATCGGTGACCTGTTCCAGCCGCCGCTGACCACGGTGCAGTTGCCGCACCGCGAGATAGGCCGTGAAGCGGTATTGCATCTGATCGAACAGCGGCCGAACAGCGGAGTGATACAGATTTCCTCCCCGCTGCTTGAACGTGCTTCTTTGTGACGTTATTCGGTGCTCAGTGTCCAGCTATCTCCCTGACTTAACATGGCCTGTCCTTTTTCTGCAAAGAGAGAAAGGGCGCGCTTGTCCGGCTGCGGATAAATTCTGCTGCTGAGCGTTTTCTCCCCCTGATTAACAAAAACTTCCACCGATGAGCGGTCGATAAAGACACGCAACTCCAGAAGATTGCCTTCCGGCAGCGCGACATTGCGGCTGTCCTGAATTCCGTATGCGGAATAATCCCGGTTCAGAAAGAGTCTTTGTGTCTGTTTGTCCACGAACAGGCAAAGACCGTCGCCGAGCGTGATGCCAAAGCGTTCCGCGTCCGAATGACTGAGATCCCATTGCAAGATAATTTCAGTTGCCTGAGCATTTTCAGAAAGTTGCTGCACGCTGCTTTTCAGCACGCAGGGCGTCAGCGGGCGATGTTCCCGGCGAAGTGTGCAGACTTCCTCTGCCGGCATCATGCGGACTTTTCCGTCACGTAACGTCAGCCCGCGGGGCAGGGTAAGGCAGCCCGCCCAGCCTTCTTCTTTGGACGGCATCACCGATTCCCACATATCCATCCAGGCGATAATGATCCGGCGTCCGTCAGCCGCAGTGAATGACTGCGGCGCATAGAAGTCGTGCCCGTGGTCGAGTTCCATAAAGCCTTGCGTAATCTCAAAGTTTTGACCCGGCTGCCAGTGCCCGCGCAGATAACCGCTCTGGAATAAGTTCTGATAATCATGGCCCTGCGTGCGGATCCCTTGCGGCGAGCACATCAGAATATGTTCATCGCCCAGCGGGAAGAAATCCGGGCATTCCCACATGTAACCGTCACCGGCGTCGGCTTTGGCGAGAACGCGATCAAACGTCCAGTCGCGCAAGCTGGTGCCTTTATAAAGCAGCACCTGTCCACAATCGCTGGCGTCACGGGCACCGACGACCATCCACCAGTGACCGTCTTCCTGCCACACTTTCGGATCGCGAAAGTGCATGATATTTTCCGGCGGCGTCAGCACCACACCCTGTTTGGTAAAATGAATACCGTCCTGACTGGTTGCCAGACATTGTACTTCGCGGATGGCGCTGTCATTGCCTTCACCATTGAGCCAGACGTGGCCGGTGTATATCAGGCTCAGCGTGCCATTGTCATCGACGGCACTGCCGGAGAAGCAACCGTCGCGGTCGAATTCTTCTCCCGGCGCCAGTGCCACCGGCTGATGCTGCCATCTCACCATATCCTTGCTGGTGGCGTGCCCCCAGTGCATTGGCCCCCAGTTTTCACTGAACGGGTGGTGCTGATAAAACGCGTGATATACCCCCTGATGATAAATCAGGCCATTCGGATCATTCATCCAGCCCGCCGGAGGGGCGAGGTGAAAGTTGGGATAAAAGGCGTTACCGCGCTGGTTTGTTGCCTGATTAAGCGCCAGTTGCGCGCGTTCAAGTTTTGTATTCATATCATCTCACTTTTATTCAGAAGCATGTTTTTGGATGCCGGGGAAGGTGGAGCCTGGCTTTTTTCGCCGGTCAGCAGGAAAACTGAAACGAGAGTGAGCACCAGAACCAGCGTCCCCATGATCATGTAAGTGTCAGCAAAGCCCAGCAGGTCGTAGCCGTGACCGGCCAGTGGCGACAACACACTGGCGCAGACTTGCGTAATGAACTGGAATCCAACCAGATATAGCGTTGCGGAAAGGCGCGGGTCAAAGCGGGTGGTAATGTATTTAAACATCGCAATCAGCAGGATGGGCAGCTCAACAGCGTGCAGCAATTTCATGCAGGAAATGGTGACCGCATCCGCTGCCAGGCCTGATCCAAACACGCGCAGTGCCATGATCGTCCCGCTGAGTAACAGTCCGTTTTTCGCCCCGATTTTGTTGACAACAAAAGGTGCCAGGAACATGCCGCCCGCTTCCAGAAACACCTGGAAAGAGTTAAGGAAACCGTACATCTCGTTGCCGTGGCGGACATCAGAAAACAGTGACGCGAAATACACCGGGAATTGCTGGTCGTAGACGTTGTAGACGCTGACGCCGGTAACAAAAACAATCAGCGCCCAAAACCGCGGGAGGCGGAACAGGGTCATCGCATCGCTGAGCGTCAGGGTGCTGGATTTGCCGTATTCGAGCTGGCTCAGGGCATCCGTTTTCACTTCCCGAAGTTGCCATAGCAGCAGCAGAAAAATGGCAGCCGAACAGGAAGCCATCCAGAAGTTGAGGTTGGGATTGATATTAAACAGCATCCCGGCAAAGAAGGTTGCGACGGCCCAGCCCAGTGAACCCCACATTCTGGCTTTACCGAACTCAAATCCAAGAATACGACTGACGCGCTCGGTGTAAGACTCCAGCGCACCGATCCCGGCAAAAAAAGTCGCACCGACATACAAACCGCCCGCCACAGCGCCTGACAAAATACTGATCTTCAGCAGCGGCGCAAAAACGAAAATAAAGAAAGGCCCGCTGATGAGTAACAGAAAACCCAGAAACCAGAGCAGGTTTTTACGCAACCCCAGTTTGTCCTGAATGAAACCGTACAGAGGCTGTGCACAAAGCGCGGTCAACGCGACGGCGGAAAAAAACAAGCCTGTTTCAGTGCCTTTCAGCCCGACCTTTTGGCTCAGCCACAGTGAGATAAGCGAAAAGGCGGAAGACCAGGTGTAGAAAAAGGAAAAAAGTAAACCACTCAGCAATGCGTAATGACTTCGTTGACTGTTTTTCATGGCATGTCCGGGTTTGAATCGTCACAAGGAGTCATATTGTTAACGTTAACATATGAGTTTTCAAAGATTCATAAAGCGCAAATTATGATGTTAATCACGAATGTTAACGTTAACATTTATGGAGTGTGATCAAAGTATCATTTTTCGGGAAGGGCATCTCTTTGTTGAGTGAAGCGAGCGGGTCAGCGAAAACAAAACGAGAAGGAGCATGGTAGGAAAAAGGGCGGGTTAAGCAGCTTCCGGGACTGAATAAAAAAGGAGGAGATATCGCTATCTCCTCCCGTGTTTTACATCAGGACATTTATGAGGCTGTCATTACAACGGGCGCTGATGGGTATAAACAGCACGGGGTTGAGTACGGCGTCCCAGCATGCCCATAAAGCCCGCCAGAATGGCTTCAATCACCAACATCACAAAGGTAAACCAGCTGGCTTTCGCCGTTGCAGCAGCTGCTTTTTCAGCGGCTTCGCGGGCTTTCTGCTCTGCCTGCTGTTTCAGTTCTTCATATTTAGCACGGGCCTGCTGATAGGTTTTTTCAGCCTGGCTGACAATCTGATCGACTTCCTGATCGCTTTTTCCGGTACGGGCTTTAATGATATTTTTCAACGCGTCACGGTCAGCTGCCTGGAATGTATCTGCATTACGACTAATTAAACCTTTAATAAAATTAGTGAGATCCGTATCGGCGGTTTGCGGATGATTACTGGTGTCAGCCGCCTGATTTTGGGCATTGTTTACTTCACCCTCGGCTTTATTTTGCAGGTTCTCTGGTTGCAACTCCGGTTTCCCGGTCTGGCGCAGAGTGGTTTCAAGTTCATTCTGCAGACTGTCGAGATTAATATTATTTTCTCCCAGCTTGTCTTTTACCATTTGACCTACCGGTGGCGCAGCGGCAGATATTCCACTGCCTAACGTTTGTAACCCGGATCCCACAACACTGGCTGCACCGCTGACCGCATTATTGACGACCACAATCAGGAACCAGGTGCAGATTAAGGTGTTTACCCCAAACATCAATACGCCATGCAAAGCTCCCTCACGCTGAGCCAGTCGTCCGCTGGCATATGCCCCGGCCGCAATCGAAATCAACATGCTGATGCCTGTCCAGATGGCCGCTCCTTTCCCTAATCCATCGAGCGGGTTTTGCTCTTTCAGGGGATCAATGGTACTGGCTCCGATGGCTGTCCCTAATATTGCCAGTAACAAATAAACCACCATTGAAATAATGACGCCGGCAAAAATAGCACTCCACGAAATACGTTTAAGCGGCACTCCGTTCGCAGGCTCAATCAACGTTTCGTTATAAACTTCAGTGGCAGGCCTTTGATGATCAGTCATTTGGACATCTCCATATATCGCCATATTTTTGATAGTAAGAAGGGAGCTTACCCCCTCATAATCACTGCTTATCCTGGCTAATGTCAGTGAATAATCACACGATTACATTAGCTGCCTTAATGTTAGTAAGAGAATGACGATTACACCAAAAAATAATTATTTCGCTAAATAATCAGGACGTTATTTACGACATGTCGCGCGCGTAAGTAATATCCCTGAGCATTGAGGGGAGAGGATCTCAGGAATAAAAAATTTAACCCGCTGTGTAATTACGCAGATCCGTTACATGATCTTCATTTAGAACGGGGAGCATTTAAGGCTTTGTTCAGATCCTGGATCCGCTTCATCGTTTTCATGGTTCGCGATGCAGATGCGGAAGCGACGGATAAAATCAGCATCTCAAGACACACCAGGACAGTGCCATGAAGTGGCATTCTGCCATTCTCACCACCCCGCGGCACATTGATAACGACGGTGGCTTCCCTGGTGAAAAAGGATTCCGCGGCATTTGTCAGTAATATTATCGGAATACCCAGACGTTTTGCTTCATGTACCGTCGTTTTCCCCTCACGGTGCGCGCTCTTCTGCGCCATCATGATCAGCACATCTCCACGCTGCAGGCCGATCAGTTGTTCTGCCAGCGCAATTCCCGAACGGTTAAGGCAGATAGCCGGGATCCCAATGCGTGTGAACAGTCTCGCACTGTACTCGGCCAGAATGCCGGACGCATTGATACCAAACAGCGCCACCTGACGGGCACCGGCCAGTAAGGCAATGGCTTCAGAAATAGCCTGTCGGTTTGCGGGCTCTGCCAGGGCATCACAAGCGCGCTTATGGCCGTCGAGAACAAAGTCCATTCCTGACGTCATATCACACGAGAGTTCGCTGACTGTGGTGATCATCTTTTCTTCAGAATTGACCGATGTCCCAAACCACGCCTCCAGCGTTTTTTTCATATCCCGCAACCCGGCAAAACCTAATGCCTGGACAGCACGTATTACAGTCGCATCGGAAACTTCTGTGGCGGCAGCAATCTCCATGGCCGTTGCGTCCAGCGCTGCTTCACGATTGTTCTGGATATAAGACGCAACGGTTTGCAACCCTGGCGGGAGCGTATGAGCCCGTGCGCGATATCGTTCTCCGAAAACATCGATCCTTTTTTTAATTCGCACATCAGCCATGGAGTTTTACTTATCCTCTTAATTTTTAATCACTTAAAAATGACATCGGGTTAACGGGCACTTTTACCATCTTAGCAATGTAGTGTTTTTAGGGGGAAGAATATTTTTAATCCGGAGCAGTAAAGTCTTGGAATTTTCATTCTGGGGAAGGGGTTTTGTTATAATATTGAATTAAATCAATATCTTAATGTTGTCCCTGCTTTGCCGGTAAAGGCACGGCCTGACGCATCTTCATGTAGCAGAAAAATGAAAAAGACAATTTACTACTACATCAGTGCGTGGTTGAATGATAATCAATTGCATTGACGGGGCTATTTGTTGCCCTATCAAAATAAAAATAAAAGACAGTGAACAGCCAGAAGATATAACCCATTTCTTTATGTGGATGTTGTTTTAACGCTATCTGGCAATTTTTTACGGAAAAGGCGTCATTTTCATACCAGGTCGAATTAAATGAATAATAAAGCGTTATTTAATTTTAAAAGAAAACACCATCCTGCATTAATTGCCGCTCTTTATGGCGTCGCGATGATAACCCCAAATACCGGTTATTCAGCAGACGATGGCGATACCCTGACGATTAGCGGTCAGGAGCAAAATAATCAGGGGTACAGCGCAGGCTCAAGTTCTGTTGCCAGCAAAACGCCGACACCTCGTCTTGACGAAGCGCAGTCGGTCAGCGTGGTGAGCCGGCAACAGCTGGATGACTATCAGGCTGAGAGCCTTTCTGACGCGATGCGTTTTGTTGCGGGTGTGAGCGAGGGCAATACGCTGGCGGGCACGGAGGATGGCTTTGTCCGCCGTGGCTTCGGTTCCAACTCTGATGGTTCTGTTTATCGTGACGGGGTACGCAGCAGCCAGGGCCTCAATTTTGATGCTACCACGGAGCGAGTTGAAGTGCTGAAAGGCTCTGCTTCTTTACTGTATGGGATCCAAAACCCGGGTGGCGTGATTAATCTTGTGAGCAAAAAGCCACAATATGACTGGCATACGAAAGTCAGCGGGCGTTATGCCAGTGAGGGCGGCGGCGCAGGGACAGTGGATGTTACCGGCCCGCTGGGTAACGGGTTTGCATTTCGCATGATCGCTGAAAAACAAGATCAGGATTACTGGCGTAATTTTGGCAGTGACAAGCACACGTTACTCTCTCCCTCTCTGCAATGGTATGGCGAAAAGGCCAGTTTCCTGATCAGCTATTCCGATTATCGCTACGACATTCCTTACGATCGCGGTACCGCTTTTATTAACGGTAAACCGATCGATATCGGCTACAAAGACCGGCTGGACGACAAGTCAAACCGGGCCTGGGGACATAATAAAACCCTGAACGCCCATTATGACTGGCAGTTCAGCGACGACTGGAGTACCCGTCTCACGCTTGGCTGGAACCAGCGCCGCTACGACAATGACGAAGTCAGGGTAACCGCAGTGAACACAACAACCGGTGCGGTGACGCGCAGGGCGGATGCTAACCGCGGCTTTAATCACAAGACCAAATATGTTTCCTGGGATTTGCTGGGCTCTCAGGACATTCTGGGCATGAATCACAATATCGTGCTGGGCACGGATTATGAGATGAACCAGACCTATCGTGCGCATCAATATCAGGGCAAGGCGAACAGCAGTTTTAACTATAATGATCCGCAATACGACATCCTCTCACCGGTCGTCGACAGCACAACAGAGAATACCGCGAACGGAAATAACCTGAACCGTATCCACAGCCGTTCAGTGTATGCAAAAGACAGTATTTCGCTGACTCCTAATTGGATTGCCGTCGTCGGCGGCCGTTATCAGCATTATGAACAGCGTGCTTCAAAGGGATTTGATCCGGTTGTTCAGACCCTGGATTCCGAAGGCAATAAATTCCTGCCACAGGCAGGGCTGATTTATAAAGTCACGCCTGATGTGTCCCTGTACAGCAGCGTCAGCAAGTCCTTTACCCCGTCCACGGATGTTGATGATGACGGCAACGTCGGCAAGCCGGAGCAGGGCACGACCTGGGAAGTGGGCAGCAAATGGCAGATGACTCCGCGCCTGTTTGCCAGTGTGGCGCTGTATCGTATTGATGAGCGGGATATGTCGCTCAGCATCAACGGAAACACCCGCGCCATTGATAAAGCACGCTCACGCGGTGCTGAATTTGAGCTCAACGGTGAAATTCTGCCTGACTGGGATGTCAGCGCGAATTACAGCTATGACAAAGCGGAAATTGTCGATGATGGCGTGAATTCCGCCAATAATGGCAACCGCCTGCAAAACGCGCCACGCCATTCAGGGGCACTGTATCTGAGTCATAACCTGACCATTAACGGCCTGCCGGGGGATTTCCGCATCGGCGGGGGAGCACGTTATGTCGGCACGCGGGCGGGGGATCCGGAAAACAGTTTCACTCTGCCTGATTATGTCGTCGCTGACAGTTTCGTGGCCTGGAATAACCGGCTGTTCGGTGAGAAAACCCAGCTGAAACTGAACCTGAATAATCTGTTTAATAAACATTATTACACTTCCAGTGGCGGTAATCTTCGCGTGCGTGAAGGTGAAACCCGTAATTTAATGGTGCAGGCAAGTGTTGAATTCTAAT
Organism: Rahnella variigena; assembly: GCF_003610915.1. Classification (NCBI taxonomy): domain Bacteria; kingdom Pseudomonadati; phylum Pseudomonadota; class Gammaproteobacteria; order Enterobacterales; family Yersiniaceae; genus Rahnella; species Rahnella variigena. The sequence continues at coordinate 93,056 of NZ_NSDJ01000002.1, forward strand.
CTGAATATTGCTTTTGTTCCCGGCCAGAGGCGCATGCTACATGCGCTGATTAGCCTGCTGCTTATGTTGTTTCTGGCGCTGATAAGTCTGAAAGCGCAGGCGCGGACCATTATCGATATCGACGGCAATCATGTTGAAATTCCGGATAATCCGCAACGTATTGTGCTGGGAGAAAGTCGCATGCTCTATACGCTGGCGATGCTGGAACCCGGCGATCCGGTCAGACGCATCGTCGGCTGGCCCCTTGATTTGAAGAAATATGACAGTCAGATCTGGGCGATATTTGCGCAGAAGTTTCCCGATATGCTGGCTATTCCGTCGCTGGGGCTGGGCGGGACTAATGACATGAATCCTGAAAAGGTGCTGGCGCTCAAACCGGATCTGGTCATTTTGCCGAGTCTGGCGCGCTATGACGATGCAGATTTACGGCTAAAAGCCATGCTCGACGCCGCGCATATTCCGGTTGTTAAAATAGATCTCCGTGTGCGTCTGCTTAAAAATACCACGCGCAGTGTGGCTATCCTGGGCGAAGTGCTTAATCAGAGCGCAAGAGCGCAGGCTTTCAATCGCTTCTACGATGCGCATATGCAGGTCATTCATGACCGCCTGGCTTCTTACCACGGGAAAAAGCCGACCGTGCTGCTTCAGCTACATCTTGGACGCCGGAATGAATGTTGCGTAACGGCGGTAAAGGGAAGTCTTGGTGAACTGCTGTCCTTTGCCGGGGGGGATAACATCGCCAGCAAAACGGTACAGGGCGTCTTTGGACGATTAAATGAGGAAGTGGTGATCATGGCGCAACCCGAAGTTTACATCGCTACCGGCGCGGGTGCTGCTGAAGATCAGAATGATTTGAAACTCGGTCCGGCGATCACCCCCGACATGGCGCAGCAGAGCCTGCGTGAATTAACGGCCAGACAGAATGGATTACGTGAACTGAAAGCCCTGCATAATGGCCGAACGGGGATAATTTGGCAGAATTTCTACTTAAGTCCATGGCACGTTGCCGCCACGGAGTTCATGGCGAAGACACTTTATCCGGAACTGTTTACGGATATCGAACCGGAACACACGTTGAAGCAGATTTTCCATGATTATCTGCCGATACCTTACAGCGGGACATTCTTTGCGACCGGAGGTCAGTAAACACGTCAGACCCTGGCATTAGGTTTACTGAGCACCCCCCGGATAAAACATCACGCCATGATGATATTGTTGGCGTTTCCTTATAAGGGCTGCTCCTGAGCGGCCCTTTTTCACATCGTTTCCTGCTTATTCCGCTTTGTGATAATTACCACGCTCGTCTGCGCTTTCAAAAACCATTGAAACGGAGTTCACACAGTGACGCAGATTCTTCTCGGTTAAATATTCTCCCTCAAAGACATGCCCCAGATGCGCCTTGCAGTTGGCACAGACAATTTCGGTTCTGCGGCTATCGGCATCAGGCACGCGCTCAACCGCACCCGGAATTTCATCATCAAAAGCGGGCCAGCCGCAGTGAGATTCGAATTTATGTTCTGACGAATACAGCGGCGCAGAACATCTTTTGCAGACATAACGGCCCGGTGAAAAGTGCTCATTATATTCACCGGTATAAGGGCGCTCCGTCCCTTTATTTTCAATAACAAAACGTTCGAATTCGTTGAGTTCTTTATTCATTCTGATGACTCCTCAGATTACAGACATTGCAGGTGCTGGCTTTCAGTTTACACGATAAACCTGACCGCGTGGCGTACACGACCGGACCTGAGCACCTGCTGCTAAGCGCCGGTCAGCGGGAGTTCATCGACTCAGTCATCAGCACGCTGACTTTTTCCATCACCGGCACGGCCAGTGTGTTGCCTTGTGCTTCTTGCTCTTTTACCCACTGAGCCTGAGCGTCCTGATAGCGGGTAACCTTTTTCCAGTGGGTCACTTCGCTGTGTTGCAGCTCGCGGACATTTGCGCCCTCTTTGCGCAGGGCATCGAGCTGTGGTTCATAATTGCTGTCCATCACTGAACCGGCAGTTTTGTAGGCGATGCCGGCAGCGCGGGTGATGGCGTCTTTATCCTGCTGCGCCAGCTCGTTCCAGACTTTCTGATTCATCACCAGCAGATAAACATGGCCCAGCCACAGCTCTTTCGAGACTAAAACATCAGGGGCCATCTTTTGAATTCTAAGATCATAACCGCTGTCGACATTGACCATAATGCCGTCCAGCGTACCGGTTTTAAAGGCTTCCACAGTCTGCGGCCCCCACTGCATGGTTACCGGCGTGGCACCGGCATTACGCAGAAAACCCTGATGCCAGAAACTGGCTGAACGCCAGGTTGTCCCTTTAATATCCTCGAGGTTTTTGAGCGGATGTGTGCTGAAAAATGCCAGCGGATAACCCGTGGCAATCAGCACATTCACTACGCCTGCTTTTTTCAGTTCAGCAGGGAAGGCGGGGATTTCAGTAAAAACGCGACGGAAGAAAGCAATTTGCTTATCGCCGGAAGGCCCGACCGGAAAGCTTTTGAAGATCTGATGCAGCGGCAGTTCTTTCGCGGCATATTCCGGCACGACAATGCCGATATCTGCTGTCTTTCCCTCGCGCACGGTGCGTAATGCGTCGTAGCTGGTCGAAAGTTCGCCGCCCCAGTGCGCTTTAATCTTAAGGCGACCCTGAGATTCTTTTTCGACAGCAGGGAAGAACACGTCGTGGATAAAACCTGTACGCATTCCGCCCAGCGGTTCGTGATCGGTATATCGCAAGGTGGTGGTGGCTGAAACAGCCGCCGGTAAAAGGAGCAGGGTGAGCGCAAACGCCAGAGGTTTTCTGATTAATTCCATGTAATCTCACATTTTGGTCAGGCAAAACCTGAGTTTATCTGCTGACCAAAAATGTGAATGTGCGTTAAAACAGGTTATGCAGAAAGATGTAGGTTCCGTTCGGGCCGAACAGGAATTCGGCCAGTGCGCCGATTTCATCTGGCGTACCCCCCGCGACCTGGCGGTGACCTGGCGAGCATATTTTGATAAAACGCGCCGCGTTCATCACGGTTAGCCGTATTTAACGGATGTTAAACCAGCCAGTCGTTTCCTCAATTACACGCCACAGTTTTTGGGGTATAGCAAGTTTCTCTACGTCTGATGCAGCAATATTGAGAGCAATTTTTCCTTCAGCTTTGCCATCCACGAATTGAACCCAGTCTGGGTTCATAACCATACCCTGACCTACTGCCGTCAATGATACCCCTGCTTTTACAGCATCCTCGGCTTGCTCTGGTGTTCGCAACTGCCCGGCAACAATCAGAGGTATACGTCCAGCAAGGTGATCACGCACGATTTCGATGACTTTGGGGCCATTCGGTGCATCAACTGGTCTGGCTACAAGTGCATTACCGAGTGATACATGAAGATAATCGATACCCTCATCGACCAGGCGGTCAACCAGCTGAAGCGACTCATCAATGCGCAACCCATCTTCGTAATGCTCATCCGGGGAAATGCGGTATCCCATCAGGAAGGGATGGGTTGCATGATCAGCAATCGTTTTACGCACACTCTCAATGACGCTGAGCGGGAAACGCATACGGTTTTTAAGAGAGCCGCCCCATTGATCTTCTCTACGGTTGGAATGAGGTGAGAAAAAGTTTTGAAGTAAAAAACCATGGGCACCATGTAGCTCAACACCATCAAATCCTGCTTCTATTGCACGGCGAGTTGCTTCCCCGAAAGCCTGAATAACAGTTTCGACTTCAGTGCATGTCAGTTCACGAGGGGTAACGGACGGTGCGAAAGGACCGGCGTCACCGGGAATAGCACTTGCAGCCACAATATCCGAAACCAGTTCAGGGCTGGTTTTTACACCTGCATGGAATATTTGTAAAATTGCCGGTGCTCCACCGCTTTTTGCAGCCATAGCAAGGCGCTTTAAACCCGGAATAAATTTGTCGTCATACGCAGCAAACTCTCCCGTAAACCCAATGCCGTTTTCCTGAACATGTGTACAGCCAGTAATGACCAGCCCGATATCCTGAACGCGTCGACGATAATATGCTTCTTCCTCATCAGATACCGTGCCGTCATCATTACCCGCCCAGGTCGTCATCGGAGCCATCACAATACGGTTGCGCAGCGTCACACTTTTACCAAGTGGAAATTTTTCTAGTAGTGGAGTTTGTTTCATGGATAGTCATACCTATGCGAGATTTTTCTTGAAGAAAGGAGCCAGCTTACTCGCTGCAACCGTTGCACCCTGACCATCATAGAGGTCCATATGGGTGGCACCCGGAATGATATGCAGCGTTTTTTGAACAGAGGCCGCAGTGTTGTGTAATTCCTGGCTGTGCCAGAGCGATCCTGCTTTACTACCGGCTACAATCAGAAGTGGTTGTGTTAAATAGACATCCGCCCCTTCAAATCCGGTGAAAGACGCCAGCGTACTGATACTTGTCATCAGCATTTGATTGGTAGAAGTCGGATATTTTCCGCGTTCGGTCAGATAGTAGTCCGCAGCTTCCTGAAGATCTTTGGGGGCACTGGTATCACCCAATTTGGGCACATAGTTGACATAAACCGGTGCGCCGCCTGCTGCTTCGACTGTGCGCTGTTTAGCAACCGCATCCAGAGTTGGAATGAGTTCAGATTCTGATGTTGTTCCTTCCCAGCCTTTACGGGTCGCTGCTCCAACATCTACGGCACTGACCGTTGCCAGCGCTTTGATTCGGCGTTCCGTCATCGACGCTTTAACCGTGATACCACTGCCTGCACAAACGCCTAATGCGCCGATTCGATTATTATCGACATAAGGCAGAGTCGTCAGGTAATCGACTGCGCTATAGAAATCGACGACTCGCTTCATGGGGTCATCAACAAAACGCGGTAATCCGCCACTAGCCCCCTGATGGGAGGCATCAAACGCCAGGGTGACAAATCCTTCTTTAGCCAGTTTGAGGGCATAAAGTCCAGCTGTCTGTTCCTTAACGCCACCACCAGGGTGGACAACGACAATAGCAGCGTATTGACGGTTTTCGCTGAAATCCGGGGGGACGTAGATATTTCCGGACATCATTATCTCATTGTTCCGGAACAGAACGCTGGTGACTGTGATGCCATCTACGTGTGTAGTGGTGCCAGATGTATTAGGTGTAGGTGAGAGCATGGCTGAGGCATGACCCGCCATCAGTAATCCTGCTGAGGCCACTGAACTCGTCAGGATAAAATTACGGCGACTTAACCCACCTGTTTTTTTACTCATTGCAAGACTCCTTCATATACATGATGGCGGCCCTGGCCGCTGAAAGAACATGGATTGTTTCAGCGGCCATCTTAATCTCTTTAGTATTGAGAAATTAGATGCTTAATTTCGCATGGGCTTAGAAGGAGGTTTTATTAATAGGGTTATAAGTCACTGAGTTCGACATGAAACAGGACAAACAGCGCTCAAAGGTTATGGGGCACGGAGTGCTTTGAGCACAAGTGCAAATGCCGGAGAATGTTGTAGACGGCTGGGGTAGTAAAGATGATAGGGGGGACGCGGTGGACACCAGTCTGTCAGCACCTGGACTAACATCCCGTTTTCAAGATAATTCTCCACGATATCTAGCGGCAGATAAGCAAGTCCCAGTCCATCAAGGGCGGCCTGCCTCATCATATTTATCGTGCTGAAAGTCGCTCGTCCATCAATACGGACCTTAATTTCCGTCTCATCCTTGCGAAACTCCCAGGTATAGAATCCGCCATGAGTGGGCAGGCGTAATCTGATACAGCTATGATCGTTTAAATCACGAGGCGTTCCCGGATAGGACTTCCCCATGAAATAAGAGGGCGCACCGACCACTGCAAAACGAAAGTCCCTGGCAAGTGGCAGGGAAACCATATCCTTATCGACCTGTTCGCCCAACCGAACGCCAGCATCATAACGCTCAGCGACAATATCTTTGAGTCCGTACTCGCTGATAATTTCAATGTTGATATCGGGATACTCAAGCATCAGCGGGGCGAGTTTAGGCCAGAGAATTGTATCGGCTGCATGTTCAACGGCAGTAATACGCACAGTACCGGCTGGTTTTTCTCTCAACCCGCTGAGTGCGGCGATCTCACTTTCAATTTCGTCAAAATGTGGTCCTATACGGGAAAGTAGCCGCTCGCCAGCTTCTGTCACAGAAACGCTACGCGTGGTACGGGTAAGAAGGCGAAGGCCAAGATCTGCTTCAAGAGTCCTTACCGTGTAGCTCAGTGCCGACTGCGAGACACCTAACTGAGCGGCCGCTTTTGTGAAACTTTTTTCACGGGCAACTGCGATAAAAGCTTGATAATCGTTCACATTTTTACGGCGCATTTATTGACCAGGTTTTTTGGATTAATATTTCTTACTTATAAAATAATTCCTGGCGTGGAGGTTTGTCTATTGGTAACGAGCCAACGTTCCACATCCACGACAAGTATCCATTAGCACTCACTCATGCTCAATTGAACCAAGGCTTACCAACTTCCGCTTTTGGCACACAGCATACAAGTATCTGGCGCTGAAGGTCTGCTGAGAGCGATCAGCGGACATTAACGATTCGTGGGCCATCATGTTGACTAAATCTGGTTAGCACTAATTCAATAATTTTGACATCAGCTCAAAAAACATTGGCAGGTCATGGCTGATCGAGAAGGACGCATTTATGGCTTTACGTGCGATTAAACCGTCAATAAAGGCAAAAAGTATAATCGTGATTTCCTCCAGGTTAATGTTCCGGCGAAACTCTCCCGCCGCAATACCTTCTGTGATAATCCCTGCAATACTTTTCCGCATGATGATATCACTGGATATATACGTTTTTTGCAATTCAGGGTTCCGTGCAGATTCCGCAATGATTTCAACCCACAGTCGATGCGTGACTGGGTAACCTACATCGCTTATGCATGAAGTAACCTGCGTACAAAGGCGGTCGAAATAAGTACCGCCAGATGGAGTGTTATGGCCTATCAACGCTGAATTCTGCTCCTCAAGAACGATTGCCTTGATGAGGTCATCTTTGCTCTTGAAATACGTGTACATTGCTCCCTGGCTGATCCCAGCCCGGATGGAAATTTCACGCACGCTTGTCGCACTAAAGCCTTTTTCTGCAAAGCAGGCTGCAGCAGCGGTAATCAGCTTATGGTAGGTTTCAGTTTTCTTTAACATGTCGACTATTACGTTTAATCTGGTGCCCAACTTTAACGCTCTTTTATAATAGGAGCCAGGGTAGAACGCTGTAGCCTGGCTCCCTCAATCCGATGTTACTTTATAAGCGGTAACGCACTGAGCATATTCTTGAGGTTCAGCATATCCCAGGGCAAATGTTCAGCGATCGTCAGGCCAACAGGTTGTGCTTTTGAGTTAGCCTGAGCTATCAGGTTGAGTACATTTTCAATAGTCAGTTTGCCTTCTGCCACGTCACCAAAGTCATGCTCTCCTCTGCCAGGCCTTGCGAAAAGAACAGAACGGAAAAGTGATGGATCGAGAACGTCCAGATCAATGTGTATCGCCAGATATTCAATATTTTCCTTTTTAATCCACTCAATAACGTCTTTCCCGTCGTCTTTGATTTGTTCAGGACCGATAGTCGCAATGTTATGATGAGCAAGGTATTCCGCTTCATAAGTCAGTGGATCGTGGATACCGGCAATCATTATTTTTGAGGGATTGAGTCTGGTGGCCACATGAGCAAGCAAGTCTTTATCACCTGTTCCAATCAGTGCTCCCAGAACATGAGCATGGGCGTTTGGATATTGTTTTGCAGTCTGTACGTCGGGATGGGAGTCAATCCAGAGCACACCGAGTCTATCACCGTATTTATTGAGCAGATGTGAAAAAGGTGCCAGTGATACCAGGCAATCGCCGCCAAATACGACAATTGAATCGGGATCATGTTTCTCAATCAGAGCGGCTGCATCCTTGAGTTGCCTGATAATTTGAGGTTTAGCGTTAATGCCGTCCACCTCAACCAATGGCTCCGTTGTGGGCTCATCGACCGGAACAGACTCAACAGGACCATCCGATTCGGGTGAAAGATACGAGAGAAGAAGCGAGCCAAGATGATAGGGGGGATTATTGCCACCTTGCCATTGAGGAAATAATAATCTGAGTGTTTTACTGGTCATAATTTGCCTGTCTTGTTTGAGCAATGGATTGATTTGTGTGAAATTACCACTATAAAAATGAATGATCGTTCATTCATTTTACGTAATCATTGCTTTTCCGCAAGCAGCGCGGCACGTTCAGCTAATGCCGCAAAGTGAGAGCCTTTTTACCGAACACAAAAATCATCAGGGGCAGGAGCTGTCGGGCAGCGTGCGCATTACCCTTCAACCTTTGTTTGAAAATCAGGAAATTTTGCGGCGTTTACTTAAGCATTTGCGAGATTATCCGCACCTGAATATCGAATGGCTGCCGACCGGGTGTCCCGGAGTCTTTACGTGACCTGCAATTTAATTACCCGCTCAGCGCGCTGAATAACAGTAACTCCGGACGGGCCTGGCCCTGGCAATTTTCCGCCCCCATCAGCCTCTGCTACCCGCCCGCGTACGGCTGGTGTTTGACTGGCTGACGCAGATCCTCAAAGAGCTGTTCAGCGAATAGCGGCGTTATTAAGGAAATAAAAAAGCGCCATGTTTGCACATGACGCTGTTGTGATTAAACGGCTGTGTTTACCGTCTGATGTTAGAAATCAACATTGACGCCCAGCTGGAAGCTGCGACCTGGCATCACGGCCAGTGCCTTGTTGTATTCATCCTGATTAGTGGTATCAGTCAGAGTACGGCTGCTCAGGTAATCCCAGTATTTGCGGTCGGTGATGTTGTAAACACCACCGCTGAGTTTCACGTTCTTCGCGACTTTCCAGTACGCCGTTGCATCAACCATACCGTAGCCCGGTACGTTCATGTATTCGGTGGTGGAACCCGTGATTGGCGTACCGGCGTTGGTGTAGCTCTGACGGTTTGTCGCTTCGGCTTTTTTACCTTTGACGAAAGTCGCGGTCAGCGCAGTACCGTACACGCCGGATGGATCATCCCACGCCACGCCAGCGACAAATTTCATTGGCGGCACGCTGTCGAGATCCACATACTTGTCGCCATCGTAGCTGGATTTCGATTCACCTTTGGCATAACCCAGTGCGAAGGTGGTGCTCAGACCGTCAACGCTGCTGAACCAGGTACCGTAGTTAATTTTGGTGCTCAGATCGCCACCATAGATAAACGCTTCATCGCGGTTTTCGGCCTGATAAATCGTATAAATATTGGAGGGCACATTGGTGAACATGCCCGGGTTGGCAGCACGGCTGTAGCGGGTGTTGGCAATAAAGTTTTTGTAGGTGTTGTAGAAAACGGAAGTCTTGAAGGTTACACCTTCAGTCGCTTCACCTTTCATACCCCATTCGAAGTTATTGCTGGTCTCGGTTTTCAAATCCGTGTTGCCGATCAGCGCGTATTGCTGAGAACCGGCATAAGAAGAACCGAGGTTCCAGGAACCGTAAAGCTGGCTGGCATCCGGGAATTGCGCACCACGACGATATTGCAGGTAAGTCATCAGCTTAGGCGTGATGTCATAGGTGAACGCCAGGGACGGCAGAAATTGCGTATCGGAATTGGCTTTGCCATATAGGGTAGAAACCTGGCCTTCAGAGACGGTGCTGTTGGACAAGTCAGACAGATCTTTCGCTTTGGTGTTCTGATACGCCACACGCACAGCAGGCACGATGGAGAAGTCATGGCCATCAAGGTCAAACTTCATGGTGTCCTGCAGGAAGCCGCCGAGAATATAAGAACGGCTGTTCGCTTCCGGCTGCATGATAGTGGTGTAAACGCTTTGCTCCGGGCTTTCACGGAACGGACGTTCAGTGTTGGACATACGACCGTTGATACCGGCGCTCAGCTCATGACGACCCAGCGTTTTCAGCCAGCTGGTTTCCCCGCCGAAAGTGTTGACGTCATAGTTGGAATAGACGTTCATCATCTGCTTACTGGCGTTCGGCATGTAGGTATTGTCGTGCGCCTGCGTGTACTGGTAATACACTTTCGAAACAATAGCATCGACGTAATCGTTGAACGGTGTCCATTCGTCTTTCAGCGTCGCGCCCCAGCGGCGGGTGTTACTTTGCTGCTGTGCGGTGCCGAGAATGGCGCTGCCTGAGCTGTTCCACGCATCGTAATGGGTATGGTTTACTTTTTCGTAATAATCGAGCGTACCGGTGACTTTATGTTCGTCATTTGGCTGCCAGATAACGGATGTCATGACTGCGTCGGAGTGCCAGTTAGCCGGATACGCATCGTGCGTTCCGCTGTTATTGCTGGTTTCCTGGCCGTCGCGGCGGCTGATGGCGATCAGACCACGCAGGGTTTCATCACCTGCGGCGGCGGTGATGCCGTTGTGCCAGGAGCGGTCGGAAGAATCATAATCAGACTGGTAACCGAAATAGGTTTCCTTGCCCGGACGCAGATAATCATCGGCAGATTTTGGCAGGAAGGAAACGGCACCGCCGATTGAGGTGTTGGCGCGATCAGCGGAGGTGGCGCCGGATTCGATATCTACCTGGCCGTAAATGTAAGGATCGATGTAATCACGGCCAATACCGGAGGTGCCCAGACCCGCGCGGCTTGCGTAGCTGCGGCCGGTGGCGCTTGGCTGTGGAATGCCGTCGACATCGATGCCGACGCGGTTGCTTTCCAGACCACGGATGTTATAGCCGGTATAACCGTTACGGTCGAAGCCGCTTTTGCCGTTGCCGGAACCGCCGCTGGAGCCGGTTGCGGTGATCAGGGGCTCATAACGCATGATAGTGCCGAAATCATTGCCGCCTTTTTGCTGCATTTCTGCTGCGGTGATAGTGGTTTTCGAGCCCGGTTTTTTATCCGGTATCGTTTCGGTAACCGTCATCACTTCTTCATTGTTCTGCGCCAGATCCTGCGCAGTACGCACCACCGGTTTTTTCCTGATGGCTTCAGAAGCTGGCGTTTTATTGGCTGCCAGATCGGTGGTGTCTTTAACCGCTTGTGCTGCATTTACGTTAAAGGTGGTGGTGAGAATCGTCCCCATGAAAATGACGTTTTTCACCAAACCCTGCTGTGTAAAGGATTTGAACATTTGTTTTTAGCCCTGCACTATTTTTTAAAAGTTCTGCTCGCATTTACTGCCTTTCGACAAATCAGACGCGCTGGTCATCTGCTTTCAATTCTTCCGTAAAAAGCCCTTGTCCTTATAAAATATGGGTTTATTTGACGTCCTTACCCACTTCGGCTTGGTGCGAATGATAATGATACTGAGAATTGTTATCAACAAATTGATAAATAAAAATGGGCTTCTTAACGAAATCTTTGCAATGTGTGGCTCAGAATGAACTACCGCGAGATCAAAAGTGCGGGGGATGATGCCTGTGTCCTTACGTTTTTCAGGGTTGCGGAAAATATTCCTAAGATATATCTTTCGTTCAACCTTACTTAAAAAGAGAAAACGTGATGACTCAACATCGCAACGAAACCCCTGCCGTAAACTTGCCTGTCCGCGTCAAAAACGACCTGGTTTTCCGTCATATCACCGTCAAAAGCAGCGAAAACGTGGCTGGCTGTTTTCAGCGTATCGTGTTGAACGGCGACGATCTGAAAGGTTTTAACTCGCGTGGTTTTGATGACCACATCAAACTGTTTTTCCCGGCAAATCCCGGTGATGTGATCACGCCGCCGACCGCGACCGACGAAGGCATTGTCTGGGGCGAAGGGCCGCGTCCGCTTAACCGCGAATACACGCCGCTGCATTTCGATGCACAAGCCAACGAACTGACGCTGGATTTCTATCTTCACGATGGCGGTGTCGCCAGTGAATGGGCGGCTGGCGCGAAGCCGGGCGATAAACTGATCATCGGCGGACCGCGCGGTTCACTGATTATCCCGACCACTTACGCATGGCAGTTGTATGTCTGCGATGAAACCGGTCTTCCGGCGGTGAAGCGCCGTTTGCGCGAGCTGAAACAGCCCGCGTCTGCCGCGAAAGTGACCGTGCTGGTCAAAGTGAAAGATGTCAGTTGCGTTAGCTACTTAGACGATGAAAAAGAGTTCGACATCGAATGGGTTGTCAGTGAAGAACAAAACGGTTATCAGGAAGATGACGCGGCAGTTAAAAAACTGAAAAGCATTTCTTTGCCGGAAAGTGATTACTACATCTGGGCGACCGGCGAGGGGAAATTTGTTAAAGGGCTGAATGATTACTTCGTCGAAAATCGCGGACTGGACGCCAATCTGGTGCGTTGTGTCGCTTACTGGCACAACAAGTAACGATGATGAATCATAAACACCGTCGCGAAAGGATGTTTGAAACGGGTGATATCCGTCTGCTGATGCTGCATTTTTTACAGCAACGTTCCGCTCACGGTTATGAACTGATCAAAGCCATCGAAGAACTCTCCAAAGGCGAATACACGCCGAGCGCCAGTATCATTTATCCGAACCTGACCTTCCTGGAAGAACAGGGTCTGGTAACGGCAAAACAGGAAGAGGGCGGCAAGAAACAATATTCGATTACGCCGGAAGGCACGCAGTCGCTGGCAGAGCAGGGTGATTTGCTCGGTTCAGTGACGGAAAAACTGCATTCACTGGCGATTTTATCGAATAACCGCAGTATTCCGGAAATGCAGCGGGCGATTAACAATATGCGCATGGCGCTCAATTTGCGGCTGGCGAAAGGTCCGATCGGGCAGGAAACGCTGTATAAAATCACCGATGCGTTAGACCGCGCGACCAAAGAAATTGAGCGCAGCTAAACGGATTATCAAAAACTATAAAGCCTCCGACCGGAGGCTTTATACGTTCAGGAAATATCACGGAAAATCAGTTCTCTTCAGGCCATGGGGTCAATATTTCATAGCCATCTTTTGTCACCGCAATCATATGTTCCCATTGTGCGGACAACGAATGATCTTTAGTCACCACCGTCCAGCCGTCGGGCAGCACTTTATTCTGCTTTTTACCGGCGTTCAGCATCGGTTCGATGGTGAATAACATGCCTTCCTGCAACACCAGTCCGCGGCCTTTTTCACCGTAATGCAGCACCTGCGGATCTTCGTGATAACCCATGCCGATGCCGTGACCGCAGTATTCTTCTACGATGGAAAACCCTTCGCGCTTCGCTACCGAGGCAATGGCATGACCCACATCACCGAGGGTTGCGCCGGGACGCACCACTTCGATACCGGCCATCATTGCTTCAAAGGTGGTATCCACCAGACGGCGAGCCATAATGCTCGGCTCACCGGCGTAATACATGCGGCTGGTGTCGCCGTACCAGCCATCTTTGATCAGCGCCACGTCGATGTTCACGATATCGCCTTTCTTCAGCGCTTTATCGGAAGGAATACCGTGGCAAATCACATGGTTGACGGAGGTGCAGGTGGTTTTCTGATAGCCGTGATAACCGATATTTGCCGGGATCGCCTGTAATTCGTTGACGATAAAATCGTGGCAGATGCGGTCCAGTTCATTGGTCGTGACACCCGGTACCACATAAGGCGTGATCATATGCAGCACCCGCGCTGCCAGTTTACCGGCGATACGCGCTTTATCGATGCCTTCCGGCGTTTTGACCATGCGGTTATTATTGACGAAATATCGGCTGTCTAAACCATTATTCATTGCTTGCCTTCCTGTGTGTGCCGCTGACATTTAACAGCGTGCGGATACTTCCGGTGTTTTCTTCAGATTCCAAGCTGCAACGCACCAGCAATTGCGAAATCTCGCTGTGCGTCATGTCCGGATGAGTTTCCATCAGCATACCGATTTTCATCCAGTGCTCGGCCTGCGCGTTGATGGAACGCGTATACGCCAGACTGGCGATGCGCAGATTCTCATGCATCAGTTCGGAGATTTTAATGATACCCATCGGGCGTCCTCATTAGTATACGAATCATATATGTTTTATATACTACGCAGGTCGCTGTCAATTTTCCAATAAAAAAGCCTCCGCTGAACAGACGGAGGCGTTTTCGCTGCATAGCCGGGTTTAGCGGCGTTTACTGGGCAGAGGTGTTTTTTTTCATGGCATCTTTCGACATGTTGTCTTTGGACATTGAGTCTTTAGACATGCTGTCTTTCTTCATATGATCTTTCGACATGCAGTCTTTGCCCATGCTGTCTTTAGCCATGGAATCTTTACTCATGCTGTCTTTTTTCATGCAGTCTTTCGACATATGGCCCATGGTATCTTTCTTCGCCATCGCGTCAGCAGCATAAGTGGTGCTCACAGCGCCCATCATCAGACAAGCAGACATCATCATTACGGTTAACTTTTTCATGATAAATCCTTCTTTTAGGTTTTGAGATACAAAGGTTGTTGTGGACAGTGTTGATCCTTGAGGATCGTGTTCAGCTTCCGCCGAACCAGTTGTAGCCCTGATCTTCCCAGTAGCCACCAGTGAACTTGTTTGTTATTTCAATGACTTCAATATGCTTTGGATTCTTATAGCCGAGTTTGGTCGGCATTCTGAGCTTCATCGGGAAGCCGTATTTTCGCGGTAAAATCTGGCCGTCATAAGTCAGCGCCAGCAGGGTTTGCGGATGCAGTGCCGTCGCCATATCAATGCTGGTGTAATACTGATCTGCGCATTTAAAACTGACGTATTCCGCCGTGAGATCGGCCCCGATCAGACGCAGAAAATCACCGAACGGCACGCCGCCCCATTTGCCAATCGCGCTCCAGCCTTCGACACAAATGTGACGAGTCACCTGGCTGACCTGCGCCATTTTGTACAGCGTTGGCAATGACCATTCGCGTTTATCCAGCGCCAGACCGGCGATTTTCAGGCGATAAGCGTTACCGTCTACTTCCGGTGCGTCGTCTTCGGCGTAAAAAGCGTTAAACGGAAACGGACGTGTGATCATCGATTCGGCGTACACCGGCGCCAGGCGCGTCGAGCCAAACAGCCAGCCTTGCACGCGGTCGTTGAATCCAGAAATCTTACCGAGCGCGTTTTCGACGCTGGCGTTATCGCTGATATCGCAACCGGTGAGCATCGCGACGCCGCCGAGCGTCAGCCCGCGTTGCAGGAACAGGCGGCGGGAGGGCGCATCCAGTTCGCGGATAATCTGTTTTTTCGCTTCCTGTAAAATCGCTTCGCTGTCGGAAGGGCTGAAAATCTGGCTGATACTTTTTTTGAGGATGTTTTTCATCAGGTCTTCCTTAACGTCCGCGGATCATGGCAATCAGGGTTTTCGGCACCAGCGCCACCATCACGATATGCAGCACCACAAATCCCACCAGTGAAGCCATCGCCAGAAAATGCACATAACGCGCCGTATCAAAGCCGCCCATCAGTTCGCGCAGCAGCGGAAATTGCACGGATTTCCACACCACCAGCCCGGAAAGCACCAGCACAATGCCGTCAAACATCACGAACACATACGCCGCACGCTGAACCATATTGTAGTGACGCAAATCGTCGTGTTTCAGCTTGCCGCGCACGGCAGCCAGTAAATCGTTGAAGATGCCGCGCGGCGTCAGAGGCCAGAATTTTCGTTTCATGCGGCCGGTAAAAATGTTCATCATCAGATAAAACAGGCCGTTAAATCCAAACAGCCACATACCGGCGAAATGCCACTGAATGCCGCCACCGAGCCAGCCACCAAGTGTGACCGTTGGCGGGAAATCAAAATTAAACAGCGGTGAGGCGTTATAAATCTGCCAGCCGCTGGTGACCATAATCAGCACCGCCAGCGCGTTCAGCCAGTGCGTCAGACGAAGCCATAACGGATGCACGATGGCGGGTTTTTGTTTTGACGGATGCACGATGGCGGGTTTTTGTTTTGCCTGTCCGGGTAAATCCGTGTGTATTGTCATGATGAAGTCCGGCTGTCCGTCCTGTGATGAAGCGAGTATTGAGCGGATTTGTTCCCCGATACCTCACGCAAAGTTAAATAAAATGTGATAACTCGCGGGCGGTTGCTTGTGTAGACTCAAACCATTGGGGAACACCACGTTTTGGGATGACATATGGATAAGACGAAGAAGATCCTGATCGTTGAAGATGACGGGGATATCGCAGAACTGCTCAGCCTGCATCTGCGTGATGAAGGTTATGAAATTACGCACGCCGCAGACGGTAATCTGGGCGTGGCGCATCTGGAGAAAGGCGGCTGGGACGCGCTGATCCTCGACCTGATGCTGCCGGGTGTAGACGGTCTGGAAATCTGCCGCCGTGCGCGCAACATGACGCGTTATACGCCGATCATTATTATCAGCGCACGTTCCAGCGAAGTGCATCGGGTGCTCGGGCTGGAACTGGGCGCGGATGATTATCTGGCAAAACCTTTCTCCATGCTGGAACTGGTGGCGCGGGTCAAGGCGCTGTTCCGGCGGCAGGAAGCGATGAGTCGCAATATGAAAATGGATGCCGGTACCCTGAGTTTTTCCGGGCTGGTCATCGACCCGATTGCTCGCGAAGTGATGCTCAGTCAGCAGCCCGTTGAACTGACGCCGCGAGAGTTTGATTTGCTGTATTTCTTTGCCAAAAATCCCGGCAAAGTGTTCTCGCGCCTCAGCCTGCTCAATCAGGTCTGGGGCTACGAACACGAAGGGTATGAACATACGGTGAACACCCATATCAACCGTCTGCGCATCAAGATAGAAGCTAATCCGGCCGAGCCGGAACGTATTCTGACCGTGTGGGGAAAAGGCTACAAATTCGTGTCTTCCGCTGAAGACGCGCAAGGGTAAATCATGAAAAATCTCACGCTGGCGCAAAGACTGACTCTGGTATTTACGGTGTTACTGATCGCCTGCTGCGCGCTTTCCGGCTATATGCAGGTGCGCTCCAGCAACCAGTACAGCCAGTCGGTGATCCAGCGGCTGTCGGCCAACCTGGCGACGCAGATAGCGGCGAATAATCCGCTGCTCAGCGAGGGTGACTGGGATCCGAAAGTGGTCCATACCTTGTTCGATCAGCTGATGGCGGTGAATCCCAGCGTTGAGGTTTATCTGCTGGATAAAGACGGCAATATTGTCGGCAATGCTGCTCCTGCTGGCAGGCTGCAACAGAAACGCATCGATCTGGCACCGGTGAACGCGCTGATTCATGGTGCGAAAATGCCGGTGTATGGCGATAATCCGCGCGACCCGCATACTCCGCAGGTCTTCAGTGTCGCGCCGTTGCGGGTCAACGGAGAAACTCAGGGTTACGTGTACATCGTTCTGCTCGGGGATGCTTACACCGCGCTGACCAGTGACGCGCAATATCAGTCGGCGATATCTCTGGCGCTGCGCTCGATGGGGCTGGTGGCGCTGTTTGGTTTGCTGGCCGGTGCGCTGGCGTTCCGCTGGGTGACGCGTCCGGTGCGAAAACTCACGGCGCAAATTGCCGAACTTGATACCGGCGGCATGGACGCCATTCAGGCGCTGGCGAAAACGGAGACACCGGCCGGTGCCGCCCGCGATGAAGTCACGCAACTGCAACAGGCATTTGTCGCGCTGGCAAAACGTATCGATCAGCAATGGCAAAGCCTGATGGTGCAGGATCAGCAACGGCGTGAATTTATCGCCAATATTTCCCACGATCTGCGTACGCCGCTGACGTCGTTGCACGGTTATCTGGAAACGCTGTCGGTGAAATCAGACCATCTGAGCAATGAAGATCGCCAGCGTTATCTGAATATCGCTCTGACGCAGAGTAAAAAAGTCGGCCGTCTGGCGCAGGAATTATTCGAACTGGCGCGGCTGGAATACGGCGTGGTGAAACCGCAGAAAGAACCGTTCTCGCTGAGTGAATTAGTGCAGGATGTTTTCCAGAAATTCGAGCTGGCAACCGAAACCCGCGGGCAAAAATTACTGGCCGATATCACGCCGGGGATCCCGCTGGTGAATGCTGATTTAGGCATGATTGAACGGGTGCTGACCAACTTGCTGGATAACGCCATCCGCTTCACGCCGGAAGGGGGCACGATAGAAATTAAACTGTGGCCGCACGAAGGGCAGGTGATGGTACAACTGAAGGATAGCGGACCGGGCATTGCGCCGGAACTGAAAGACAGCCTGTTTGTACGTCCGTCGATACTCAGTACCAACAAACACCGCGCAGGCGGGCTGGGGCTGATGATTGTCCGCCGCATTCTGCAACTGCACGGCAGCGATATCCAGCTGATTGAACAGCCGAAACACGGCGCTTGTTTTCAATTTTCAGTGCCGGTCTGAATCCTGATTATGTTTTTGTAACAGCATGAAAGAGTGAACTATAATCTTTCACTCTTCATGCTGACTGGACGACCAGAGACTCAGCCATACTAAGCAGGGACGACCTTGCGCGTTTTCAGGAACTATCATGGCCTGGTTCTATCTGTTTCTTGCCGGTATTTTCGAAGTGGTCTGGTCGACCGCAATGAAAGAATCCCACGGTTTTACCCGCCTTATTCCCAGTATTCTCACGGTTTTCTTCATGATCCTCAGCGTCATTTTGCTGGCGATTTCGATGAAAACGCTGCCGCTCGGCACGTCTTACACCGTCTGGGTCGGCATCGGCGCTATCGGTGCCTTCATTCTCGGCGTGGTGATGTTCGGCGAAAGCCTCAACCCGCTGCGGGTGATCGCCGTGCTGCTGATTTTCTCCGGCGTGGTTCTGCTAAAAGTGGCGACGAAAGATTAAAGGCGGAAACGCTGATATGACAAAGCCGCTCTGTACAAGGAGCGGCTTTTTGTTATCTGATAACTTCAGCAAATCATTTGTACAGCACTGCGGGCATCTTCCTCAGAACCTTTCCCCTTCCAGCGTCGAATCACACAACGCGAAAATCTTACCCCAGCCTTCGCCGGAGGCCAGCAGTTGCTGAATGTGCAGCGCGACATCGCTGCGGCGCACGCGGCCATGGGCTTCGGTTTGAATCAGATGGGCTTTGCCTGTCGCTTCGCCATTCATCAGGCCGCCGGGCCGTAAGATGCACCCGTCCAGCGCGCTGGTTTGCAGCCAGCTTTCCGCCAGTGATTTTTCGCGTACGGCCTGACCGAAGGCCTGTTTTGCGCGGGCAGACAGCGTCGGCCAGCTGTCGCCGCAGCCAATTGAGGTGACCAGTAACATTTGGCGGATACCGGTTTGCTCCGCAGTATCAATGATCAACCGGTTGGCGGTGTAATCGGCGAGTTTACCGCCCAGCGTTGACACGATTTGTGCCCCGCTGCCTGCCATTTGGCAGGCCTGTAAAACGTCGGCGGGATTAAGCGCATCGCCCTCAATGACGGTCACACCACGTGCGCGCAAGGTTTGCGCCTGTTCGGCGTTGCGGATAAGCGCGACCACCGGACGTTCCTGCGCCGTGAGCGCCACCAGTTCAGCGCCGACGCCGCTGCCTGCGCCAAAAATCAGCAAAGTGTTCAAGATTATTTCTCCCTCTCAGCCAGAGTGGCGGGAAGGGCACGAAATGCATTCAGCTGATCGGTCAGTAATTCACGATGGCTGTCGCGCCCCACGAAAACCTTGAGCATGGCATAACCGGAAGCGTTTAAAAACCAGACACTTGCTGTGCTCATTCCCATAAACGGACGTTCAACCAGTGCAATGTGCTGACAGTGCGTCGCGCGGATATGCCCGCTCATGCCCCGTTTACCGCGCAGGTTAAAGTAACCGTGACGATGCGTGCCGGAGGGCAATTCGCCATGGAATTCGAGGATCAGATCGTCATTATTGACCAGCGTCGTCACTTCACCCCATCCGGTGATGTTGTCCCATACGGCATCGAAATGGGTTCCGGCAAACAGATAACTTCCCGGCAGGTTCTGAATCACTTCCAGCGGCGTGATGTGGTATTCGCGGGCGATATCTTCGACGGTGCCTTCTGGCTGCGTGGCGAGAAAGTCGATCAGGGACTGAAGTTTATCCGTTGGCATGAGTGGTATTCCGTAAAGTCAGTTGTGGGATCAATGTCTGTAAGGCCTGCAACATATTGCTGGCCCAGAATCGTCCGGAGGGAGTGAGACTGAAGCGCGGGCCTTCGTTGTGCATCAGGCCGCATTGTTGCCATTGCTGCAACAGGGGTTCGAGCGGGAAAGGGTTTTCGATGATACGGCTAAGATCATAACGGCCTGCTTCGATGCCGCCCTGTAAATCCAGCCGCCAGCGGTGCTCACCGGTCGTCGCTGCGGTCATCATCATGATCGGTTTTTGTCCGGCGTCCATTTGCTGGTAATACATCTCCAGGCTGCGCGCCGTCATATAGGATTGCCCACCGAGATTGCCGCCTGCGCCGCTGCCAAAAGCCAGACAGTCGGCTCCTTTTTTGATCAGCAAATTGTACAGATTGCGTTCGCGAGTGGTGCGCGCCCAGTGACTGTTGCTTATCTGATGCCAGCCGTTGCGCGCCAGAAAAGCTTCACCCTCGAGGTAAAAATCACGACGCTGAGTGACATCCGGCAGCGACACGCGTTTATTTTCCACCGCTTTGCCCAGCGGTGTGGAAGGCAGCAGATTCAGGGCGTAAAGATCGACGCCATCAAGCGGTAAATCACGGACGATTTGCAAATCTTCCCGCCAGCTTTTAGTTGTCTGTTCCGGTAATCCGAACATCAGGTCGCAGACCACCGCAGCGCGATCACGCTCCCCGAGTTTACGCAAAAACTGTATCGCTTCTTCACGGCTGGCGCGGCGTCCCATGCGCTGGCGGACACGGGTATCAAACGTCTGGATACCAATCGAAAAACGGTTTGCGCCCGCCTCCAGACAGGCGTCGATGCGCTCGTCATCGAAATTAAGGATCCGTCCCTCGACGGTGATTTCGCAATCCGGTGCCAGCGGCAAACAGCGACGCAGCGTGGTGATGATCCGGTGCAGCTGTTTTGCGCTGAGTGCCGTCGGTGTGCCGCCACCAAAATAGACAGCGTGGACAGGCGCGGACTGATGCAGCGGCGAAGCGGCTTCCTGTTCGATCTCCCGGATCAGATAATCACAGTATTGTTCTGTGGCCTCTGCTTCCAGTTTGTTCTGGTAGAACCCGCAAAACTTACAGTGCGTCGCACAAAAGGGGATATGCAGATAGACCAGACGCTTATTGGCCGGAAGCGGACGCTGGCACAGCGCCTGCCACTGAGCGGGGATCTCCTGCGGCGGAACCGGCTGCTGTGGCCGCCAGGGCATCACTGCCCAGCGGTCAGGGAACGGCAGTCCGTCTGCGGCAGCGTAAAAACGCGTGAGGTCTAAGCTCATTGAGTTTGTCTTCTCCTAAAAACAATCATTCATTCGCCGGCATTAAACGATAATGATTATCATTCGATCAAACCCAAAACGCATTTGTGATGATCTGTATCAAGTTTGGAAAAGTGAGGGAGGGTCCGAGGGATCAGTTCAGCGCTTCGCCTTATCCTGATGGTGATATTTGTACAATACTGGACCAGGTCCAAATGAAAATTTTTCTTAACTGAACCTTTCCCGATGCGTAATGAATTTTAAAAATAGGGCTGCAGACATTAAACTTTAAGGTATTTCTTATTTCTGATAACAAAAATATCGTATTTAGGCCAGGGTTACGTAGCCAATAGCAGAAATTGAGAGGAGTATATAAATATTAAGGTTATTATTGTTTCAAAATATTTATATGAGGGATTCATCAGGTATGTGAAAGTGATCTATGTGTCAGTTTTGTTTCATGATAAAATCAGGAGCACAAATTTTTAAATGATATAGGGTGTCTGCCAGCATGAATTCAGGTCTCAGATCTAATGGGAAGGGAAAGCAAAAAATAAGCATACTTATTGACTTTATTGCTTTTTTGGTAATACTTTTTGTTTTAAATAAAACACTTATTGTTCCCCTTGTTGGCACCAGTAACTATTCAAGCTCATATGAACTTATACGTTATATTTGGCTTTCATCTCCATTAATTCTAATATTTATAATCCTTCGAGTTCTGGGTGCGTCTTCATTATTTGCATTATTCCTGACAGTTGGGGTAATCTTAGTTTTAAACTATATAAACGGCACTAAAATAGCACTCACAGGTGAGCCTCTGTCTTTCAACGATATCTCATCAGGAGTGAATCTCAGCGTAAGTGCAAAATACGTGTCTTTCGCATCAATATTGAGAATTATAGCTGTATTGGTGCTGGGTGCTGTTGTGTTTATGTTGGGGCGTAAGTTAATCACAACAAAAATACATTATCGTATACTGGTGCTTCTCTTAATAATCACAGCTCCTTTTGTTTTGTCTCCCTATTTTGGTGAAGTATTCGGCAACAATAGTGCTATTACTGAAAAGTTTAATATTTTATTTAAAAAATACGACGTTGCATATTATGCATGGGACTGGCCAAAGAATGAAGCTGCTCATGGATTACCGATGCACCTGGTGCAAACAAGCGTTAGAAAAACAGTACCTCATGCTACCAGGTTACAACGTGAGTTGTTTCTCAAAAATAATGATGTTGACCCTTTAGTAACTCAGCAACCCCAAACAGTTATATACATATTATGTGAATCCTGTTGGTATGATAATAACCATTTTAAAGAATATTTCCAGCCCTTGGTTAACTCAGGTTACAAGACCTTTAGAGCGACATCACCAGTATATGGAGGAGGAACGGCGAATGCAGAATTTGAAATGCTCACAGGATTGCCAAGTAATTCCGGGGTTCTTTCTGGTATAATTTACCAAGAGTATGCTGATTTAATAAAAGACAACGCCTCTTCCTTGCCTAACGCCTTGAATCATGAAGGATATCTGACAATTGCTGCTCATGACTATATCGGTAAATTTTGGCGCAGAGACGTCATGTATAAAAAGTTTGGCTTCGACAAATTTATCACTCTGGATGATATGGGGCAGTTGCCAAAAGCTTATAGCGATCAGAGAAAAACAGGAACATGGCCACCTGATGATTTCCTCCTATATCGCTCAGTTTTAAATGAAGTCATTAATAACCCAGGCAAGAAGATGTTTTTCCATCTTATTACTATGTCCTCTCATGGGCCTTATCCTCATGACAATGACTTAGGAGAAGGTATATATAAAAGCAGAGTGCAAGAAAACGTCAATCGGTTAGTGGAATTCACTGATAAGCTTTCACAATTAGAACCGAACGCAATTATCTTAGTTTATGGGGACCACAAGCCTGCATTGAACCGCTATTTTTACGAGAATAAGGTGTTCCCTTCGAATCTATTTGTCAGAACAGGCAAGGAAGAGAATGATTTCTTATTCGGAAAAAATGTCACCCCAGTAGATTATGGTGACGTACCCGCTTTCATCAAAGGAGGTGATGATAAAATTGTTCAAAAATTTATCTCAGATGCCAACGGAAAGCCCTTTTTCTGTGTGTCATCAATTTTTGACAGGTATTTTATCAATTCCGGTATGTTCTCGTTTAACTATAATGTTCAGCATGGTTGCCTTTCTCCTCAACCTTATGACTATCATACTATGATAAACGTGACCCCGCCTTGGGTATATTCATTGTCTTTATTTGAATAATTTAAGGCACGGAAAAATTTATTTGTGACCGCCGGAGCTTTGGCGGTCTTACAGCCCACACACAAATAGCAGCACCCAAGCGCTGACGTAGTTTCTGCAATCCTATTTATCCTGATTCAGCGCTTCGCCTTATCCCGCCTCGGTCTGACGGCGATATCCGTAATTTGCGTATCGTCACTGGCGGCGATCACCAGACGCACCGCCGCAGCCACTGATTTCGGCGTGCTGTATTCACGCGGGTCGATGGCTTCAAAGTTGCCCTGACTTTCGCGAGTTTTGCGGTTCATCGGCGTATCTGTCGGGCCGGGCGCGACGGTGGAAACACGCACCCCGTATTCGCTTTCCTCCTGCCGCAGCGCGTGGGCGAGGGCGCTGAGGGCAAATTTTGACGCACAATACACCGTGTTTCCGCCATCAGCTTTGGTGCCGGATCCTGAACCGATAAACACCACCTGACCTTCCTGCTTTCTCAATGCAGGCAATGCCAGCCGGGTCAACTCAGCGGGCGCAAACACATTGATGGCAAACTGCTGCTGCCAGTCCTCTGGCGTTGCATTTTCAAGACGCAATGGTTTGGAAATGGCCGCCGAATGCACCAGCACATCAATTGCCGGTAATTCACTCACAAACTGCGCAACGGCGGCGAAGTCCAGCAGATTAATCTCTACCGCCTCGACATTTTCAATCAGGCGCAGCGCAGCCAGACTTTCTTTATTACGCCCAAGCGCATAGACCTGATGATCGCGCGCCAGATTATGAACAACCGCCAGCCCGATACCGCTGGTTCCGCCGGTGATAACTGCAACAGGGAATGAACTCATGATGTTTTCCTCAGGTTTTTCATCAAGTTATCAGCTCAGCGCCGGGCGGACGATTGCGTTTATTGGATTAGCTTTTGTGCAAAAATGAAAAGCCCCGTAATTGGACTGACCCCATAAAGTTGGACAGTTCATGTTAAGCGGCTTTCAGGGCCTGGGTTCGGTATTCTACCGGACTCAGGCCTTTTAATTTCAGGCTTATTCTTTCGTTGTTGTAGTAATGGATATACCCCTCTATCGCCTCCCTCAGTTCCCTGAGACTCCCGAACTGGCTCAGGTAAAAACACTCCGATTTCAGCGTACCGAAGAAGTTCTCCATTACAGCATTATCCAGGCAGTTTCCTTTACGCGACATACTTTGCGTTATGCCCTCTGCCTTTAATTTTGCCTGATAGGCTGCCATTCGATACTGCCAACCCTGATCCGAGTGCAACAACGGGGCATCTTCTGGACTGAGCTTTGCGAACGCATCACGCAGCATGGTATTCACCATTTCCATCACCGGTCTTTCCGACAGGCTGTATGAGATGATTTCCCGGTTAAAAAGATCGAGAACCGGTGACAGGTACAACTTTTTACCCTGTATCGAGAACTCTGTAACATCCG
Organism: Rahnella variigena; assembly: GCF_003610915.1. Classification (NCBI taxonomy): domain Bacteria; kingdom Pseudomonadati; phylum Pseudomonadota; class Gammaproteobacteria; order Enterobacterales; family Yersiniaceae; genus Rahnella; species Rahnella variigena. Next base: position 117,899 of record NZ_NSDJ01000002.1, read on the forward strand.
TAACCCACTTTTCGTTGGCTTTTGATGCACTGAAGTCCCGACTCAGGAGGTTGGAGGCTGCCTTGCCCGCTTCCCCTTTCCAGGCGCGATATTTCTTCACCCTGATAAGCGACCGGAGCGACACCTCTGCCATCAGCCGCTGTACTGTTTTATGGTTCACCAGCAGCCCCTGCTTTCTCAGTGAGAGCGTGATCCTGCGGTAACCATAACGCCCTTTATGATGGTGGTATATCTCTCTGATTTTGTCTTTCAGTCCGGCATGCCTGTCCACTCGCTTCAGCGCGTTCATATTGTGATACCACGTACTGCGGGACATCCCCGCTGCACGCAGAAGGTCACTAAGCGCATAATTACGCCTTAGCTCACTGATTATTGCGGCTTTTTGCCGTTTTTCTCGCTTTGAACTAAGGCCTTTAGCTTTTTTAGGTAGGCATTCTCTGCACGCAGGTAACGGAGCTCAGCCCGCAGCTCTTCGGGAGATAACTTTTCCAGCGCCTCATCGGTAAGTGGGGATGCTTTTTTGGGTTTTGTCATGCCTTTTCTCCGGCCGGGTTTTATGCTCAGAAGTCCATTCTCACCAGCGTCTTTGTAGACATTAACCCAGTGCCGGACGACGGTCTCGTTTGAGATATTAAACCGTGCGGCAGCTTCGCGCATTGAAAGTTCTTCACCGAGAACAGTCCGGACAACAGCAATCCGGAATGCCGGAGAATGGCGGTCATTTTTCCAGGTAATGCCATCAATACCGTGTAATTGCCAGGCTCTGACCCAGCGACGAACGGATGTTCTTTCGACACCAAAACGTTCTGCGGTCCGTTGTGTCCCGTCATTTCCGTAGAGGTAATGGCTGACCACAGCCATTCTGGTTTCGAGGGTATATTTTGGCTTCGCCATAAAAAACTGCACCTTACTCAGTTGGGTGTCCAACTTTTGGGGTGCAGTCCAAATACGGGGCTTTGAGTGGCAGCGGTATTATTCTCCCAGTTCAACCTCCACCCGATGTTCAATTCCGTCATCATTGAGCGGGATCTTGTCATCAGGAAGCGGCGTGCCGTCCAGCGTGACGCGGTATTCTCCGGTACTGCGGCGGACGGTGATCAGATAACGGCTGCTGCCCTGCTGATAAGTGACGGTGATTTCAGGCCAGTCCTGCGGAAGTTTGCTGTGGATCGAAATGGCATCGCCGTGGCGGGTGATGCCGAGCAGCGATTCGGTGATCAGGCGATACGTCCAGCCTGCGGAACCGGTGTACCAGCTCCAGCCACCGCGCCCGCTGTGCGGATCCACCGAGTAAATGTCGGCGGAAATCACGTATGGTTCGGCTTTGTAACGACTGACGGCCTCCGGCGTCAGGCTGTGATTAATCGGGTTGATCATCGACATCAGTTGCCACGCGCGTTCGGTGTTGCCTTGTCTGGCGAAAGCCATCACCGCCCAGATCGCACCGTGAGTGTATTGCCCGCCGTTTTCACGTACACCCGGCAGATAGCCACGGATATAACCCGGATTCGGCCCGTTGCCGTCGAAAGGTGGCGTCAGCAGTTTGATGAGTCCCGCGTCACTGTCCACCAGATATTTGTCCACCGACTGCATGGCGCTGGCAGTACGTTCCGGCGTGCCTGCGCCGGAAAGCACTGACCAGCTCTGAGCGATGGCGTCAATCTGGCATTCCGCATTGACGTGCGAACCGAGATTTTCACCGCTGTCGAAATATCCGCGCAGATACCATTCCCCGTCCCAGGCATGATCGTTGAGATTTTGTTTCAGCTGCGCCGACTGTTCACGGCACAATGTGGCAGTGTTGGCGTCCTGACGGATGTCCGCCAGTTCGCCGTAACGTTGCAGCACGTCATACAGGAAGAAGCCCAGCCAGACGCTTTCCCCGCGCCCGCCCAGACCGACCAGATTCATGCCGTCGTTCCAGTCGCCCGCGCCCATCAGCGGCAGACCGTGTTCACCCATTTTCAGGCCATGTTTCAGCGCGCGTATGCCGTGCTGCCACAAGCTTTCGCGGGTTCCGCTGACCACCGGTTGTTCGTAAAACGACTCTTCGCCCGGGGCTAGTAAACGTGCCTCAAGATACGGCACCTGTTCTTCTGCAATCGCGTGATCGCCGGTCACCGCGATGTAATGGCTGATGGCCAGCGGCAGCCACAAATAGTCATCGGAACAGCGGGTGCGGACGCCGTTGCCGGTTGGCGGGTGCCACCAGTGCTGGACGTCGCCTTCAACAAATTGCCGTGATGCACACAACAGGATCTGCTCACGCATCCGTTCCGGTGCCGCGTGAGTCAGCGCCAGCGTATCCTGCAACTGGTCGCGGAAACCAAACGCGCCGCCGGACTGGTAATAGCCGCTGCGGGCAAGGATCCGGCTGGCGAGGGTCTGATAAATCAGCCAGCCGTTAGTCAGCAAATCGACTGATTTATCCGGCGTGGTGATCTGAATTTTATCCAGCATCTGATGCCAGTGGTGATGAATTCTGTCCAGCTCAGCCTGCGCGGCGCCTTCCTGGAAGAACTGATGGATTAAGGCTTCGGCCTCACCGGCGTTTTGCCCCAGACCGAGGGCGAAAATAAAGGTGCGCTGATCGCCGTCGATGAGCGTGGTGGCGGACTGAACCGCACCGCACGGATCGAGCATTGCGCCGGTTTTATCCGACAGCCGCTGATTTTTCATTGCAGCGGGCGCTGCCGTTGACCCTGTGCGCCCGAGGAACTCACGACGATCGCCGCTCACCGAGCAGTGCGCGCCGGTTACGGCGAAGAAGGCGGTGCGCGGGGAGCCGTTACTGGTGTAATGGTTGGTCGCCAGCACGCCGCAACCCTGAGCCACGTGTGCCGCAGAGGTAACGATGTGCATAGCCGATTTGGCGCGTAAATCCGCCATCACCCATTCAGCATAACCGGTCACTGAGAGCCTGCGTGGCCGCCCGGAAAGGTTGGTCAGCGTCAGCATAATCAGTTTCACCGGCGCATGTTCCGCCACTAATACCGTCATTTCGCTGCTGATCCCGTGTCCGGTGTGTTCAAAAACGCTGTAGCCAAAACCGTGGCGTGTCACATAGCCGCCGTTACCACGTACTGGTAACGGTGCCGGTGACCAGACGCTGCCGGTTTCCTCATCGCGCAGATAGAACGCTTCACCGGAGCTGTCGCTGACCGGGTCGTTTTCCCATGGCGTCAGGCGGTATTCGTGGGCATTTTCAAACCACGTATAGGCCTGTCCGCTTTCTGAAATCACCGTCCCGAAACCGGCATTCGCCAGCACGTTTGACCACGGCGCAGGCGTATTCTGACCTTCGTTGAGCACAATCTGATATTCACGTCCGTCCGGCGAGAATCCGCCCAGCCCGTTGAAACAGGTCAGGTCACGTGGTGCTGCGGCAACCGGCGTATTGTCGGTGACGGTGCGTACCGGCAACAGAGCAGGCAGTGAGACGTGTGGCAATTGCATACGCAGGTTGAGCTGATCGGCCAGCGAGCCGCGGCGGTCGTCGATCACCACCCGCGCCACACTCATCAGCAATGTGCGGTCTTCCTGCGTCAGTTGTTCGCCATTGCGAACAAAAATTCCGCCCGGAATATCGGTCTGACTGGAGCCCGCGCCGGAAGCGACCAGGCTGAGGATCTGATTTTGCAACGCCTGCTGATAGCCGCCGGAGTCATTGCATAACAACACCAGATCCACCTTCAGCCCTTTGAGACGCCAGTAGTTGTGCGCGCGGATAAGTTGCGTCACTAGCCCGATATTTTCATCGCTGGTCAGGGTGAGCAGCACGATCGGCAGATCGCCGGAAAGCGATTGCCCCCACAGACCGGATTGTCCGCGGCGGTTGGCGGCCACGGTCTGCGCATCGCCGCGCAGTTCCTGACTGGCGAAAACCAGCGCACCGGCCAGACGGTTATACAATCCCGCGTCGTCTTCGGTGGCATTCAGCTGGCGCAGCACCACCTGACTGTGCGACCAGGCGATTTCGAATACCCGATCAGCAATATGATGGTCACGGTATTTTTCCAGCAACATCAGACTTTGCAGTCGTGTTTCGGAAATGCCGTACACCATATCGATAATCACCGGCACGCCGGGTTTCAGGGTAATGCGCTGGCGGATGGACATCACCGGATCCAGCACCGCACCGGCGCTGTTAGTGAGCGGTCCGCCCTGACGCAAGGCCTGCGGGCTGGCCGCGGTATTGCCGCGTCCGATAAAGGCCGACCGGTCGGTTTCGAACGACGTTTCCCGTTCGAAAGAGCCGTGGATTGCCATCATATGGAACATCCACGGGCACTGTTCTTCCGGTTCACGCGGACGGCGGTGGCACAAAATCCCTTCCTGTGCGGGCACCAGTTCGGTCTGCACAAACAGATTGCTGAACGCTGGATGTGCGGTGTCATTGGCGGCTGGCGCCAGTACCACTTCGGCATAGGTGGTGATTTCCAGCTCACGCGGACGGCGGCCATGATGCGTAACCGTCATGCGGCGGATTTCGACGTCATCTTCCGGCGAAACCACGATGTGGGTTTGCATGGTCAGCGAACCCTGTGTGCGTTTGAATTCCGCACCGAAATCGTTCAGCACCGCGTGATAGGTGCCTTTCTGTTTACCGAGCGGTTGCCAGGTATTGCTGTAGACCGCGCCGGACTCCGGATCGCTGAGATAGCAGAAAATCCCGCGGTTATCGCGCGTTGCATCTTCCCGCCAGCGGGTCAGCGTCAGGTCTTTCCAGCGGCTGACGCTGCCACCGGCCTGCGTGACCATCAGATGGTAATTGGTGTTAGACAGCAGCTGAATTTCCGGCGAGGCACTGCTGGTGTCGGTGAATTCACGCAACTCAATGTTCACTTTTTGCAGCGTATTGTCATGGGATTCAAAGTGACGACGCGGACTGTAAAGCTCGACGGCATCCGGCACCCGTTCCTGCAACAACAGGCGTGCCGACTGGAACGCGGCATTGGCGGCGAAGCGTGCGGTCATCGGCGCGCCCAGCAGCACATTGCCCAGCGCCAGGAAACCCATTCCCTGATGGTGAGCCATGTAAGAGCGCACCACGATGTAAATCTGGCCGCGGATCAGACGCGACGGGCTGTAATCCAGCGCGTCGTAAAAGCCATATTCGCCACGCGCACCGCAATGTTCCAGTACGTTGAGATTGAGACAGGCTTCCTGCGGGCGGATCATCAGCGCCATCATGGTGGCATAAGGCGCGACCACCATGTCTTCACCAAGACCGCGCTTCAGGCCCAGACCGGGCACACCGAAGGCGTGATACTGATAATTCTGATTGAGGTCAAATGCCGCATAAGCGGATTCAGAAATCCCCCACGGCACGCTGTTTTCCTTACCCCAGGCGATTTGCCGGTCAACGGCGGTCTGACACATCTGCACCAGCAGGGTATCCGGATAGGCCGGCATCACCAGTTGCGGCATCAGGTATTCAAACATCGATCCGCTCCACGACATCAGCGACGGCTGTTTGTCGATCACGGTGAACAGGCGTCCGAGCGCAAACCAGCTTTTTTGCGGCAACTGGTTGGTGGCGATGGTGACGTAGTTGGTCAGACGAATTTCAGAAGGCAGCAGATCGTATTTCCCGCTGTCCAGTTTATGCGAGTCGCAGTTATATCCGACGGTCAGCAGATGGGTATTCTTGTCGTACAGGAAGCGGAAATCCATGCGTGCATGGTCATTAAGGCGCTGTTCAAGTTCGCCGATAATGTCCAGACGCTGCCGTGCCAGACCGATCGCGCGGGAAAGCGCCGGTGCCGTACGGGCATCCTGTTGCGCCAGCCATTGCAGCGAAGGGAGCTGTGCGTTTTGCGCCTCCGGCGACAATTCTGCGTAAAAATCTGACCACGCCTGCAGACCGGCATCAAGTTGCTGCGCCAGTCGTTGCAGCCAGCCTTCTGCGGTGGCGGAAATCAGCGCACGCATCTCGCGCAGGCTCAAAATACTCTGCTCAGCTTTTTCATCCGCAGCCTGTTTCAGACTTTCGCGAAGCTTAGCCACCAGCGGGGCATCTGCCGGGGTTTCCGCCATATTCAGCGTGTCTTCCAGCCCTTTTAGCCATGCCGGAAGATTGACGGCTGGTTGTTTTCGCCACAGGCGTAAGCCGGTGCTCAGCGTCAGTAAATGCCCGGCCAGATTGCCGCTGTCTACACTGGAAATGTAGCGCGGATTGAGCGGCTGGAGCGTGCGTGTGTCGTACCAGTTATATAAATGTCCGCGATAATGCTCGAGTTTATCCAGCGTATCGAGCGTCAGCATCGTGCGTTCCAGCACTTCACCCTGGGTGAGATAACCAAAATCCCACGCGGTAATATTGGCCAGCAGCGACAACCCGATGTTGGTCGGCGAGGTGCGGTGCGCGATCACCGGCTGGGGGATTTCCTGGAAGTTATCCGGCGGCAGCCAGTTTTCTGTTTCATTCACGAAAACTTCAAAGAAGGACCAGGTCTGACGGGCAGCCTGACGCAGGTAAATCTGTTGTTGTGCGTCCAGATCCGGCACCTGGCGGCGGGCGGGCTGACTGAGCCAGCATAAAATACGCGGCGCGATAAACCACAGCAGGCCGAGCGGGACGGCAAAGCCCAGCAGCGGCGGACTTGCCTGCGCAGCGAGCAAAATGACCGCCACGCCTGCCAGCGGATTAGCCCACATGCGGCGGTAGAAATATCCCGGCGAATGCGCACGGGATTTCGCGCTGATATTGACGCTCGCCCACTCATGTAACTTGCGATGGCTGACACTGAGTCGCCACAGTGTCAGCAAAATCGCCTGCACCGAGTAGACGGCTTCGTGCGGCAACGTCATCAGATTAAGCAACACGCGGGAAATCCGGCTGACGGTGGCCGATGCCACACTTTTCAGATGCGGAACCAGCGCCCGTCGCGGCCCTTTATTCAGCAGGTCTAACACCAGCGCCACCAGCGCCGGGAACAGCAGCATCACGGTAATAAAACCGAGCCAGTAAAGTTTGTCCGGCACCACCAGCAGCGTGGTGAAGATCAGAACCAGCAGGGCTGGCGCGACCAGACTGCGGCGCAGGTTATCGAACAGTTTCCAGCGGGAAAGCGTGGTCAGCGGATTACGGCAGCGCGTCCCATCTTCCTGCGTGACATAAAACCCCAGCCAGTTAAGCAACTGCCAGTCGCCACGGATCCAGCGGGTTTTACGCGCTACGTCTGCCAGATAATGATCGGGATATTGCTCGTAAAGCACCACATCGCTGAGCATACCCGAGCGCGCGTAACAGCCTTCCAGCAGGTCGTGGCTGAGCACCAGATTTTCCGGGCAGGTATTGTCCGTGGCGCGGATGAACATATCGACGTCGTAAATACCTTTACCGACAAAAGAGCCTTCCCCGAATAAATCCTGATAGATGTCGGAAGACATCGACGAATAAGGATCGTTGCCCGGCACGCTGCTGCATAAAGCGGCGTAGCGTCCCTGACCGTTTTCCGGGATTTCCTCCGCCAGCCGTGGCTGGAGAATGGCGTAACCGGACACCACCCGATGACGTTTTTCGTCATACACCGGATGATTGAGCGGATGCGCCATTGCCGCGATCAGCTGATGAGCGGTGGCCCGCGGCAGCACGGTATCGCTGTCGAGAGTGATAACGTATTTCACCTGACGCAGATGCGCCTGCGTGCTGCCTTCGGTCAGCGAGAACGGCTCGCCTTCATCGCGCAGCCAGCGGTTAAGCGCATTCAGTTTGCCGCGCTTACGCTCATACCCCATCCATACGCCTTGTTTCTCATTGAGTTCGCTGTCGCGGTGCAACAGCGTAAACAGTGCGCCCTGCGCAGAGGGATAACGGCGGTTCAGCACCTGAATTTGCTGCACGGCAAAGGCCAGCAGGGCATCGTTATCCGCATTCTGCGGATTTACGCTGTCATGAAAATCACTGAGCAGCGCGAAATTCAGGTTAGGTAACACGTTGCCGAGATAACAAACTTCAAGGCTGCTGATCAGCGCCTCGATATTTTTGCGGCTGCCGAGCAGACACGGGATCACCACCAGTGTGCTGGCGGACGCGGGAATGCCACCGGCATATTCGAGGCGCGGCAGCGGTTGCGGCGTCCGGCTGCGGGTGGTGATTTCGCTGAGCAGATTGAGCGCGAACTGGCTGGCGACCAGCACCACCGGTACTAACAAACTCCACCATAACCAGTGCATAGGCGTATGGGCGGAACGGTAGAGCGCGTCAGCGGTGACAGCGGTGGTCAGCAGCAACAGGCTGCCGAGCCACGAGAGAAGCGGTGTCTGGTTGAGGCGGCCACGCATGCGCGTCACCCATGAGAATCTGACATTCAGGTCTTTTTCGAGAGCCTTGCGCCCGGCGTCGATCAGGTAATAACCCACATGTCGTTGCTGTACGGCACCGCTCGCCTGTTGCGCTAAGGCAATCGCGCGGCTGGCAACAAAGGCCTCGTCGTGGCGGGAGTTGCGCGAAAGGCGTTCTATCTGATGGCGGTAATTATCGCGGGTATCGAAGTGCATGGAGGCGTAAATGCCAGCGGGATCTTCATGCAGAATTTTCTCCACCACGCTGAGATTTTCAGCGAAATCCGCCCAGTCCATTTCGGTCAGCTGGCGTAATCCCATAATGCTGTTGCTGACTGAAAGCTGGTTGGCCGCCAGTTGCTGATTAAATTTGTCGATCACTTCCCGCTGCGTCAAGCCGACTTCGCTCAGACGCTGTTCCACCCAGGTCAGCGGCAGCGCCAGTATTGAACCGTGTCCCTGCAGACGGCGAACCAGTTCAGCGACAAACGCGCTGGTGCGCGGTGGATTGCTGCGTGCCATATCGGCAATCACGATGATCTGACTGGCCGGATCGTTCTCGGCGCTGTCTTGCAATTTATTGACCCAAAAATCGGCCAGATTGCGCTCCTGCTGGGCATTTGCCACTTCAATGCTGACGCGGCGCAGGTTCTCGATCAGCGCCAGACGCAGCATCCCCGGAAACGCCCACAATTCGCCGAGCGTCAGCTGTCGCACGCTCTGATAGGTGGAGAGAAAACGGGTGAGCGTGGTGATGTCCCAGAGTCCGTCGCTGTGGCTGACGACTTCGGTGGCGATGTCATAAATGCGCGGGCAAAAATGCGGTGCGCCCAGTGAGGGCAGGCCTTTGCCGAAGTTTTTCGGCAGCAACTGGCGAACGACGCGGATCTGTTCTTCGATCAGATAAAAGTTGTCGAGCAGCCATTCTCCGGCGGGCGTAATACTGGCTTTCTCGCCACTGCTGAGGATAAGACAGCTGCGGGTCAGGACTTTTTCGTTATCGTCGAGACGTTTAAGCAGGTAGTAGGGCAGTTTCTTACCGGAAAGCTTATGCGAGAGTGCCAGCTTGCCGCCAAAACGTTCCATCTGATCCGCTGAGAAGAGTTCGGCGCGGATAGGCGCGGGATTTTCCAGCGCGCTGGCCCGATGACGTCGGGTAATGACCGGAACAGGTGGTTCTCTTTTACTTTTAAACCAGTTAATCACAGCATTTTTCACGTCGACTTACCTTACGCGAACCCGAAAAGGCAGTTGCCTGAGCTGCGATAAGAGTTCACACGAAGAGAATAGTGGGCAGAGGGCAGGGAGGCAGATCGAATTTGTCGCCGGGCGGGCGTCTCCCCTGAGCTTAGTCTCTTTTGGGGCGGAGCGTGGGTTTAGTTTCCAAAGTTGCTGACGTTTCAGCGCAGATCACTGCAAAATTAATGGGGATCGTGAAACAGCGCTGAAATTCGTAGTCATTGTTTTCTCTCGTGTTGTGTATTTTCAACTACACTTTCTGCACCCCTACAGCGCCAAATAAAAGAGCGCGTTATGAATAACGAGAAAACATCATGATCATTTCTGCATCAACGGACTATCGCGCTGCGGCAAAAAGTAAACTGCCGCCATTCCTGTTTCATTACATCGACGGTGGCGCTTATAACGAGCACACGCTGCGTTGTAACACCGCCGATCTGGCTGATATCGCCCTGCGCCAGCGCATTCTGAAAAACATGTCGGATCTGAGTCTTGAAACCGAATTGTTTGGTGAAAAGCTGGCGATGCCTGTGGTGCTGGCACCGGTCGGGCTGACCGGCATGTACGCGCGACGTGGCGAAGTTCAGGCCGCCCGCGCCGCAGCAAAAAAAGGCATTCCGTTCACGCTTTCCACCGTTTCCGTTTGTCCGATTGAAGAAGTCGCACCGGCCATCGATCGCCCGATGTGGTTCCAGCTTTACGTGCTCAAAGACCGTGGATTTATGCGTAATGCGCTGGAACGCGCACAGGCCGCAGGCGTCAAAACGCTGGTGTTTACTGTTGATATGCCGGTGCCTGGCGCTCGTTATCGTGATGCCCATTCCGGTATGAGCGGCCCGAATGCCGCCGCCCGCCGCATGTTACAGGCGGTGATGCATCCGCAATGGGCCTGGGATGTGGGTCTGAACGGTAAACCGCACGATCTGGGGAATGTCTCGGCCTATCGCGGTAAACCGACCACGCTGGAAGATTATATCGGCTGGCTGGGTGCCAACTTCGACCCGTCGATTTCATGGAAAGATTTAGAGTGGATCCGCGAATTCTGGAAAGGTCCGATGATTATCAAAGGCATTCTGGATCCGGAAGACGCGAAAGATGCGGTGAAATTTGGTGCAGACGGCATCGTGGTGTCTAACCACGGCGGCCGCCAGCTCGACGGCGTGCTTTCTACCGCGCACGCACTGCCTGCCATCGCCGATGCGGTAAAAGGCGACATCACTATTCTTGCCGATTCCGGTATCCGCACCGGTCTGGACGTAGTGCGCATGATTGCCCTTGGCGCAGACAGCGTATTACTGGGCAGGGCGTTTGTGTACGCGCTGGCGGCGGCGGGCGAGGCGGGCGTGATTAATCTGCTGAACCTGATCGAGAAAGAAATGCGCGTGGCGATGACATTAACCGGCGCGAAATCGATATCTGAGATTAGCGCGGAATCGCTGGTGTACGGAAGAAGTTTGCGCTGATGCGGTCATTCCCGGGGCCGTCTGCTATGACTGCCCCGGTCTTATCACTCTGCCACGCAATACCCGTTTCTTCCCGCATGTTTTGCCTGATACAAGGCGCTGTCAGCGCGCTTTAGCAACTCCAGCGCCGTCATTCCCGTTGCCCATTGCATGATGCCCTGACTGACCGTTATGGTTTCTGAAACCTGTGATAACGCATGGGGAATAGCGGCTTTTTCGACACTCTCTTTGATGCGGTGCGCGATCACTGCTGCATCGTTGGCACCTGCGTTATGCAGCAGAATGACGAATTCCTCGCCACCGTAGCGGGCGACCAGATCAGCCGGTTGCCGGACGACATTCTTGAAGCATTCTGCGATGCCCACCAGACAGCTATCTCCCGCCTGATGACCATAGTGGTCGTTGTATTTTTTGAAGAAATCGACGTCAATCATGATCAGTGAAAAGGTGCCACCCGAACGTTCTGTCTGAGCAATAAGTTGTTCGAGCTGGTTATCAAGCTGGCGACGATTTGCCACGCCCGTCAGCGGGTCGTAATGCGCCAGATTATCCAGCTTACTGACCAGCAGCTGGTTATCACATTCCCGGCGAATCGAGAGCACAAACCAGCGGCTCAGCATGATGCGACCGGTTTCGAACAGGGCACTGGCGATCAGAATAGCCGCAACTTCTAATACCGGAATAGTGTTGTCACGAAAAATCAAATGTATAAACAGTGATAACCACAGCGGCGCGATGAAGCTGTAAAGGACCGGCATGGTCGGATAGAGCGCAATCAGCGCGGTAAAAATCAGCATGCAGAACAGAGGAAAGACCATTTGCTGCTGCGCATCGCTGGCCAGCATGTAGTGGAACACCACCGCCCAGTACAAACCGACCAGGAAAGCCAAGGCCATCGCCGGTGTGCGCGAACGGATGAAACGTAACACTGGCAGTGCAATGACAAAAAACACTAAAAAAATTAGCGATAACTTGTCCAGCACCGGTCCGGCAATCGCCACGTCGGCGTGCGGATCGAGCAAAAGTCTGAACTGGTGGCGACCAAACAGAAAAAGTACAAAACATAAATTAGCGATCAACAGCCAGATACCGCTGGTGCGCAGTGACGCTTTTTTATAATGATCCAGCATGGCGTTAAACGCAGTGTCTTGCAGCGTGTGAGTGGTCTTTTGCATGGCTTTCCTTAACTTCGTCTTCGTGGATAGTGTAGACGAAGAAGAGTTTTTACTCCTCCCCCTGCTAAGAGGCAGGCGGGGAGGGGGTTTTAAGGACGAACCGATGTACAAAGCAGACATCAACTTCTTGATTTTTCAGTAATACCCCACCCCAACCCTCCCCTTCGCAGGGGAGGGAGTTGTCCGGTTCGCGCACACAGGCCAGCAGTTGTTCTGTTGTAATCGCCGCAACAGACTCTTCATTCAGCTCTGGCGCAGCCGCAAACTCCCTCAACCATTGCTGCGTCGCTGCTTCCAGCCTGTCAGCAGGCCTGACTGCCAGCGATTCCCGCAGCGCGCCGCGCTTCTCCTCCAGTGCCTGCGGGGTGATGCTGTTAATCATGGCGGGGATCTGCGCGATAAACGCATCAATAAACCCCAGCAACGCTTGCGCGTCATATACGGGTGACTGTAAGGCAAACAAAATACCGGACTGGCGCGCGGTCTGATGGAAACGGCAACTGACCACATAGCCAATATTCTTTTCAACGCGGTATTGCTGGAAGAATGCTGGCTCAAGAAAAGACGCCAGAATCTGCGTGGCGGCCAGACATACGGCGGTGTTTTCCTTCAGCGGCCTGAACACTAGTACTGCGGCGTCATCACCCGCGGTCGCGAATTCATGTGACTTTTCGGACGAGCCGCAGATCACTTCCGGCAGTTTTGCGAGCAGCGTGCGGATCGCAATCTCCGACTCTGCCTTGCGTTGCTCCTGTTCAAAAAGCCGTTCGCCCTGCGTCAGCGCTATAGCCGAGGGCGAGCGCAGCAGCGCACGTGCTGTGGAGAGCGTACGTGTTACCCATTCCTGTGGCCCGCTGAGCTGCAATAATCCGTTTCCCTGAACATGCGTAAAGACCAGCGAATTGCCTTCATGAGCAGATTGCGCACTAAGTGCGCGCAGACAGGCACGGGCGATACAGGCCTGATGTAAGGTCAGGGGCGCACCGGTGGTATGCACCCTTTCGTCTGTTTTGTGCACAATTCCATTAGGTGGGAGATGAAAAGCAAAAGATGATTTTGTGACATTGTCACTTATTCCGTCCCACTCAGCGAAACTCACTGGCAGGTTGAAACCTTGTGCGGGCGTGCTTTGCCCCTGAACATCTGGCGCAATCCACAGTCGCGTCATGTTCCGCGGATGCAACTCAGCGAGTAATGTCTGCCAGCCATTTTGGGTGGCGGGCGGAAAGTCCAGCGTTCGCGTGCGCAGCTGATCCAGCGGCGTTAAACGGCTGAAATCGCGATGTGCGAGGGCGGCATAATGTTGCAGATGTTCCGCGCTTAAATCGCGGAACTGTTGCAGCCACAGGCAGAACAGCGTTTCGATGCGGGCGCGCAAACCGGGCGAAGTCTCGCAGACCAGAAATTCAACGCTGAGAATAGCGTCACGCTCTGATGCATACGGCAGCGAAACCCGCACATCATCGGCCAGCGCCTGCGTCCGCAGGGTGTCCAGCAAACTATCCGGTGCTTCGTCTGTCAGTAGCTGACGCAATAAGGTCAGGGCAGGGCAATGTGTGACCGGGAACGAAAAACGCAGCCGCGGTGAACCGTCAAGACGCAGCTGAAGATGGTGTTTGTCGCGTAATACAACAGGCTGAGCGGGCGCTGGCTGATAACCGTTGCGGGCTGAAAAGGCATTGCCGTAACGTTCTGACAGCGCGGTCAGTTCTGTGAAAGATTGCGGGCCCTGCAGCCACAGCGTCAGATGGTCTGCGGTGAAAAATTGCTGATGATAGTGCGTCAGCGCCCGTTGCAGTGCGGGAATATCTTCGCCGAAAGAGGCACGGTTACCGACGTGAAAATCGTGCAGGCGCGCCGGAGCGTTAAACGCCAGACTCAGTGCCGCATCACACAGCGAGTCTGCATGGCCGGTCAGCATGTTGTATTCGGCGTCAATGACAGACACTTCCTGCCTGACCGAATCCTCTGCCAGCAGCGGTTGCGCCAGCATATCCACCAGCCGTGCCAGACCCGCTTCAAATTTTGCCGGTGTCATGTCGAAAAACCATGCGGTGGCATTCGCGTGCGTGGTGGCGTTGAGTTTTGCACCCTCGGCCTGCGCCCACATCATCAGCCGATCGTCACCCTGAAACTGACGGCCTCCGGCAAACACAACGTGTTCGAACAGATGCGCCAGACCGGGGAATTCCGGCGGTTCGTGATGACTTCCGGCATCAAGGTGAATGAGTGCGGCAGCACGCGAGGCCTGCGGGTCGTGAAGCATGTTAACCCGCAGGCCGTTCGCCAGCGTCAGTGACTGCACGTCAGGCAGCATCAGCGTTTCAGCCTTTGAAGATCAGTTGCGAGTTCGCGCGGTTGCGGAACTGGAGCTGATTGATCTGAATGTTGGTGCAATTCGCCTGCTCGCGTGCGGCGAGGATCATGCCGTGATGTTCAGATTTGGAACACACCGGATCGGCGTTATCAGCATTGCCGGTCAGCATAAATGCCTGACAGCGACAGCCGCCGAAATCCTTCTCTTTTTCAGAGCAGGAACGGCAAGGTTCCGGCATCCAGTCGAAGCCACGGTATTTGTTAAAGCCGAAGGAGTCGTACCAGATTTCCTGCAGGGTATTTTCCAGTACCGATGGGAATTCCACCGGCAGCTGGCGCGCGCTGTGGCACGGCAGCGCCATGCCTTCCGGCGTGACACTTAAGAAAATCGCGCCCCAGCCGCCCATGCAGCCTTTCGGACGTTCTTCGTAATAATCCGGCGTCACAAACAGCAAATTCGCCAGATTACCGGTTCCGGCCATTTTCTCGCGGTACTGATGTACCACGTCTTCGGCGCGGGCGATCTGCTCCCGGGTCGGCAGCAACCCTTCGCGGTTGAGCTGTGCCCAGCCGTAAAACTGACAAGTCGCCAGTTCGACATCGTCGGCGTCCAGCTCAATGCTCAGGTCGATAATTTTGTCGATCTGATCGATGTTATGGCGGTGCAGCACGAAGTTCAGCACCATCGGATAACCGTGGGCTTTTACTGCTTTTGCCATCGCCAGCTTTTGCTGGAAAGCTTTAGCATTGCCCGCCAGCGCGGCGTTCAGCTCTTCGTCACTGGCCTGGAAGCTGATCTGAATATGGTCCAGACCGGCTTGTGCAAACGCATCGATTTTCTTTTCCGTCAGCCCGATCCCGGACGTGATCAGGTTGGTGTAAAAACCCAGATCACGCGCAGCGCGGATGAGCTCCGGCAAGTCTTTACGCACCAGCGGTTCGCCGCCGGAGAAACCGATTTGCACCGAGCCCATTTCCCGCGCTTCTTCAAACACCTTGATCCACTGGGCGGTGGTCAGTTCTTTTTCCTGTTTGGCGAAATCAAGCGGATTCGAGCAATACGGGCATTGCAGCGGGCAGCGGTAAGTCAGTTCGGCCAGCAGCCACAGTGGCGGTTTGACCGCAGGTTTAAGCAGGTTCACGGAAGGTAATCCACTTTTGTGCATGGGCCTGAGCGAAGAAATCTTTGACGTCATCATTCACGCCACCGGCTTCAGGGAAGCGCTCATTCAGCTCATCAATGATATTGGCAATCGTCCGCTCGCCGTCGACCAGTTGCAAAATAAACGTCGCACTGTCGTTGAGTTTTGCCATGCCTTCCGGATACAAAATCACGTGGCAGTCCTGCGTTTTTTCAAATTGCATGCGGTAGCCGCGGCGGAACATCGGCGTGTAGTGTTCGGTAATGGTGATCACAGAAGTCGTCCTTTGTGCCAGACCGCCAGTTGCGTCACGCTGTGGTACGGCGGGCGGTTAAGTTCGTAAGCCAGGGTCATGGAATCGAGCATGCTCCACAGAATGTCGAGTTTGAATTGCAGGATTTCCAGCATACGCTGTTGTTTTTCAACGGTATCGCAGTATTCCAGCGCCAGTTGCAGGCCGTGTTCGACGTCGCGATTCGCCTGACTCAGACGGCTGCGGAAATAGCCGTAACCCTCTTCCTCGATCCATTTGTAATGCTGCGGCCAGGTGTCGAGACGCGCCTGATGGATTTGCGGGGCAAACAGTTCAGTCAGCGAGCTGCACGCCGCTTCCTGCCAGACGGCGCGGCGGGCAAAGTTGACGTAGGCATCGACGGCGAAACGCACGCCCGGCAACACCATTTCTTCTGACAGCAGCACATCACGATCCAGACCGACCGCTTCACCCAGTCGCAGCCAGGCTTCGATACCGCCTTCACTGCCGTCATAACCGTCGTGATCAAGAATACGCTGCACCCATTTGCGGCGGGTCAGGGGATCCGGACAGTTAGCCATAATAGCCGCGTCTTTCAGCGGAATACTGGTCTGATAATAGAACCGGTTCGCTACCCAGCCCTGAATTTGCTCGCGCGTCGCCTGACCATTGTGCATCGCAATATGGTAGGGATGATGGATGTGGTAGAACGCGCCTTTGGCACGCAGCGCCTGTTCAAATTCTTGCGGCGTCATCGGTGACGTCGGGTGTGAAGAAGTCGTCATAATCGTATTTACCTAAAGTTCGATGCGCATCCCGTCCCGGCTGACTTCAATATTTTGCTGCGTCAGCGCCTGCCGCTCGGCAGAGGATTCATTGAGGATCGGGTTGGTATTATTAATATGGATGAGAATTTTGCGTTCCGCCGGAAGGGAAGAAAGCAGGGCAATCAGCCCCTGTTCTTCGGCAAGCGCCAGATGGCCCATGTCTTTGCCGGTATTGCGGCCAACGCCGGTGGTCGCCAGCTCGTTGTCCTGCCACAGCGTGCCGTCAATCAGCAGGCAGTCAGCTTTATTGAGCCACTTCATCAGCTCGTCGTCTGGCTCGCCCAGACCCGGTGCGTACAGCAGCGAGGTGCCGGTTTTCGTGTCTTCAATAAACAGCGCGATATTGTGGCCGGGGAGCGGTTTGCCGCGGTATTTCGAATAAGGCGGTGCGTTGCTCAGCAGCGGAATGGCAGTGAATTTCAGATCCGGGCACACGGCCACGGAGAAGCTGTTCTCCGGTTCGATAGCGTGGTGTTGCAGGCCGCCATTCCAGTGCGAAAGCATGGTGAAAATCGGGAAGCCGGTAGTGAGATCGTCGTGGACTTCCGGCGTACACCACACCTGATGCGGGCAGCCTTCGCGCAAATTCAGCAGACCGGTGCAGTGATCAATCTGGCTGTCGGTCAGGATGATGGAACCGATGGCGGTGCCGCGCAAAACGTCGTGTTTAATCAGTTCGGGCGTGGCGGCTATCTGGTGGCAAATGTCCGGCGAAGCGTTACACAGCACCCAGTCTCTGCCGTTGTCGCTGACGGCGATAGAAGATTGCGTGCGCGCGGAGGTTTTCATGGTGCCATTGCGCACACCCTGACAGTTGCTGCAATTGCAGTTCCACTGCGGGAAGCCGCCGCCAGCCGCTGAACCAAGTACGATAATTTGCATGTGTGAACCAGGGGAAAGGGAAGGAAGATGCCCACAGCGAACCGTGGGCATAAGGGCTTAGCGGTTAGAAATGTACAGCGTCACTTCTAAGCCTAAACGCAGGTCTTCGAAAGAAGGTTTAGTCCACATGATAACGTCCTCTTGGTGATTACAGTTTTAAGTTCACTGCCGCTTTCATTGCGGAAGGTGATCGGCTTATTGTCAAATATCGCCGGTTTGGCTACAAAAATGTTGCGATGGTGCCAGACCGATATTGCCCTGTAAGCCACAGGGATTAGCGCAAAACGCCGGATGAAAAACTATTCACCCCACGTTTGCTTTAATACTTTCAGCCAGTTGCGGTACGCGATTTTTTCGATAAGCGGCTTGCCGTAGCCCGCATCAGACATGGCCTGCAACAGAACGGGCAGTCCGGCAACATCACCCAGCGCGTCCGGCACATTGATACCGTCGAAATCCGAACCAAAACCGACATTTTCTTCGCCCAGTTTACCAATAAGGTTATCAAGATGTTTAACAATTTCGGTGATCGGGGTGTCGCCGTTGCGTTTCCCATCGGCACGCAGGAACGCGGTGCCGAAATTCACGCCAACAAAGCCGTCACTTTCGGCAATGGCGGCCAGTTGTTTATCGGTCAGATTACGCGGTTGCGGGCATAACGCATGGACATTGGAATGAGTGGCGACCAGCGGGGCATCGCTGAATTTTGCTGTCTGCCAGAAGGCTTTTTCGTTCATGTGCGAGACATCGAACAGAATTTTTTTGCGGTTGCATTCACGCAGTAAATCAAGCCCGGCGGGCGTCAGGCCATCACCGGTATCCGGCGAACCCGGAAAATCACCTTTGACTCCAGTACCAAACTGATTGGGTAAATTCCACAGCGGCCCGATGCTGCGCAGCCCTTTTTCATACCAGACTTCCAGCCGTGAATAGTCATCGCCCAGCGCTTCCGCGCCCTCGATATGCATCACCATTGCCAGCAGGCCGTGAGCCATACAATGCTCAATTTCGGCGACCGTCCGGCAGATTTTTGCCCGCCCGGATGACTGCGTTTCAAGGCGTTCAAGCAATGAAATCTGCGCCTGCGTGATGGCTAACGCGTCATGCGGTTCTGGCGGAGAATTTGGCTTCAGTTGCGGCATATACGAAGCAGGTGGTACGAAAATGGCAAATAAACCGCCTGCGAAACCGCCGAGGCGACAACGCCTGAGATCGAGATGCCCTTCAAGTGCGCCATCAAGAAACTGAGCAGCAGGATCTGCTGCGTCATGCAGCCACAGGCGAAGTAACAGGTCGTTATGACCGTCAAAGACAGGGGGATTGGGGATGGTGTTCATGATGTTAATGGTACTTTATAAAAGCATGTTGAAACATGGGGAATTATGTAAGTTTTGGTTTTTTGCACGGATCGGTGCAAAGGGGGCGATTTTAAAATCAATTTCCAGGTCAAGGTCAAGACCGTGGGCGTCGGCCCACACCGACCAGAGACCCGGTAACGCGCGGGCCTCTGGACTCCGCGCTTTTTTACTGCGCGCTGTCGCAGGCACGACGGACATGTTCTGGTGCAATAGTGAGTGGCGCAAAATGTCATCGCTGCGCGATCCCCGAATTTCAGGCTTCGAGCCAAAGGTCTCGAACCGTTCATTCGGTGCCATTTTTGATCACGCCAATCAACCTTTTTAAAAGATGAAAAACAGTATGCCGTTGAATTTAAGATCGTGGGGGCGATTCAGAAAGCTTGCTGAACGGAGCGGCCTGAAGACCTCAGGCTTCAGGACCGAGAGAAGGTACCGCGCAGCGGCAAGATTTCCAGCCTGTCGCGGAGATACCTGAAACATAGCCAGCGAGCGGAGCGCGTATTGAAAAAGCGAGGGGAGTTCAGAGGGGAAAGCCTTTCCCCTCTGGTCGGTTTCGGCGCAGCGCGTCATGTGACCGCAGCACTTGAGAAACCGAAATATTCTCGATCCAGCCCTCACGGCGAGTGAGAAACCGAAATATACCCGTTCTGCCCTCACTGCAAGTGATAAGCCGCAATTGCTGCGGCCTGAGCAAATCAGAAACTATAGCTCGCCGTCACCGACACATTCCGCGGCTCGCCATATACCACATACTGGTTCACGCTGGTGTCATATTCCTTGTCGAACAGGTTGTTGATATTGCCCTGCACGGCCAGCTGTTTCGTGACCTGATAACGGCTGAACAGATTGACCAGCGCGTAGCTGCCTTGCTCTGCATAACGGGTGCCGTTGCCGCTCGGGCCAGGGACGTCCTGCCAGACGTGAGTCTGCCAGTTCACGCCACCGCCGACGGTCAGATCCTGCAACATCGGCAGACGGTAGCTGGAGAACAATTTCAGCTGGGTGCGCGGCAGTTGCGGGTTAACCGCATCACCGTTTTCATCTTCTGCAATGTAACGGGTGCCGCCGAACGTCATCTGCCAGTTATCGGTCAGTGCGCCGTTCACTTCAAATTCCACGCCACGGCTGACGGTGCCGTCTTTCCCTTCATAGGCCGTATCGGTCGAGCCCGGGATTGTACGTCCGGTACTCTGCGCAACGTTGTCCAGTTCTGCGCGGAAGATGGAAACGGACGCTGTCAGGCGGCTGTTAAACCAGTCAGATTTCACACCCGCTTCGTAGTTTTTACCGATGACCGGGGAAAGATACGCGCCGTTGATATCACGGTAAGTCTGTGGCTGGAACACCGAGGTGTAGCTCGCGTAGGTCGACCAGGTATCGTTGATGTCAAACACCAGACCGGCATACGGCGTGATGTTGTTCTTCTCGATCTGATCGGTCAGCGTGTGCGAGTTCCAGTTGGTGTAACGCGCCCCGACGATCAGATGCAGCGGATCGGCCAGTGAAAGACGAGTCGCAACATAGGCTGACTTTTGACGGATAGTGTCGTCTTCGGCCAGAGAACGCGGGTTCCAGTCGGTCTCAGGGAACTGTCCGTTGAAATCATTAAAGTTGCCGAGCTCTTCGGTGGAAATATTGGCAAAGGAACTGTAATAGGTGTTCTGCTGTTTGCTGTAGCTCACGCCGGTCATCAGCTCGTGCTGACGGCCAAACAGCTGATACGGGCCACTGGCAAAGGCATCGACGCCATCGACTTTACGCTTACCGGTGTTGTAGCCGGTACCCGCAACGACCGGATATCCGGCATAGGCCGATTCACCGACGCCGGTGGTTTTATCAAATGTGCCGTCGATATACATCATCTTAGAGTCGATGTGCGATTCGGTATGCGTGCCGTTCAGGGTTGCCTGCCAGCCGTTGTCGAAGGACTGTTTCAGGGTGGTGAACAGCTTGGTGGTTTCTTTATCGCTGTAAGCCCAGTCCGGTGCCGAGTTAAAACCACGGCGATAGTCTGTTTTGCTGCCGTCCAGATACCAGCGCGGCATTCCGCCCCAGGTCGGGCTGTCGGTGTTGGTTTGCTGGAATTCGTAGCCCGCCGAAAGCAGAGTGGAATCGGTCAGGTCAGCATCCACGGTGGCATACACGAATTTTTTGGTCGCGCCGTAACGTTCAACGTAGCTGTTTTTATCCTGATAACCGGTGACAAGACGGCCGCGCACGCTGCCGGATTCATTCAGCGGGGTAGATAAATCCGCCACATAGCGTTGTTTGTTCCAGCTGCCGTAACTGGCGGCAACGTTACCGGTGAACTCTTTACTGTCGGCATGTTTACGCACCTGGTTAACGGACGCTGACGGATTCCCCGGACCGGTCATCAGGCCGGTCGCACCACGGACAACTTCGATACGATCATAAATGGCCGTGTCGGACTGGGAATCACCAATGTCCCAGCGTGGGTCAAAGGTGGTCGGGATGTTATCAACCATGTAGTTGTCGATCAGAAAACCGCGCGCGTAGTAGGTACGGCGGTCAAGGTCAGAGACACTTTCCTGGATCCCGGTGGTGTTTCGCAGCACATCACCCAGCGACTGAAGCTGCTGATCCTGCATACGTTGTGTGCTGATAATGCTGACGGACTGCGGGATATCGCGTGCAGTCAGCGCCATTTTGGTGCCCGCGGTGGTAACCGGCACACTGTAATCGGTCGCTGAGGTATCTGCCGCGCTGGTGTCGTTCTGACCGGTGACGACAACCGTGTCTTCAGCGGTTTTTTTTGCGCTGGCTTCTGCTGCATAAGCACTATGCAATGAAGATGAAACCAGCAGGGCAATGATGGAAAGTGAAAGTTTCTTTCCTGAATTGTTTTGAGGATTTTCCTTAACACTCCTGACGGCGTAATTCCCTGTAAAATTTGACATAAGTATTCTCCACACGGTTATTTTCTTATTTTTTAAACCACTGCATTTTTTTATGAATACGGCTTTATCAGCATGAGCAAACCCCGCCAGGATCCCCGGAACAAGGGCTGGAGAAGATAAAATGAGCATGGTTAATAAAACGAATGAGAATAATACGCATTGGGTTTACTGCTGTAAATAAATATTACAGACAGGGGGAGAGGGTGCGTGGGTTGGCCGCCCACACCGATAGCCGCAACGCTCCCTCCCCTGCGAAGGGAAGGGTTGGGGTGGGGTATTAAAAATAAATTAAGAAGCAGGAGTTTGCTCTGACCAGAACAAACAGTGTTTGCGCTTAAAACCCCCTCCCAGCCTCCCCCTTCGCAGGGGGAGGAGCAAAGATAAAAAACAGTATGCCGTTGAATTTAAGATGGTGCGGGCGATTCAGAAATCTTGCTGAACGGAGCGGCCTGAAGACCTCAGGCTTCAGGACCGAGAGAAGGAACCGCAAAGCGGCAAGATTTCCAGCCTGTCACCGGGATACCTGAAACATAGTGTCTGGCGGAGCGCGTATTGAAAAAGCGAGGGGAGTTCAGAGGGGGAAAGCCTTTCCCCTCTGGTCGGTTTTGGCGCAGCGCGTTAAGTGATCGCAGTACTTGAGAAACCGAAACATTCTCGATCCAGCCTTCACGGCGAGTGAGAAACCGAAATATTCTCGATCCAGCCCTCACGGCGAGTGAAAAACCGAAACATTCTCGATCCAGCTCCTCACCGCCAGGTGAGAACAATTTGCAATTAAAAATCCACCTTTTAGCCATTAAGAAATCTAGACATCTAAACGTTCGTTTTGTAGAGTGTCATCACCTGCCGTGTTAACGATTGATTCGGCTAAGAAAAATACGATGGTGGTGACACAATGTTCAGTAACATTCAAATCCTCGATGGCGGCATGGGTCGCGAACTGGCCCGGATGGGCGCTCCTTTTCGTCAGCCGGAATGGTCTGCGCTGGCGCTGATAGAGGCTCCGCAGTTTGTGCGTGCCGCGCATGATGCCTTTATCGCTGCCGGTTCTCAGGTGATCACCACCAACAGCTACGCCGTTGTACCGTTCCACGTCGGGGACGATGTTTTTGCTGAGCAGGGCGCGGCGCTGATCGCTCTTTCCGGCAAACTGGCGCGTGAAGCGGCGGATGCGGCTCCGGCTAAGGTGCTCGTTGCGGGTTCGCTTCCTCCGGTTCTGGGTTCTTATCGCCCGGATCTGTTCGAACCGGTGGCGGCTAAAAAATTACTTCAGGTGCTGGTGGATAACCTGACCGGTAACGTCGATGTCTGGCTGGCGGAAACACAGAGTTCTGTGGCGGAAGTTGAAGCGGTGCGTGATGTGCTGGGCGATGACCCCCGTCCGCTGTGGCTGTCCTTCACTTTGCAGGACAATCTTGATCCGCAGGGCAATGCGCTGCTGCGTTCCGGCGAATCCGTTGCTGAGGCGGTGAACGCTGCACTGCGGATTTCTGCCGGTGCGGTGCTGTTCAATTGCAGCCGACCGGAAGTGATGGCGACGGCGGTGAAAACCGCACGCGCTGCACTGACCGCGCAGGGATCGGCGCTTGATATCGGTGTCTATGCCAACGCCTTTGAACCTTCCGATAACACGCGCGGTGCCAACGAAGGGCTGAGCAAAATGCGTCAGGACACCGATCCTGCCGGATACCTCGATTTCGCCAAAGACTGGGTGGCGCAGGGCGCGACGATGGTTGGCGGCTGCTGCGGCATCGGGCCGGAACATATTGCGGCGCTGAAAAAAGCCTTCGTTAAATAACGTCCATAAAAAGAAAAAATCACATTTATATTCTGAAGGCATCCTTCGGAGACAGGGGAAACACATGATTGATCGTCGTTCGTTTATTAAAAGTGCGGGGGCACTTACCGTTGCTGCGGCAACGCATTCTCTGTGGCTGGGAAATGCTTTTGCTGCGGAGACAGATAAACCGAAAAAAGGCGGCCATCTGGTCGTCGGCGTAGATAACGCCTCAAGTACTGACCGTCTGGATCCAGCGTTCTGGTTCGAAACTTATATGTATTTCGTTGGCTCGCAGATGTTTAACAATCTGGTGGAAATCGACGAAAACGCGAAGCTCGCGCCGTCGCTGGCCGAGTCGTGGGCTTCCACTGACGGCAGCAAAACCTGGGTGCTGAAAATCCGTCAGGGCGTGCAGTTCCATGACGGTCGCTCACTGGGCGCGAAAGACGTGGTGTATTCCCTTAATCACCATCGTGGCGAGAAATCCACGTCGCCGGTGAAAGGGTATCTGGATCCGGTCAGTTCCATTGAAGCTACCGGTGAACATGAAGTGACGATCAAACTCACCGCGCCGGACGTCGAATTCGTCTGGCTGCTGAGCGCCGTGCATTTCGCCATTACCGCTGAAAACGAAAGCTTTGATAAAGGCATCGGTACCGGCGCCTTTATCCTGGAGAAATTCCAGCCGGGCGTCACCACGCTGACCAAACGCAATCCGAACTACTGGAACAGCGAACGTGGTCATGTCGATTCGGTCGAAACGCTGGCAATGAACGATTCTACTGCCCGTGTGGCCGCGCTGGTCAGCGGATCGGCGCAACTGATTAACCGCGTGAATCCGCGCATTGTCAGCCGCATCGAGCGTATGCCGAACCTCAAACTGGTGCGTGCCAAAGACAGCATGATTTACACCTTCCCGGGGCTGTCGAATCTCGCGCCGTTCGATAATGTTGATGGCCGTCTGGCGCTGAAATACGCCATTGATCGTCAGAAAATAATCGACACCGTGCTCGGCGGTTATGCCAGCGTGGCGAATGACAACCCGATCTTCCCGTCGAACCGTTACTTCGCGAAAGACATTCCGCAGCGTCCGTACGACCCAGAAAAAGCGCAATTCCACTGGAAGAAGTCTGGTTTCAGCGGTCCGCTGACGCTGAATGTGGCTGATGCCGGTTTCCCCGGCGCAGTCGATGCCGGTCAGATTTATCAGCAATCCGCGGCCAAAGCGGGCATTAACCTGAATGTGGTACGCGTGCCGGACGATGCGTTCTGGAATGATATCTGGCAGAAGAAAGCTTTTGTTTCGTCTAACTGGGCAAACCGTCCGACTGCTGATGCGCTGCTTTCACTGGTGTTCACCAGCCAGTCTTCGTGGAACGAATCGGCGTGGCATGTGCCTGAGTTCGATGCGATGGTGAAAGCCGCACGCGGTGAACCGGACGAAGCGCGCCGCAAGCAGATTTATCACGATATTCAGGTGATGCTGGTCGATCAGGGCAGCGAAATCATTCCGCTGTATGCCGATGCGCTCGATGGCTGTTCTTCCAAAATCAAAGGGTTCACCTCCGTTCCGGGGATGCCGCTGAGTGGCAACCGCGCGGCGGAAAAAGTCTGGATCGAAGGCTGAACCGGGTAAAAATATGTCTGACTTATCTGCACAACAGAAAGCGACTCAACGGCCTGCGGGCCGTTTTTCGCAACCTCATTCCGGCCTTCTGAGCATGGTGCTGGTGCGCCTGTTTTATGGCGTGCTGGTGGTGCTCGCGGTCTCGGTGCTGATTTTTGCCGGTGTGCAGCTGCTGCCGGGCAATGCCGCGACGGCTATTCTGGGCCAGAGCGCGACGCCGGATGCCATTCGCGAACTGAATCTCCAGCTCGGGCTGGATAAACCGGCCGTCAGCCGCTATCTGAGCTGGTTGTTTGGCGTGCTGCACGGTGATTTCGGCACCAGTTTTTCTACCCGTGAAGCCATCAGCGGTCCGCTGTTTACCCGTCTGGGCAATACGCTGTTTCTAGCCGGATGCACCGCCGCGATTGCGGTTCCGCTGGCGCTGCTGATCGGGTTTATCTCAGTGCGCTATCACGGCAGTGTTATTGATACGCTGCTCAATGTGATCACCCGCGCGACGGTCGCGTTGCCGGAGTTTTTCTCCGGTTATCTGCTGATCCTGATTTTTGCCATCACGCTGGCGTGGGCGCCAAGCAACAGCAGTATCACGGCAGATATGCCGCTGACGGCCAAACTTTCAGCGATTTCCCTGCCGTGTGCCACGCTGGTGCTGGCGATCCTCGGGCATATGAGCAACATGACCCGTGCTGCGCTGATTGCCGCGCAAAGTTCGGCGTATGTCGACACTGCGCTGCTGAAAGGGTTGTCGCCGTCGCGCATTTTGTGGCGTCACGTTTTACCCAATGCTATCGGGCCGATTATTAACGTCGTGGCGATTAATCTGGCGTATCTGATGGTTGGCGTGGTGATTGTCGAAAACGTGTTTGTGTATCCGGGACTCGGACAATACATGGTCGACAGCATCAGCAAGCGTGATATTCCGGTGATGCAGGACTGCGCGCTGTTACTGGCCGGCATTTATATCCTGCTGAATTTGCTGGCAGATGTGATGGCGCTGATCTCAAATCCGCGTTTACGCCACAACCGCTGAATCTTAGGAATAGTTGTCATGCCTGCATTAAAACCTGCTTCGATTCTCGGCCTGCTGGTGCTGAGTCTGTTTATTGTTATCGCCATTTTTGCTCCGTGGCTGGCGCCTCATGCACCGGATCAGACGCTCGGCATGTCGTGGGATTTACCGGGACCCAACGCACTTCTTGGCACCGATAATCTCGGACGTGATCTGCTTTCCCGGCTGATCTGGGGCACACGCGTTTCCCTGGGCGTGACCGCGCTGGCGGCGCTGGTGGCGTTTATCGTCGGCTGTACGCTGGGCTTTATCGCCGGACTGCACGGTGGCTGGCTGGATCAGGTGATTTCCCGCTGCAACGATATCGTGATGGCGATCCCGACGCTGATCCTGGCACTGATCGTGCTGGCTGTGTTACCTAAAACCATTCTGGTGCTGACGCTGGTGCTCGGTTTACTGGAATCTACCCGTGTACTGCGTGTGGCACGTTCTCTCGCGGTGGATATCGGCGTGATGGAATTTGTCGATGTGGCGCGTCTGCGCGGCGAAAGCCTCGGCTGGATCCTGTGGCGGGTCATTTTACCGAATGCATTACAGACGTTAATTGCCGAATTCGGCCTGCGTTTTATCTTCATTTTGCTGTTCCTTTCCGCGCTGTCTTTCCTCGGTTTAGGCGTTCAGCCACCGACCGCCGACTGGGGCGGACTGGCACGCGATAACAAAGACGGCATTCTGTTTGGTGTCTGGGCGGCATTAATTCCAGGCGGTGCCATTGCCGTGCTGGCGCTGGCGGTCAACGCAGTGGCGGACTGGCTGATGAGCGGTCAGCGTCGCGTCTGGGGGAAAAAAGCATGAATGAACAGTTACTGAACGTTGAAAACTTGTGTGTGGTTTCGCAGGGAAAAAGTCCGCGCACGCTGGTGGATAATGTCTCTTTTACCGTCAGACGCGGCGAAGTGCTCGGACTGATTGGTGAATCAGGTGCGGGCAAATCGACCATCGGACTGGCAATCCTCGGGCATTGCCGTCAGGGGATGCGCATTCAGTCAGGCAAGATTGCCTTCAGCGGGCAGGACCTGACGCAGCTTTCTGACCGACAGTTGCGTCAGGTGCGCGGCAGGCAAATTGCCTATGTGGCGCAATCTGCCGGTGCGGCGTTTAATCCGGCGATAACGCTCGGCGAGCAGGTGATTGAAGCAGCGCTGAAACACAATATTTTTAACCGCCAGCAGGCGCAGGCGAGGGCAATTGAGCTGTTCGAACAGCTTGGTTTGCCGGAGCCGCAGCAGTTTTATCAGCGCTATCCGCATCAGGTTTCCGGTGGCCAGTTACAGCGGGCGATGATTGCGATGGCACTTTGCGCGGGGCCGGAACTGCTGATTTTCGATGAGCCGACGACGGCACTGGATGTTACCACGCAGCTCGGCGTGCTAAAGGCTATCAGCGATGTCATTCGTCTTTCCGGCGTGGCGGCGATTTATATCAGCCATGATCTGGCGGTGGTCGCGCAGATAAGCCATCACATTATGGTATTGCAGCATGGCAAAATGGTGGAGCACGCGCCGACGGCACAACTGCTGGCTGAGCCTCAGCAGGATTACACCCGCCGCCTGTTACAGGCGCAGGGCAAGACCAAAACACCGCAAACCGGCGACGCGCCGCTGATGCTGACGATCAGTAATATCAGCGCCCGCTATCATGCGCAGCCGGTGCTGCAAAACATCTCACTCAGTTTGCCGCGTGGCCGCACGCTGGCGGTCATTGGTGAATCGGGTTCAGGCAAATCGACCCTCGGAAAAGTGATTTGCGGATTACTGGTGCCGGAATCAGGAGATGTCAGCCTGGAGCAGACCTTACTTCCCGCCGGACTGCGTCAGCGCAGCCGCGTGCAATTGCGCGATGTACAGATGATCCATCAGATCCCTGATACGGCGCTTAACCCGAAAGAGCGTATCGGCGGCCAGATTTCGCGCGTGCTGGCGTGTTTTACCACGCTGAACCGCAGTGAGCGTGAGGCACGGGTAAAAGCTTTGCTGGCGCAAGTCGGGCTTAATGCTGAACTGGCAGAGCGTTTTCCTGATGCGCTTTCCGGCGGTCAGAAACAGCGCGTTTGTATCGCGCGGGCACTGGCGGCTGAACCCAAAGTTATCGTTTGTGATGAGCCCACCTCGGCACTCGACCCGTTAGTCGCCCGCGATGTGCTGGCATTACTGCGCCAGATCCAGCAAGACACCGGCATTTCTTACCTGTTCATCACTCACGACTTGCAGGTGGTGCGGGAAGTCGCCGATGACGTCGCGGTGCTAAAACAGGGCGTGATTGTGCGCCAGGGCCCGGTCAGCTCCACTTTGGCCGAACCGCTGGACGATTACACCCGCGAATTGCTGCACTCCGTACCTGAGATTCGGGTCGGCTGGCTGGAAGAAATGTTTGCTAATTAATACTCCTCCTCCTGCCCGGCGGTTTCGTTGTGCTCCTCCCCCTGCGAAGGGGGAGGCGGGAGGGGGTATTAATGACGAAAAGAAAGCTTAAGTGAATTTCAACGTTATCGACTGACCTTAATACCCCACCCCAACCCTCCCCTTCGCAGGGGAGGGAGCAGAATGGTCATCCTTATTTACACTTTCCTAATATTCTCTTCGCTAAAGATTCCTTTATTTATACCGATAACCCTGTTGGATTAAATAAATATCTGCAAAGTAGTTCCTCTATGTAATCAATATTTTGAAATATTTTTTCATTGTATTTATTTTATTGGCCAGGAAACAAGGGAGAAGGAATGTTTAAAGCGATCAACAATATGCGTGTCGGTGCCCGTCTGGGTGCGGCATTTAGTCTGGTGATACTGCTGCTGATCATCGTCAGCGTAACGGCAGTGACGAAAATAAGCAGTATTAACAGCACTATCGAACAAATAGTCAGCGACCGTTATGTCAAAGTGCGGCTGGCATTTGATGTCCGTGACGGGGTGAACGATCAGATTAAATATCTTCGCGGTATTGTCATCGATACCAAAAATCCTGAGCAAAATAAAAAACGTTATTTACAGCTTGATGACACCGTTAAACAAACTAATTTAGCGATGGATAAAATCGCCGCTATCCAGACGACGGTGACAGGCAAACAAAAGATTAAAGCGTTGCAGGATGCCAGTGACACCTTTGAAGCCGCGAAAGAACAACTGGTCAATTTAGCGCGTGCCGGGGATATGGACGGCGCGACGGAATTCGTTCTGCGCAAACTGACTACGTCACAAAATGCTTATCTGGATCTGGCAACGGCGTTTGCCGACTCGCAGGATCAGCAGTTACAGAGCGAAGGCAAAACGGCGATTGCCGATGGCGCAACGGCGATTCAGCTGACACTGATTTTCTCCGCGCTGGCGATTCTGGTGGCGGCCACGCTGGGCTTTTTCCTCACCCGTTCTATCACCCGTCCGCTGAATACTGCCGTAAAAGTGGCAGAAAACGTCGCGGCAGGGGATCTGACCACGCAAATCCACGTGAGTTCAAACGATGAAACCGGTCAGCTCATGCAGGGGTTGAAAAACATGAACGAAAACCTGCTGAAGATTGTGACCGAAGTGCGTGCGGGTACCAACGCGATCCACAGCGCCTCGGGTGAAATCGCGGCCGGAAACCTGGATTTGTCTTCACGCACCGAACAGCAGGCCAGTTCGCTGGAAGAAACGGCCTCGGCCATGGAGCAGATGACCGCGACTGTGAAGCAGAATGCCGATAACGCGCGTCAGGCCAATCAGCTGGCGGCGCAGGCTTCCCGCGTGGCTGTGCAGGGCGGAGAAGTGGTGGGCGAAGTGGTTCACACCATGGAAGGCATCAACGCGTCTTCACGCAAAATCGTCGATATCATTGCCGTAATTGACGGCATTGCGTTCCAGACCAATATTCTGGCGCTGAATGCTGCGGTTGAAGCCGCGCGCGCCGGTGAGCAGGGGCGCGGTTTTGCGGTAGTGGCCTCTGAGGTGCGGAATCTGGCGCAACGATCTGCCAGTGCTGCGAAAGAGATCAAAGTGCTGATTGACGATTCTGTAGCGAAAGTGGATAACGGCACGCAACTGGTCGCCAAAGCCGGTTCGACGATGGCGGAAGTGGTGTCCAGCGTGAAAAGCGTGACCGACATTGTGGGCGAAATCGCTATCGCCAGTAACGAACAAAGCACCGGCATTGAGGAAATTAATAAAGCCATTACGCAGATGGATGAAGTGACGCAGCAGAACGCCGCACTGGTTCAGGAAGCGTCGTCGGCAGCGTATTCTCTCAATGAGCAGGCGGAGCGTTTATCACAAGCCATCAGCATCTTTAAAGTCAGCGCAGGTTCTGCGACGGCGGCGGTGCGTAAGGCTGCTCACGCGAAAACACCGGCCTTGTTGTCAAACCGCCAGCCGGTTCCTGCCGTTGAAGAAGGTAACTGGGAAACTTTTTAAACTTCCGCATAGTTTCTGAAAAATTTCTGTTTTACGTCTGAAACCCGACAAATTCTGTCGGGTTTTTTACTTTATGTGTCAGCTTTTGCCATAATCCCTTCGCCAATATAAAGGAGAAGGCTTTGATGATGAAAAATACCCTGCGTAAAACCGTGCTGATGGCAGCGGCTGTGGTGCCAATGCTCGCATTCAGCGCGCCGTCATGGGCGCAAACTGCGACGAAAATGACGTCAGTTCAGCAACAGCTGACGGCGTTGGAAAAAGAAAGCGGCGGACGTCTTGGCGTGATGCTGATTGATACGGCGGACAACTCGCAAATTGCTTATCGTGCGGATGAACGTTTTGCGATGTGCAGCACCAGTAAGTTCATGGCGGCTTCGGCGATCCTGAAAGAGAGCGAAGTGAAGAAAAATCTCCTTACTCAGCATGTCGCGTTGAAAAAATCGGATCTGGTGAATTACAACCCGATTACCGAAAAGCATCTCAACGAGGGTATGACGATTGGCGAACTGGCGGCAGCGGCCTTGCAATACAGTGATAACACCGCCATGAATAAGCTTATCGAACATCTCGGCGGGCCACACAAAGTCACCGATTATGCACGTACGCTGGGCGACAACACTTTCCGTCTGGATCGCACCGAACCGACGCTGAACACCGCCATTCCGGGCGATGAGCGCGACACCACGTCACCGCGTGCGATGGCGCTGAGCCTGCAACACGCGACGCTGGGCTCCGCGCTGGCGGAACCGCAGCGCGCACAACTGGTGGAATGGATGAAAGGGAATACCACCGGCGCGATGAGCATCCGCGCAGGATTACCGGCGACCTGGATTGTCGGCGATAAAACCGGCAGCGGCGATTACGGCACGACCAATGATATCGCAGTGATCTGGCCTGAAAACAAAGCGCCGCTGGTGCTGGTAACGTATTTCACCCAACCGGAAAAAGATGCAAAATCTCGTCGTGATGTGCTCGCCAGTGCGGCCAAGATAGTGACGCAGGGTTATTGATCCACGCACATAAAGATCAATTAAAAAAATAAGAAAAGGGTCCGCAGGGACCCTTTTTTGTGTCTGTTTAACGCCTGATCCGGTTAACGGCCAACGCGTGCCATCAGTGAAGCCGGATAACGGTCGCCCTGAACTTTCACGGTCTCCAGTGCGGTGGCTATGGTGCGCAGTTCGGCGTCTGACAGCGTGACCTCAGCAGCGCCGAGATTTTCTTCCAGACGGTGCAGTTTAGTGGTTCCCGGGATCGGCACTATCCACGGTTTCTGTGCCAGCAGCCAGGCTAACGCTATCTGCGCGGGCGTCACTTTTTTGTCCTGAGCAATCTGGTGAATAACTGTGATCAACTGCTGATTGGCCGCCAGTGCTTGCGGAGAAAAACGTGGCACAAGGCTCCGGAAATCATCACTGCCGAACGTTGAATCAGCAGTGATGGAACCGGTCAGGAAACCTTTACCGAGCGGACTGAATGGCACAAAGCCGATGCCCAGTTCTTCCAGCGTGGGGATGATTTCCTGCTCCGGCTCACGCCACCACATCGAATATTCACTTTGCAGTGCGGTCACCGGTTGTACCGCGTGCGCACGGCGGATTGTCTGCGCACCCGCTTCGGACAGTCCGAAATGCTTCACCTTACCTTCGCTGATCAGGTCTTTCACCGTACCGGCGACGTCTTCAATCGGTACTTCCGGGTCAACACGGTGCTGATAGAGCAGGTCGATAACGTCGGTTTTCAGACGCTTCAGCGAGCCTTCAACGGCCTGGCGGATATGTTCCGGGCGGCTGTTAAGGATTTGCTGCTTATTATCATCGCCGAAAGTGAAACCAAATTTTGTCGCGATCACCACTTTGTCACGAACCGGTGCCAGCGCCTCGCCAACCACTTCTTCATTGAGATAAGGGCCATAAACTTCAGCGGTATCAAAGAAAGTAACGCCCCGTTCGACCGCAGCGCGGATCAGTTCAACCGCCTGTTTGGTCCCCGTGGCAGGCCCGTATCCATGGCTCAGACCCATACAACCCAAACCGAGTGATGAGACTTCAAGGCCGGATTTTCCCAGCAGACGTTTTTGCATGTGGTTTTCCTCTGATTGATTTCTTAAATCCTGTCATCTTGTGATTATGGGATTTCCCGTTGCGGGCAACGGCAGGTGATGTAGTGTCAGTCATACTAGACGCTGAACTTTCATCAGATTAGAGGGGGTTATCTGCAAGAGCTTATGAGCAGGATTCATGAATCAATATGAGGCCGTTGTTATATCCTTGAAAAGTGGCCCTGTATTAAAGGTTTTAATAAGCAGTAATAAAAGTCCGGATTATTTCGTCCCTAAGTGGAATTGATCTCGTTGTAATATATTTAAACATTTATATCAGGCCAATATTCAGCCAGTTACTGGCGATATAATTATTATTGACACTTATCTGCTGTCCCCGAGACTATAATTGCAATGTTCACTATGACGTCTGATCCGGGTATCCCAACCTGTGCGGCGTCAAGCCTATCTGGCCAAACCTCTTCGCGATTTCGTCAGCAGGAAGTGCCTGCCGGGATCCCTGTTTAGCCTGTATTTAACAGGCCGGAAGTGCTTTTTAGGCCTTTATTAATGACCCCGTAATGGGCTAAACTCAGCACGATCGTTCATTAAATCAGCAACATATTGATTAGTATGCAAAATAATAAACAATTCTATACAAAATAAATTATTGAGGTGGGGGCAAAAAAGCCATATATTGGCCGCGTTTTTCACAGGGTACTTACTTTTAAATTCCATTTATTCAATTGCGGCGTTACCAATAACCCGCGGTTGTAGGAGAGATATGATGACGGATAAAGTCCGTATTGACAGTTTAGGTGCGAATTCATTAAACGGAAACAATGAAACCTATTTGGCGAGACAAGCTGAATTTGAATCGAATGTTCGGAGCTATCCTCGTAAATTGCCTCTGGCAATCGCGAAAGCCAATGGCGTGTGGATCACTGATGTTGAGAATAATCAATATCTTGATTGCCTGGCAGGCGCGGGTACGCTGGCTCTGGGACATAATCATCCTGACGTGCTGCAAAGCATCCAAAATGTCATTACCAGCGGCTTGCCGTTACATACACTGGATCTGACAACACCGTTGAAAGATCAGTTCTCCGAATATCTGCTTTCTGTGTTGCCACAACAGGGCAAAGAATATTGCCTGCAGTTCACCGGCCCGTCCGGTGCTGATGCTGTTGAAGCGGCAATGAAACTGGCTAAGAAAGTCACTGGCCGTACCGGTATCATCAGTTTCTCTGGTGGCTACCACGGCATGACGCACGCCACGCTGGCGGTGACCGGTAACCTGTCTCCGAAAGAAGCGGTTAACGGCATGATGCCGGAAGTGCAGTTTATGCCTTATCCGCACCAGTACCGCTGCCCGCTGGGCATTGGCGGTGACGCTGGCGTCAAAGCATTAACTTACTACTTCGAAAACCTGATCAACGACGTGGAAAGCGGCGTGCGCAAACCAGCGGCTGTGATCCTGGAAGCCGTTCAGGGCGAAGGCGGCGTGAACCCGGCTCCGGCTGAGTGGTTGCAGCGCATCCGTAAAGTAACTCAGGAACACGGCATTCTGCTGATCCTCGATGAAGTTCAGGCGGGTTTCTGCCGTACCGGCAAGCAGTTCGCCTTCGAACACGCAGGTATTGAGCCGGACATCATTGTGATGTCTAAAGCGGTGGGCGGTGGTCTGCCACTGGCTGTTCTGGGTATCAAAAAAGAGTTCGACGCCTGGGCGCCGGGTCACCACACCGGGACCTTCCGCGGCAACCAGCTGGCGATGGCGACCGGCCTGACCACGCTGAAAATCCTGAAAGAAGAAAAAATTGCCGAGAAAGTGGCTGCACAGGGCGAGTGGCTGAAAGGCAAACTGGCTGAGATGCAGAAACGTTATCCGGTAATTGGTCACGTGCGCGGTCTGGGTCTGATGATCGGTATCGAGATCGTGAAACCGAACGAAGCGCAGGATCATATGGGTTGCTACCCGGCTGACGGCGAGCTTTCTGCCCTGTTGCAGAAAAAATGCTTCGAAGCAGGCCTGATCCTCGAACGCGGTGGCCGTAATGGTTGCGTTCTTCGCCTGTTGCCTTCCCTGCTGATCACCAATGATGAGCTTGGTATTTTCCTCGATAAGTTTGAGCAGGCGCTGTTAGCGGCTGGCGTCAAGCCTGTCTGAGCGGAGTAAGAGATTCTGATGTCCGAGTTAAACCCGATTCTGGCAGGTTCAGCGCAAAGCACTGAAGCCTATCAGCAAGCCATTGCGCAGAGCAGTGAAGCTGTTGTGCAGTGGCTGCAACAACCTGAGATGTATCAGGGCAAAACCGTTGCTGAGCTGCGTGAACGTATCAAACTGGACTTCAATCCAAACGGCCTGGGTAATCAGGCCGCGATTGAACGCGCCATTGAATACTTTTTAAAAGACAGCCTGTCTGTACATCATCCGCAGTGTGTTGCGCATCTGCATTGCCCGAGTCTGGTCGTCAGCCAGGCCGCGGAAGTGCTGATCAACGCCACTAACCAGAGCATGGACTCCTGGGATCAAAGCCCGTCAGCGACCATCATTGAGATGAAACTGATCGAATGGCTGCGTACTCAGGTTGGCTATCAGGCTGGCGACGCGGGCGTGTTCACCAGCGGCGGCACCCAGAGCAATCTGATGGGGCTGATGCTGGCGCGTGATGCCTTCTTTGCCCGTCAGGGTCATTCCATTCAGCAGGATGGTCTGGTCGGTAATCTGCGTAAAGTTAAAGTGTTATGTTCTGAAAACGCGCATTTCTCTGTGCAGAAGAACATGGCATTGCTCGGTCTGGGTTATCAGTGCGTGACGCTGGTGAAAACCGACGAGTTCGCGCGTATGGATCTCAACGATCTGCGCGATAAAGTCGCACAGGCGCAGGCCAATGGCGATCAGATACTCGCGATCGTGGCGACCGCCGGGACCACCGACGCCGGTGCTATCGACCCGCTGCGCGCCATTGCTGAACTGGCCGCTGAGCATCAGATTTGGGTTCATGTGGATGCGGCGTGGGGCGGTGCTCTGTTGCTGTCCGAAAAATACCGCGACTATCTGGACGGCATCCAGTTAGTGGATTCCATCACTCTGGACTTCCACAAACAGTTCTTCCAGACCATCAGCTGTGGCGCGTTCCTGCTTAAAGAAGAACGTCATTACGAGCTGATGCGCTATCAGGCGGCTTATCTGAACTCTGAGTTCGACGAAGCTGCTGGTGTGCCAAATCTGGTGTCCAAATCGCTGCAAACCACCCGCCGTTTCGATGCACTGAAACTGTGGATGGGTCTTGAAGCGTTAGGGCAGAAACAGTATGCCGCCATCATCGATCACGGTGTGACGATGGCTCAGGAAGTCGCGCAGTATGTGACTTCTGAAGCCGCGCTGGAACTGGTGATGAAGCC
This sequence comes from Rahnella variigena, assembly GCF_003610915.1. NCBI lineage: Bacteria > Pseudomonadati > Pseudomonadota > Gammaproteobacteria > Enterobacterales > Yersiniaceae > Rahnella > Rahnella variigena. Next base: position 154,076 of record NZ_NSDJ01000002.1, read on the forward strand.
TCAGCTGGCGAGCGTGCTGTTCCGTTATCGTCCTGAGCAACTGGCGGGCAGCAGCGATGCGGCTATCGCGTTGCTGAACCAGAAAATCGGCGATGCGCTGCTGGAATCTGGTCGCGCCAACGTAGGCGTTACTGAGCATAGCGGCGTGACCTGTCTCAAGCTGACTCTGCTGAACCCGACAGTAACGCTGGAAGACGTAAAAGTTCTGCTGGCGCTGGTTGAGAAAACCGCACAGCAACTGCTGAACCAGTAAGTTTTAGTTCTGCGCCCAGGCGCAGCCAAAAGCCGGTGATACGAAAGTGTCACCGGCTTTTTTATGTCCTTATTCACCGCAGGCCCTTTGTATTGCTGAACCACGGGAAAAAAGAACCCACCTGATGGTGGGCTGTGTAAGGGGTAATGCTGAAAGTATGCGACTCAGCTAAATCAGGGTTTGCTTGTCAGGTAATTTCATTGGCGGGTGAGCGGAGTAATGAACAAATCTTGCCGATGTAGTATTTTCATTTTGATAATGCACCACATGGCTTGATGTCCAGTCACCAAACGGCTTGCTCTGATTATATGACTGGTGACCGACATGGTAATGCCAGAGTCTGTTGGCGATTGCATACTGGATCAATTCCAGCCTCCTGGTGTGATTGAGACTGACTCCTGCTGAGGACTTATTCCTTCCCGGCAGGGAACTAAATCCACTTGACTTCAGCAATGCGACGAAGTCGCCAACGACCTTAACCTCTTCTTTTTTCAGGGTTAACATCAAATTAATGAATGATTGTGAATAAGTTACACTGACAGTCATTATGCATCCTTTCTCATTGACTCGATCCAATTGGCAAAATCTTCACCAGTAGTAACCCAATCAGGGTGGTTAACGCTTTTTGACTGGATAGATTGGGACATCACGTTAAGGTCATACGAAAATTCGTCGCTGCTTTGGGTCTGATATAGAGCAACGAGCTCACAGAGTTCACTGGTTATTTTTTGATAATCTTCAAAAGATTGCAGTGCCTTGGTCTTCATATATCGCAGATGCGTGATGTGGGGAGCCCAGGCTTCATGCATTTCGGCTTTAAAAAAGGTATATAGCATTCTTTTATTACCTAGCGAAATCTCAGCAACCCGTGAACGAAGATTTTCAGCTGAGTTCTCTTTAATCTGAAGGCCTTCTATGTCTGCTTCAGTTCCTGATTTCAGAGCCAAAATCATTTTGCTGCCTTCGATACATTGAAGCCTCACCGAATCAACAATGGCATCTGTTTTCTTTATTGCGTCCGACACCTGTTTTTTAGTCAGTGAACGATGATGGCTTCGATCAAAATCATCCAGAGGCCGCTCAACCACCTGAGAAGCCTTTCTAAATATGCCATCAACCTTATCCAGGTCGGGGCTAAAAAATGCCAAAGCCTCAATGCCAATCATCTCATTCATCCTTTGAGTTTATTGTGTATATCCCTTTACCGCAAATAGCCCGTAATCATTGTTCGGGCAGATCCTTACTTATTTCATAACATCGGATTTCATAACATCGGATTTCATAACATCGGACTCGCCCCAGAAATCATAGTAAACGAGCCAGTCACTCATTTATATACCGATGGCGCTAAGCCTTTAGCACGTTCTCTTTTCAGAAAACCCGCCTAATCACCGAACTTTCCTATTCTTCCGACCGCCAGGGCCTCGTTTCCTATACTGGTACTTTGTGCTGAAAACGGGGAGGGACGATGAATGTTCTGTCACATTTTAATTTTATCGCGCTGGTGATGACACCAGCATTCTGGATTGGCGTCGCGACGATGGTGATGGTTACGCTGGTGACTTACTGGCTACTGAGCTGGTTACTGTCGTTTCTGCGCAAAGGCGTTAAGAGCTGGGGGGAGGTGCATCCGGCGACCAACAGAATGCGATTTATATTGGGCGATATTCTCAACCGCACTAATAATCTGCTGATATTCGTCGCCGCATTCCTGTTCAGCCTGCGGTTCGTCGATCTGCCGGACAATCTCTACAACACCATCAGCCATGCGTGGTTTCTGGTGCTGGCGCTGCAAATGGCGCTATGGCTTGATCAGGGTGTGGTGTCGTGGTTGCGGCATATCATGCGGCAGCCGGGCATGAACAAAAATCCGGTGACGCTGGTGATCACCGGTCTGATATTCCGCGCGATGGTCTGGTCGGTAATGCTGTTATCCATTCTGGCTAACGTTGGCGTCAACATTACCGCGCTTGTCGCCAGTCTGGGCGTGGGCGGTATTGCTATCGCGCTGGCTATCCAGACCATTCTCAGCGATGTGTTTGCCTCGCTGTCGATTGGCTTTGATAAGCCTTTCGAAATTGGTGATTTTGTGGTGTTCAATGATGTCGCCGGTACGGTGGAACATATCGGCCTGAAGACCACACGCATCCGCAGCCTGAGTGGGGAACAGATTGTCTGCGGGAATGCCATTTTGCTTCAGCAGACGCTGCATAATTACAAGCGTATGCAAACCCGCCGTATCGTGTTTAATTTTGGTATCGCCATCAATACCCCGCCGGATAAGCTGCGCAATATCGGTGACATGGTCAAAGGGATTATTATCGACGTCGGCGAAACCAAATTTGACCGGGCGCATCTGCTGGGTTTTGGTACCGACCGTTTGAATATTGAGGTGGTTCATATCGTTAATACTGCCGACTACAACAAATATATGGATATCCAGCAGGAAATTAATATCCGCATTATCGAAAAGCTCATGGAAAACGGAATTGAGATGGCGCTGCCTAATATGATTGTTAAAACACCGGAGAAAAGTGGCGTTGGAGAATGGGAAGCTGCCAGCGCAAAACCGCAGGGTTAGGATAAAAAAGGGTTGCCGCACATCACAGTGCAGCAACCCTGGTTTTTTTGGATCTGATTAACGTAACTGCTGTGCGATGGCGCTGTACATCAGCGACGCTTCCAGCGGTTGCGCGCTGAAATCAGGTTCTGCCTGCGGCCATGTTGACCACTGAACAATAACCAGATTTTCAGCGCGGTTCACCATAATCACCTGACCATAAATACCCAGCGCCCACATCGAACCTTTTAGCGATTCAGACGGCGCTGGCGTGACGTTTTTGGCATTGGCGGGGACGGCATTATTCCACCACTGATAGCCGTACATGCCTTCCGGATGCGCAGCTGAAACCGAATTCTTCGCCTTATTCCAGTCTGCCGCCTGTTCCAGCCAGTGTTCAGGCAGACTTGTTTTACCGTCCGGCAACTGGCCGCCGCTCATTACAAACTCGCCGAAACGTCCCCAGTCTTCTAACGTCGCGTTAAAGCCGTGCGCCCCTACGTCATGTTTTCCCTGCTGATACGAGTGCCAGACGCCATCCTGGGCCATGCCGTAAGGCTGCCAGAGGGTTTTTTCCAGATATTTCGCCAGCGGCTTACCGGTGGCTTTTTCCAGCACATCGCCCAGCAGCCATGCACCGCCAGAAGAATACGACCAGGATTCACCCGCCGAATGCGCGCGTTTCAAACCCGTAATGATTTTACGAACGCAATCGTAGGTGCCCGGCTGCGCTTCACATTGGGTGAGATGAGCAAAATCTGATTCAGGATTAGTGTAGTCCTCATTCCATGCCACGCCGGAGGTGTGCTGAATAAGCTGGCGCAGCGTGACGCCTTCCCACGCGGTGCCTTTGAGGTCCGGCTCGTAATCGGTGATGAGGTCATTCAGTGATTTGATTTTTCCCTCTTTGATCGCAATCCCGACCAGTGTTGACACCACGGATTTCCCTACAGAACGCGATGTCCACAAGGTGTGGTCTGTATTGCCTTCGCCCAGATATTTGTACGCGATTTTGCCGTTCTTCAGCACAAGCATGCCGGTTACATTTTCACGCTTCAGGTAATCCTGCAGCGTATAGGTTTTACCGTTCACGCTGTACGTCGGATCCTGAAGTTGTTTTTCTGCCTGTACGAATGGCGTAGCCTTGCCATGACGGAAAACGTCGCCAGCATAATTGCGGTAGTCGTTACGAAAACCGATGACACGGGCGGCCTGATCCCAGTTCAGCATGTCTTTGGTATCCGGCAGCGTCTTATCGAATGGCGTCGGACAGTTGCTGAGTTTGATACCGCCGCAGTCCAGTGGTTGTTCTGCAGAAGCAGGCGTCATAAACGAGACTGCTGCACTCATGGTTACAGCCAGCATCAGAGGTTTTAGGAGGGGATGATTCCATGTTTTCATGTTTTCACTTATCCATCGGAGTATCGGGAAACATGAGTATAAGGAGGGTAAATGATTTAAAAAAATCAGCTGATGGGGGAAAATCCCCCAATAAAATGACATTTACAGGGAGCAGAACATGTCAGCGTTACGTTATTCCTTCTCACAGATAGAGGCTTTTGCCTGCGTTGCTGAAATGGGCAATTTATCCCGTGCCGCGTTATCACTGGGTAAGGATCGCACCACGCTGCGTGATTTAATTGATTATTTCGAAGACGCGCTGGGGTATCCGCTGTTTATCCGTCAGGGGCGCACGCTGGTGCTGACGGAGCAAGGGCAGCAACTCCACCGGCAGGCACATTTGCTGATGCGTCAGGCTCAGGCCTTTGAGTTTTACGCGCAGTCGCTGCCTCAGCCTGATCAGCAGGAACTGGTGATGGTCTACGACCCCTTCGTTTCGCAGGCGTTTATCGACGCTGTTATCGTGATGATGTCGAAAGAGGGGATCCGTTTCAGCGCATGGAGCGCATCGCGGGAAGAGGCCGAAGCGGCGCTGACTGCCGGGACGGCCCAGATTGCAGTCTGTCAGGCAAATAATCGTGCGCTGGGGATGGATATGGAATGGTGCGCGCTGGGCAATATTGAACTGGATTTTTACACCGCAAGCGGTTTGTTTCAGCATCAGCAGCGTCCGCTAACGTTGCTCAATCTTTCCCTGAAACCTCAGCTGGTCATGCATCACAAACAGGATGAGCAGATTGCCCGCCGGTTACAAATTTCGGGGCATACCCTGTATGTCAACGAGCGTTCTGCGCTGCGCAGTTTGCTGGAAAATGCGCAGGGGTGGGGATTTTTACCCACACATTATCAGGCATCGACATGGAAGGATGTGCAGGCGATTGAGACGGAAGTGGGCAATCAGGGACTGACCATTACGATGGTGGCTATCTGGCAGCCCGGTCAGACAAAGCAACCGGTCACTGGCAGATTAATCAGTGCACTGCCGGAATTATGGCGTAACAGCCTTCAGGGCTGAAGGATGTGATCGCCGGATAAATGTGCCCTCAGGCAGGCAATTTCAGCGGGCTTTGCTACGCTTTCTTAGCATCCTGTATCTGAACCTCGCCCTGCAAACCATACTGTTTTCCCGAAAATCTGCTGAGGAGTTCATTCTATGCCTTTTGTTAAAACGAAAGACGGAGTCAATATTTTCTTCAAAGACTGGGGTCCGAAAGACAAGCAACCGGTTGTTTTCCATCACGGATGGCCGCTGAGTGCGGATGACTGGGACAATCAGATGCTGTTCTTCCTGGCTGAAGGTTTTCGTGTGATCGCCATCGACCGTCGCGGACACGGGCGTTCGGATCAGACCAGTGAAGGTAACGATATGGATCACTATGCGTCCGATGCTTCCGCTGTCGCCGAGCATCTTGACCTGCATGATGCGGTGCATATCGGTCATTCAACGGGCGGAGGACAGGTTGCCCGCTATGTGGCGCAATATGGCCAGCCGCAGGGACGTGTGGCGAAAGCTGTGCTGATCAGCGCGGTTCCGCCGCTAATGGTGAAGACTGATGCTAATCCCGACGGTACACCGATTGCCGTCTTCGATGGTTTTCGCAGTGCGCTCGCCGCGAACCGTGCGCAGTTTTATTTAGACGTCGCTTCCGGACCTTTCTACGGGTTTAACCGCGACGGGGCAGAAGTGTCACAAGGCACCATCAATAACTGGTGGCGTCAGGGTATGACCGGCAGCGCCAATGCGCATTACGAAGGGATCAAGGCATTTTCGGAAACTGATCAGACCGACGATCTGAAAGCCATTACTGTGCCGACGCTGGTCTTGCAGGGGGATGATGATCAGGTTGTGCCCTATAAAGATGCTGCTCTCCTGCAGGATAAACTGCTGGCAGACAGCACCCTGAAGATTTATCCGGGCTATCCTCACGGTATGCACACCACACACGCCGACGTGATCAATAAGGATATTCTGGCGTTTATCCGCGGATAATTCCTGCGTCATTTACGTGAAACATTTTTGTTTACAAAGACCCGCTGAAATGGCGGGTTTTTTCTGCAAGGCATAAAAAAGCCCGTCAGGGGAAACGGGCGTTTTTAAGGTTACAAGGGGAAGTCTTGAGATTTCTGTAGGTTGCTACAGAGATGCTCACTATACACTCCCACTGTGACAGAAATGTGTAGGAGAATTCTGGTTCTCACGACAAAGCGTGGCGCGTACGGTGGCGGGATTGCGTCTTTCGGGCAATAAAAAAGGCCCGAAGGCCTTTTTTATGCGGACTATGCCAGCTTACTCACTTACTTACGGCCAAGCAGTAAACCCAGCACAACACCAATTGCGCCTGCCGCGATCAGACCGGACAGGGGATTTTCTTTGATCTTCTCCGCGACGTCAGAGACGACTTCACCGGCCTGAGCCGAGTATTTCCGCGCTGCGCCTTTAATCTGGTGCTTAGGAGAATCAACAAAATCGCCAAATTGTTTCTGTGCTTCACCGGCAAGCTGCTTGCCTTTGTCTTCGAGTTTATCTGCCAGATGGTTTGCGTCTGCATCGATATCATGTGATGACATATCTCTATCTCCTTTAGTTAACCGTTATTAAGCGTAGTCGAGATTTTAAGGTTGTGGCGTTAATACAGAATAAAAAATCGGATATGCTGTAAGGATATGTTAATGGCTGAGATTTTTCTTATTTTGTCTGAAGACTCATTTTTAAGAGTAATGTCCATTGCCTGATGGGATTTGAGTATTTGCAATGTCTGTTAGTAATGAATGAAAATTGTGATATTTCCCTTTTACTTGACATCGAATATTCAATTATCCCTGGGGCTTTCTTTTAACGTCATTCTTTTATTATCAGAAAGAAAAAGTGATTTCCGGATAAATACTACCCGCCTTTAGGGCGGGCATTATCATGCACTAACGGGTTTTGCTGGCGGAAGTCGATTCAGATTCAGCTATCGCCGTTAATTTAATATCGGCATTTTTTTCTTCCTGCAAAGTGGCTTCCAGAAGTTTGGCCGCTTTGGTATAACCCAGTTTTTTTGCCAGTGCGGCTAAGGTGCCGTAGGTAGCAATTTCATAATGCTCCACTTTTTGTGCGGCACCGATAAGGCCTGCATCCAGCACTTCACCTTTTTCTACAGAATCAATCAGTTCTTGTGCTTCCTCTACCAGGCCTTCCATCGCATGGCATTTCATTCGTTTAATGCGCAGTTCGTCGGAGGACTCTACAACCTGATCCAGTCTTTCAATCTGACCCTGTGTTTCTTCCAGGTGAGACTTAAACGCCTCGACCAGTTTGGGATCCGTCGCAGCGCGTGCCATTTTAGGCAGCGCTTTAGTAATTTGACGTTCTGCGCTGTAAACGTCAGATAAATCATGAATAAAGAGTTCTTTCAGATTTGTAATAGACATTTTATTTTCCTGTGGGTTATTTGTGACATCCCCTTTAGCTTAGCGGTATTATAATAAATGACTGTGAATTAAGAATTTTCTCAGGTGGAATTTAACGTTTCTGTAAAAAAGAAAATTTAAAGGTATGACGTTATTTTAAAGCACTATTTTTTTAGAAATAACTGCTTTGGATAATATTTTTTAAAATGGTCTTTTTAATACCATTCCTACCGTTAGGTCATGATTTTGCGGTTGATGTTATTTACTTTAAGGCGGTTGAGGAAGATGCGTAAATTAAAATAAAATAAGATGTTGCAATGAATATAAAAAACATTGCAACACCTCTTCTTTCTTTTCAGAACTCCTCAGCCAACTGAAACAGAACATAGCACGACCGGCTGATCACGCGGCCAGGTACTGAGATCCAGCCGGTCAGTCACGTGGATTTCTCTGCCGCTGAGCAGGTCACAACAGGTGCGGTGAGCCAGTGATTCTGGCAGCAGCACCTGCGTATCAACTTCCTCTGCGGGCTGAGTAAAGCCAACTTTTTGCTCATTAAAAACCAGACGGGGCGCGGCGACAATCACCGCTTCACCGTTTGCCTGCCGCGCAAAAGCGATGACCTTACCGGCGTGGTCGCCAGTCGTTTCCAGCGGGAGATAATCCCCTTGCAGAAAAAGCGCGGTTTTTTGCTGACGATAACGGGCAAGAACGGCAACGATATGTTGTTTCAGCTGCCCGCTTGTCCATGCGGTTTCATCGTTCCATGCTGGTTTTTCCCCCTGAACCAGCAGGCGCTTCAGCTCACCGAAATCAGGCAGACGCCGGTTATCCGGATCCACCAGACTGAAATTGAGCACTTCGCTGCCCTGATAAATATCCGGGACACCCGGCGCGATCATTTTGATCACCGTTTGGGTCAGACTGTTCACCAGCCCGGCGCGGATAAAGGGACGGATGGCAGCATAAAAATCATTCAGAAACAGACTGTTATCCGGAGAAAGAAGATGACGGGCATAGCCGAGTACGGCGTTTTCATAATCATCGTTGCTGTCACCCCAGCTGGTACGAAGCTTGGCTTCACGCAGCGCCTTTTCTACAAATAGCTGGAATCTTTCATTGAGTTCACGCAAACCTTCTTCATCGGCCGGATGCAGTGTTGCCGGCCATGCACCGGCCAGCGCCTGATAAAGCATCCATGCGCCGGTCAGTTTCGGTGCGGGGCCGTCGGGCAAGGTGATGACTTTCGACTGATTCATCTGATGCCAGCGGGTGACATTTTCGGCCCAAAGTTCCGGCGCTTCGGTGAGGGTAAACAGTCTGGCGCGGGCATCTTCGCCGCGTTTGGTATCGTGAGTTGACGTGGTGGAGAGTGCTGCCGGTTGTTCCCCGAGTCGACGGGCCATTTCCTGATGGAACCGGTCGAGGGAAAACCTGCGCAGCAGAGGCTCTGCGCCCACTTCGTTCAGGGCCAGATCCATGTGCTGGCGGAAGAACAGCGTGTCCTCCACGGATTTCGCCATCAGCGGCCCCGTCAGTTGCTGGAAGCGGGTGCGGAACTGGTCAGCCTGACCGGATACGGACTCCGGTGTTTGCGCACAGAGAATACGAGCCAGAAATTCGAGAATATCCGCCGGTACGGCAAGCGATGAGGTGGTGATCTTCCCGATAATGTTATGCAGCAGGGCAGCGTCATCGGCGGGCAGTCCACGCGATGTGCCATAAGTGCGATACACCGGGAAGGCGATCAGCAGTTCACGCAGCGCTGCCCGCAGGGTGTTGGCATCCCAGGTGTGGTCTTCCGCTTCTGCAATATTCAGCGCCAGCTGGCACAGCGTAGTGAATTCCCCTTCGAAATTTTTCTCCACCATCATCAGTTTGGCGGCGCGCAATTCTTCGCGCATATCCACCGGCTTGCCGACCACGTTTTCATACAGATTGCGCAGCACCGCGATGTTTTCATCTTCGACCAGCACATCGGAAAGTGCGGCGATAAATTCATAACCGGTGGTGCCGGAAACCGGCCAGTCAGCGGGCAGACGTTCGCCTTTACCGAGGATTTTCTCCACCGTGATGTAGCAATCCGCACCGGCCTTTTCCCGCAGACGTTCAAGATAAGCTTTTGGATCGGCAAGACCGTCCACATGATCCACCCGTAACCCGTCCACCGCGCCGGAATGCACCAGTTCGAGGATCAACCGGTGCGTATCATCGAATACCGCGTCATCTTCCACCCGCACGCCCGCCAGACCGGTAATTTCAAAAAATCGCCGGTACGAAAGCTCACGCGGCGCATCGCGCCATGACATCAGCCGGTAGGGCTGGCGCTGATGTAACTCCGCCAGCGCGCCGTTATCCGGCGTAGCTGCGCTGGCGTCGTGCGTGTCTGGGGCAAGGGGATAGTACGTGTCGAAATAGGCGAGTGCAGGCTGACCGGTTCGGGGATCCGGCTTCAGGGTGATTTCACCTTTTTCAAGCACCTCTTCAAACGTATCGCCGAGAAAAGGCAGGGTCAGCCGCTGCGACCAGTCGATATCAAAATGCCGTGCATAACGGCTTTTTTCGCCGTGTTCAATCACGTCACGCCACCATGGGTTTTCCAGCGACGCGGCCATATGATTCGGCACGATATCGAGGATCAGTCCCAGACCAGCGGCTTTCAGCGCCTGCGACAAACGGTCAAATCCCGCACGTCCGCCAATTATCGGATCGATTTCGTTGGCGTCGGTAATGTCGTAGCCATGCGTGGAATCGGAAGTCGCAGTAAAAATCGGTGAAGCATATAAGTGGCTGATCCCAAGTCGCTTTAAATAAGGAACCAGTGCCACTGCTTTATCAAAATCCATGCCATCGCGGAACTGAATGCGGTAGGTCGCGGCGGGTATGTTCACATTTATTCTCCCCTGAAAAGACGGACGATGACGGAGCCGGGTTCTGACGCTTCTGTCGATTCGGGCCAGGCAAACAGCGTTTCACCCGGCTGGTCCGGCAGCGGTTGTGTGGTTTCCCCGAGATTGAGGGTCAGAGACAGGATGCCTTTAGGGAATGTCCAGGTGACGGCGAGCATACCGTCCGTGGCCTGCACTATTTTGCCTACGTTGCCCTGCACCGGCGTGAGTAACGGCACGACATATTCACGACGCAGCTGGAGCAATGTGCGGGTCAGCGCCAGGCTGTCGGCGCCATCAGGGCTGGCGGGCTTCTGCCAGTCCAGTTTAGAGCTTTCGAACGTCGCTACGGCGTTAGGATCGGGCACGCTTTCATTGCCATATCCGCTGTGACCTTCGAATTCTCTGGCGCGTCCTTCGCGAACAGCCTGCGCAAGATCACCCTCGAAATCGGTGAAAAACAGGAACGGATGGGTTTCGCCGTACTCTTCGCCCATAAATAACAGCGGGATATGAGGTGAAAGCAGTAATGCGGCCAGCATGGCGCGTGTTTTACGTTCACCTGCCAGCGTGATCACACGGTCGCCCTGTGCGCGGTTGCCAATCTGATCGTGGTTTTGGATGAAATCGACAAAGGCGACCGGTGGCTGATCGCGGCTCTTTTCTCCGCGAGGCTTGCCACTTTGCGGGGAAATTTCGCCCTGATACGCAAACCCTTCCGCGAACGCGCGGGCGGCTAACCCGAGGGGATCGGCGGCGAAATCCTGATAATAGGCGTGCGTTTCACCGGTACTGAGAACGTGGACCGCGTTATGTAAGTCATCATTCCATTCAGCGGTAAACAGCGGGACATCACCTGCGGGCGTGCGCGGATGCAAAGAGGTAATATTGCGGCTGTCTTCGGTGGTCAGATGCACGTGGCGGCCGGTGATTTCTGTGCGAATACGCCGGGCGATCTCCGGCAGAATATGCGGGTCTGAGGCGTCTTTCATCTGATCGACCGCGTCAAAACGCAGCCCGTCAAGCTGATACTCCTTCAGCCAGTAAAGCGGCGCATCGGTGATGTACTGACGGGCACCTTCCTGATCATAAGCAATGCTCGCGCCCCAGGCGGTCTGGCGTTCAGAATCGAAAAACTGCGGCGCCAGCAAGGGCAGATAATTGCCCTCAGGGCCGAAATGGTTGAGCACAATATCGAGCACCACCGAGATGCCGTGACCGTGCGCCGCATCCACAAAAGCTTTGAAATCATCCGGTGTGCCGTAAGCAGAATGCGGCGCATAGAGCAACACGCCGTCATATCCCCAGCCACGATCACCGCCAAACTGCGCCAGTGGCAACACTTCTATCATGGTAATGCCGGTTTCAGCCAGATAAGGCAATTTCTCCATCGCCGCTGCGAACGTGCCCTGTGGGGTAAATGTGCCGACATGAAGCTCATAAATCACCGACTCTTCCCACGGACGTCCTTTCCAGTCAGCGTTCTGCCACTGATAGCTTTCTGATGACGTGACCAGCGAAGGGCCGTTGACGCCTGCCTGCTGGGCACGGGAAGCGGGATCAGGCACCGCCATGCCATCGGCCAGAATAATCTGGTATGCCTCACCGGCAGAAACACCGGTTGCTACCTGTTCAAACCAGCCGTCTTCAGCAGCGGACATTTCTGTGTCCTTGCCGGAGAGCCGCAAGGTTAATTTTGCCTGACCCGGTGCCCAGACCCGAAAGTGAACCGTACCGGCAGCAATGAAATTAGCCCCCCAGCTGGTGGTGAATGCGTTGAAATGCATCGCGTTACCTCGCATAAAAATGGGCGATCAAAAGGTCAGTTAGCCAACGAATAATAATGATAGTCGAGGATGACGCGGATGGGAGGCTTCAGGCATCAGGCCCCGGTTAAGGCCGGGGCGTTAAGGGTAAGTGTGATGAAACCGGTGCTGGCATCAGGACGATGAGGTGAAAAACACGATGGAAATAATGAAAGAAACGACGGTCCCGATGAGCAACATACATTTGCTCGGCGTGAAGAACTTCTTGTTCTGATTGGCTTTATAAGCCTTGAGTAATAACCACAGCATCACGATGCCAATGATAATAAATATTACGCCACCCGATATACTCGCGACTGGAGCCATATAAGTATCCTTCTCGTCGGTAAAATTTAATTATAGCTCAGCATCAGAGAAGCGTTTTTGAAGCGAATATTAACGGTTCATCGGCAATACTGGCATCAGACGATATGACATGCCCGGCCTGCCGCAGCGTCCGGTTCAGACTGTACTGAAGCCGCCGATCAAATGTATAATATCCTGCCGCGATAATGACATAGCGGAACTACCGTTTTGCAGTGACTTAAGTGAAATAAAGCGTTTAATAAATGGGTTTTTATAAAATGGCGTTCAGCCTCAGATAATAATCACACAATACCTAAGGGAATTAAATGAAGTTTCTTCATACTCTGCTTTTCATGCTGTCAGTGGTGATTACCGGACAGGCCAGTGCGGCAACAACCACCCTGACCGATGTACTGGGAAATAAAATAACCTTAAATACCCCGGTAAAAAGAGCGGTATTAGGTTTCTATTTTGAAGACTATATGGCGGTTGGCGGTGAACAGGCGTTTGACCATATTGTCGGTATCTCCCGCGAAGCCTGGCACGGCAAAGTTCCGGCGAACTGGGATATGTACATTAAACACCGTCCCTCCATTGCCGACATCCCGGATATTGGCGAAATCGATCTGCATAACGTGTCACTGGAAAAAGTGATCAGCCTGAAACCGGATGTGGTCATTTTAGCCAGCTGGCAGTATGCCGCCCTGAAATATGAAGTCACACAACTTCAGAGTCTGAACATCCCGGTTGTGGTGCTCGATTACAATGACCAGACGGTGGAAAATCATGTGAAATCCACCGAAATCATCGGGATATTAACCGGTCAGACTGAGCGTGCGCATGAGCTTGCTCAGCTTTATAAAAATAACATCACGCTGATTGAAGACCGCATCAAACAGGCAAATCTGCCGAAACCAAAAGTCTACATTGAGTTTGGCAATAAAGGTCCGGCGGAGTATTCGTTTACCTATGGCGAAAATATGTGGGGCGTGATGCTGCGTCTCGCGGGTGGTGAAAATATCGCGGCGCCGTTTGTTAAACAGTGGGGCGAAATTAACCCTGAGCAGTTACTGGTCGCTAAACCGGATGTCATTTTTATTTCCGGCCGGGAAAATAATAAGGTCGATACCGCATTAGAAATGGGTATTGGCGTCAATGAAGCCACGGCGAGAAAAAAACTGAACGGGTTCGCGCATCGTGACGGCTGGAGTTCATTACCGGCCATTAAGAATGACAGACTCTTCGGCGTTTATCAGGGCGCATCACGGACGCTGGTAGATTTCACTATGGTGCAGTTTATTGCCAAATCTCTTTATCCGGATTTATTTAAGGATATTGATCCGGTGAAAAACTATCACGATTATTACACAAAATATCTGCCTGTTATGCCGGTGGGAACCTTTGCGTTATCGGCCAGTGCTGAGCAGCAGTAATTATTCCTGATAACCGATCGTTGCTGTTAATCCATCGCCGCGATACGTTGCGGCGATGAGTCAGTCATCTCATGGGATGCCGCCCTGTCGCCGCGTACATTTCAGTGACCGCGAATTAAAAGGGATGAATTAAAAGGTATAAAGCACCGCCAGATTAAAAGTTGTCCCGCCGCGTTTTTCCACTATCGGACTGTCAGCGGCTTTATCGTCCAGCCAGGTGTAATCCGCACTGACCAGACCGCTCCAGTTCGGGGTTAACTGATGGCTCCAGGTCAGGCTGCTGTCCACGCCATAGAATCCTCCGGCGGCCTGATAAGCCCCAAAATGACTGCGACTGCTTTGCTCGCGGCTTACACCATAAAAGGTATTCATGTAGCGCCGGTCGCCAAAGAGCGCCGCCGACTGGAGCGCGACGGTGTCCGTATCATTCTGAAGCGGGAGTAACGTTACGGAAGTCTGATAATGCACGCCTTGCCCGTCGGTCAGCGGCAGGGTCGCTTTGCCTTCAAAAGACAGCCACGGTGTGGCTGACCAGCCCACGGCAAGGGCCGTGTTGGCGGTCGCATCAATATGCCCCATACCTTTGAGTTTTGCCGAGCCATCCCGCCACATGGAATTTTTGTCCGTACGTCCGAGGCTGTATCCCAGCGTATGTTCCAGATACAGGCCGTTATCCGTCTGCAAGTCATAGCCGATGCCTTTGAGCGAGTCGAAGAAAAACGCTCCGTCCCGCGCCTGAATAACAGGCGCAACCAGCCAGTTACGCTCACCGGAACCACTGTAACGCGGCGCGTTCTGCGCGCCCATTCCCACCGTGAAGGTGGTCGCTGGCGGGGTGTCATCGGCCAGTGTTTTAAGCACTGTCGCGGACAGGGCGAAACAGGTAATGTGCAGTATTAGTTTTCTGGATATCATGTAATTCCTCATCACCCAAACGTATGGTTCGTAGCGGATTGCAGCCGCGCCTGAAACCGAAGTATGAAGAGGCAGTGTCAACAAACTGTCGGGGATTTATGAAGAAACCGTCAAGGCGACAAACATGCAAACAACACGAGTCCTGATCATTGAAGACGATGCCGATGCGGCAGACGTTCTCGATGCCTATTTACAACGTGAAGGGTATGAGGTGCAGATTGCGGGCGACGGCATTTCCGGGCTCGACAAAGCATTGCGCTGGAAGCCCGATCTGGTGCTGCTGGATGTGATGCTGCCGGGCATGAGCGGCACCGACGTGCTGGCGACCCTGCGGCGGGAAACCCGTACGCCGGTGATTATGGTGACGGCGATGGGCGATATGCCGGACAAAATTGGCGCGCTGCGGGAAGGTGCCGATGACTACGTGGTTAAACCTTATAATCCCGGCGAAGTGGTGGCGCGGGTGCAGGCCGTGCTCCGGCGCACTGCGTCCGGTGAAAAAGATTCAGCAACCCTGCGCTGGCAGGCGCTTGAGGTGGATGTTGATGCGCTTACCGCCGCCGTCAGCGCCCCGGCGGGTGAAAACCGCTATCTGGATTTAACCCCGACCGAATTCAGCATTCTGAGCACCCTGATGCGCGCCCCGACGCGGCCGTTTTCGCGCCAGTATTTGCTTGAGCAATGCCTGCCCGAGAGTGAGGCGCTGGAAAGGGTAGTCGATACGCATGTCTATAACTTGCGTAAAAAGCTTGAATCAGCGGGCATCCTGAATGTGCTAGTCAACGTCCGCGGCGTGGGCTACAGGTTCAGACAGCCATGATACGCTTACACTATCAGTCTTTATGGCGCTGGATCTGCGTGCGCATTCTGACACTCGCCATCGGCAGCGTGGTTGTGATTGCGCTGTGTATGTGGCTGCGGTTTGTGATCGAAAACCTGTGGGTTTTGCATCATATGTCTCCTGCGATGCGACAGGAGTTTGAGGTATTGCGCAATAACCCTGAACTCAATCTTTCGCGTTTTCATGAGATTGTGGATCTGGGCTGGGGAGCGCGTTACTCGGATCCTTCTATCGCGTCAGCTGACTGGATCATGGTCGCCATTCTGGTGCTGGTGGTCATTCCGTTTATCGCGATTTTGGGATTAAAAGCCGCGCGGCCGCTTTCCTCGCAGTTTAGCCGTCTGGCGCAGGTGGCCCGTGCGGTAACCAAAGGGGATTTCAATACTCAGGCTGAACCGGTGAAAAATGCCCCCGCAGAACTGGTGCAGTTCACCGATGATTTTAACGCCATGATGCTGCAACTCTCGCGCTACGAGCGTGAACTGCGGGCATCGCATGTCGCGATGGCGCATGAGCTGCGTTCACCTCTGACGGCGGCGGTTGGGCGGTTGCAGGGGATGCTCGACGGCGTATTTCCGCCGGAGCCACGCCAGTTGCAGATGGTAATGAAACAGCTTCTGCACCTGAACCGGCTGATTGACGAACTGCATCTGCTTTCTCTGGCGGATGCCGGTCAGCTGAATCTGAGCAAAACGCCGCTGGATCTCACTGAACTGTTGCGCGAACGGGTTGCGTGGCTGAAACCGCAGTCAGCGGAGGCCGGTTTTGACATCCTCCTCACAACTGAGACTCCTTGCCGTTATGTTGGCGACCCGTTCCGTCTCGGGCAGGTATTTACCATTCTGATGGAAAATGCGCTGCGTTACGCACTGGAAGGGCGGCGTCTCGACATCACGGTCAGGCCGGAAAACGGCGGTTATGAGATAGCATTTCGGGACATGGGTCCGGCAGTCGATGACCATTTTCTGCCCGTCATGTTCGAGCGCTTCAGCCGGGCAGAATCTTCCCGCGCCCGGCATTCCGGTGGCAGCGGCCTTGGTTTATCCATTGCCCGCGCGATTTGTGAAGCCCACGGCGGGCGGATCAGTGCTGCGAAAAATGCGGGGGGCGGTCTGACCGTGACCGTCAGTTTACCTGTGCCGGAAAACGGACAATAAAAAAGACCGCGTCTTGACGGTTCCTTGATGAAATATCACGGGAATCTGGACAGTCAGTGGATTGAATAGCGATATCTCAATTCAGGACGACTGTTATGACCGTGACTTTGACTGATTATGTGCGCCACGCGGTGCGTCATCTGCACCCCTGTATTTGCCTGGCACCTCTCATCCCCGCAGCCTGTCTGCTGGTCCTGACTGTGATACTGACGGGCTGCGGGGATAAATCCCGTAAGCCCGCAGCGCCCGCACGCCCCGTCCGTGTGGTGATCGCCCCTTTACCCTCGGCATCCGCTACTGTGCCCCTGACCGGCGAAATCCGCGCTCAGGAAGAGGTGACGCTTGGGTTCCGGCTGGACGGTCGGGTGCTGAGCCGCGCGGTCGATGTCGGCGATCCCGTGGTGGCCGGGCAGGTGCTGGCAACGCAGGAAAGTGGCACCAGCCGTAATCAGCTCAACAGTGCGCAGGCCGATCTGGACAGCGCGCGGGCGGCAGAGCAGGTGGCGGCGCTGAATCTCAGGCGTATGCAGTTGCTGATGCCGGGTGGTGCTATCGCCCGCACTCAGCTCGACAGCGCGCAGTCTGACTGGCAGACCGCCCGCTCGCGACGTCTGAGCAGTGAGGATTCACTGAAAACCGCGCGGGAAAACCTTTCCTGGGCACAGCTTACGGCGCCAGCGGAGGGCGTGATCACACAGGTCAGTGTGGCGGCGGGACAAGTTGTCAGCGCCGGACAAACCGTGATGACACTTGCGTCGGGCCGCGGACGTGACGCGGTTTTCGACGTTGCCAGTCCGCAGTCCCTTTCTCAGCAAACCGGCGGCACTTTCAATGTCTCGCTGCTTTCTGACCCGTCTGTTGTGACGGCGGGACATTTACGCGACATCAGCCCGCAGGCCGATCCGCAAACCCGCACGTGGCGCGTTCGCCTGACGCTCGATAATCCGCCGCCCGCGATGGCGCTGGGCGCCAGTGTTCAGCTTTCACTTGTGCATGCCGGTAAGCCGGTGATCGCGTTACCTGCTTCTGCGCTGACCCGCGCCGGTGGCAATCCGGCCCTTTTTATCGTCAATACCCAAACACAGACGCTGCATCTGCGCCCCGTTGTTTTAGAGGGTTACAGCGCTTCAGACATCTTTATCTCTTCCGGTCTGAGCCCCGGTGAAAAGGTGGTGATCGCCGGAGTGAGTCAGTTGCGTGAAGGCGAGAAAGTGATGCCCGGTGAGAGTGCCGGATGAATCAGCGCCCCTCCTTACGTACCTTTAATCTTTCCGCCTGGGCGCTGGATCATCAGTCCCTGATGGCCTTTTTCATGCTGCTGTTAATGACCGCAGGGGTCATCAGTTATGAGCATTTACCGCGTAATGAGGATCCGGCATTCACTATTAAAACCGCCGTTGTGACCGCCCGCTGGCCGGGGGCTGACGTGGCGGATTCGGTCAGCCTGATGACGGATCCGCTGGAGAAAAAATTACAGGAAACGCCCTATCTGGATTACGTCCAGAGTGAAACCCGCGCCGGGCAGTCGGTTATTTTTGTTAATTTGCGCGATGACACACCGCCTGCCGCCGTGGCGGGGATCTGGTATCAGGTGCGTAAAAAGATGCAGGACATTGCCCCGTCGTTACCCGCAGGTGTGCAAACCAGCGTGAACGATGAGTTCGATGATACGTTTGGCACTATTTATGGTTTTACCGCCGAGGGCTATACGCCGCGTGAACTGCGCGACCGGGTAGACGATATCAGCCGCAGTCTGATGTCTTTGCCGGACATGGGTAAAACCAGTCTGCTGGGTGTGCAGGAGCAGAATATCGTGATTGCGTTTTCGCCCGCACAACTGGCGGGAATGGGGCTGGATTTACAGCAAATTACCGATGCGCTGAAAGCGCAAAACGCCGTCGAACCTTCGGGTGTTTTGCGCAGCGACCGTGACAATATCGCCTTGCGGGTGAGCGGTGCGCTGACGACGGAGCAGAGTCTGCGCGCGGTGACGCTGCATATCGCCGGGCGCTACATTCCGCTGACGGACGTCGCGACCATCAGCCGTCAGGATGCCGAACCGCCGTCACCGGTCTTTCGTGTCAACGGTAAACCGGCTATCGGGCTGGCTATTTCCATGGCGGCCAACGGCAATATGCTCTCCTTCGGCAAGGCGCTGAATGCGCGGATGGACGACATCAGCGCCAGACTGCCGCACGGCATTGAAATGAGTAAAGTCGCCGATCAGTCGGCAGTCGTTTCGCAAGCCGTCAGCGGCTTTATCCGGGTACTGATCGAAGCGGTAATGATTGTTCTGGCTGTCTCTTTTGTTTCGCTTGGCACCCGCGCCGGGCTGGTCGTTGCTGCCGCCATTCCGGTTGTGCTGGCGATGACATTTACCGGTATGTTGCTGGCGGGAATTGGCTTACAGCGGATTTCACTGGGAGCGCTGATTATCGCGCTGGGGTTGCTGGTCGATGATGCCATGATCACCGTCGAGGCGATGGTATCGCGCATTGAGGCCGGTGAGTCCAAATGGCGTGCGGCGACGTATGCTTTTGAAACCACTGCGTTCCCGATGCTGACCGGCACGCTGGTGATGATCGCTGGTTTTATTCCAGTCGGTTTCGCCGCCTCCAGCGCCGGTGAATATTGCTACTCGTTGTTTGCGGTGGTGTGTATCGCGCTGCTGTGCTCCTGGCTGGTTGCGATTCTTTTTTCTCCGCTGATGGGTTTGTGGATCTTGCCTGTAAAACAGGCTTCACAGGGGGGAAAAAGCAGCCGGCTGATGGGGTTGTATCAGCGCCTGCTGAATCAGGTACTGGCGCACCGCGGAATGACGATCGGTGTTGCCTGTCTGCTGCTGGGGCTGGCGGTGTATGCAACGACGTTTATGCAGGGCGAGTTTTTTCCGGCATCTGATCGCCCGGAACTGCTGGTAAGTCTGAGTCTGCCAGCTAACGCGTCGCAAGCGGAAACCGCCCGGCAAACTGCGCGGCTGGAGCAGGCGTTGCAGGGCAATCCTTATGTCGATCACTTTTCCAGCTACGTCGGATCCGGCGCGGTGCGATTTTATCTGCCGATGGATGTGTTACTGAATGACGAGAACACCGCGCAACTGGTGGTGGTCGCGAAAAGTCTGGATGACAGGGATAAGCTGAGTGCGCAGCTGGACTCGCTCCTGGTCCGGGATTTCAGCGATATCATTACCCGCGTTTCGCCGCTGGAACTGGGGCCGCCGGTGGGCTGGCCGGTAAAGTATCGGGTCAGCGGCCCCGCTTATGACAACGTCAGACAGATCGCGCAGCATCTCGCCAGCGTGCTGGGAAGCAGTCCGCTGACCCGCGAAGTGAATCTGACCGCCGGAGAACCGGAGCGGCTCATCACGTTGCAGGTGAATCAGACTGCGGCGCGGGCGGTGGGCGTCTCATCAGAAAGTCTGGCGGCATTGCTTAATACCGTATGGTCAGGCAGCGTCGTTACCACGGTCAGGGATAAAAACCGGCTGACCGATGTGGTTCTGCGGGCTAACGATCGTGAGCGGCTGGAGGTGGGCACGCTGTCGGGGCTGATGATCACCAGCGCAACGGGACAAAAAATACCGCTGAGTCAGGTTGCCACGCCGGTCTGGGGAATTGACGATCCGGTGGTCTGGCGGCGTCAGCGCCTGCCGTTTATCACCGTACAGACGGATTTAGCCGCGGGGCTGCGGGCAGAAGCGGTTTCACAGCAGCTTGCCCCTTTGGTTTCCAGCCTCCGTGCTTCGCTGCCTGCCGGATATCAGATTGAGGAGGGCGGAGCGGTGGCGGAATCAGATAAAGGCAACAGTTCGGTGTTCGCGGTGTTACCGGTCACCTTACTGATTATGATGACGTTGCTGATGATTCAGTTGCAGCGTTTTTCCCGCCTGTTGCTGGCGTTATTGATGGCGCCTTTCGGTCTGCCTGGCATCGTGCTGGCGATGCTGCCGACGGGTACTCCGATGGGATTTGTGGCTTTGCTGGGCATTATTGCTTTAGCAGGAATGATCATCCGTAACGCGGTGATCCTCATCAGCGAGGCCGATAACAATGTTCTCGCCGGGATGCGTGGCGATGAGGCCATCAAAGCCGCCGCCGTTCACCGGTCACGCCCGATCCTGCTGACAGCCTGTGCGGCAATACTCGGGATGGTGCCGATTGCTGAGCAGGTTTTCTGGGGACCGATGGCATACGCCATCATCGGCGGATTGCTGGTCGCCACTTTCGTGACGCTTACCGTATTACCGGCTGCCCTGAGTCTGGTGATGCAACGCGAGAAAATCCCGGGAGAGAAAATGTAATCCGTCAACCACCGCATTCCCGTTCTTCGGGCTGCTTCAAGGTAAATTTTTGCGCAACACGATATATTGCCCGCTTGTTGGATTTTGGACACTTTGGGAATGTACGAGTTTAATCTGGTGTTGCTGCTGTTACAGCAGATGTGCGTGTTTTTGGTGATCGCCTGGCTGATGAGTAAAACGCGGTTATTTATTCCGCTGGTTCAGGTCACGGTGCGCCTGCCGCACAAACTGTTGTGCTATATCACGTTTTCTATTTTTTGCATTATGGGCACCTATTTCGGGCTGCATATCGAGGATTCTATTGCCAATACCCGCGCGATCGGCGCGGTGATGGGCGGATTACTTGGCGGGCCGGTGGTCGGCGGATTAGTCGGCCTGACCGGCGGCATCCACCGTTATTCGATGGGGGGCATGACGGCGCTGAGTTGCATGATCTCCACCATCGCCGAGGGATTACTAGGCGGCCTGATCCACAGTGTTTTAATCAAACGCGGACGCATCGATAAGTTATTTAATCCGCTGGTGGCCGCTGGCGTCACCTTTGTGGCCGAAATTGTGCAAATGCTGATCATCCTGCTGATTGCCCGCCCGTTCACAGATGCACTCCATCTGGTCAGCAGTATTGCCGCGCCGATGATGGTGACCAATACGCTCGGTGCCGCCATGTTTATGCGTATTCTGCTGGATAAGCGGGCAATGTTCGAAAAATACACCTCGGCGTTTTCGGCAACAGCGCTGAAAGTCGCGGCCTCGACGGAAGGTATTTTGCGGCGCGGATTTAACGAAGAGAACAGCATGAAAGTGGCGCAGGTGCTGCTGAAAGAGCTGGATATTGGCGCGGTGGCGATAACCGATCGCGAGCGATTGCTGGCCTTTACCGGCATCGGCGACGACCATCATCTGGTCGGCAAACCTATTGCTTCTGACTATACCTGGCGCGCCATCGAGAACGACGAAGTGGTATACGCCGATGGCAACGAGATGCCTTACCGCTGTTCGCTGCATCCCAGCTGCAAACTGGGCTCGACGCTGGTGATCCCGCTGCGCGGCGAGAATCAGCGGGTGATCGGTACTATCAAATTGTACGAAGTGCGAAACCGGCTATTCAGTTCCATCAACCGCACATTGGGCGAAGGCATTGCCCAACTGCTGTCGGCACAGATCCTTGCCGGTAAATTCGAACAACAAAAAGCGCTGCTGGCGCAGTCTGAAATTAAGCTGCTGCACGCGCAGGTGAATCCGCATTTCCTGTTTAACGCCCTCAATACGCTGATGGCGGTGATACGCCACGACAGCGATAAAGCCGGGCAACTGGTGCAGTATCTCTCAACGTTCTTTCGCAAAAATCTCAAACGCTCTTCCGAGATTGTCACGCTGGCGGATGAGCTGGAGCACGTGAATGCCTATCTGCAAATCGAGCTGGCACGTTTTTCGTCGCGTCTGAACGTGGATTTACAGGTGCCGGATGCATTGTCTTTTCAGCATCTTCCGGCCTTTACTCTGCAACCGCTGGTGGAAAACGCCATAAAACACGGCACATCCCAGTTGCTGAGCAATGGCAATATCATCATTCGTGCTTACAGTGAGGGGCAGACAGTGATCGTCGAAGTGGAAGATAACGCCGGTTTGTATCAGCCGGAAGAAAGCGGTGACGGATTAGGCATGAGTCTGGTGGACAAGCGCCTGCGGGCGCGTTTTGGCGATGATTTCGGCATTACCGTCAACTGTAAACCGGATGATTTCACGCGTATTACGTTACGTCTGCCAGCGGAGGGCGCGCCATGCTAAGAGTGCTGATTGTCGATGATGAGCCGCTGGCGCTGGAGAATCTGCGCTTACAGCTTCAGGATGAAAGCGACATTGAAATTGTCGGCGAGTGTACCAATGCCATTGAAGCGATTGGCGTGATCCACAAAATCCGCCCTGACGTGGTGTTTCTGGACATTCAGATGCCGCGCATCAGCGGGCTGGAAATGGTCGGTATGCTCGATGAGCAGCACCGCCCGCACATCGTTTTTCTGACCGCCTTTGAGGAATATGCGGTGCAGGCGTTTGAACAGTGCGCGTTTGATTATCTGCTCAAACCCATCCAGACGCCGCGTTTACAAAAAACGCTGGCGCGTTTGCGGCTGGGTTTTCAGGAACAGGATGTCTCGCAGTTACCGCAATACCAGCAGCCGCTGAAGTTTATCCCCTGTCTGAGCAGCAACCGGATCTGGTTGTTGCAACTGGAAGATGTGGCATTCGTCAGCAGCCGCATCGGCGGGGTGTATGTCACCGGACAGGATGGCAAAGAGACATTTACGGAACTGACCTTACGCACGCTGGAAGTCCGTACGCCGTTGTTACGTTGTCACCGGCAGTATCTGGTGAATATGGATTATCTTAAGGAAATCCGCCTGGAAGATAAAAATCAGGCGGAGCTGTTACTGCGTGATGGTCAGGTCGTGCCGGTCAGCCGTCGCTATCTCAAATCGCTGAAAGAGACGGTGGGGCTGTAAACCCCGCCGGTTTTTCTTTTGGTCAGATCAATCAAGCCGGTCGCAGCCGGGCAAAAGCTTCGCGGATTTCGGTTTCAGGCAATTGCATACCGATAAACACTAACGCACTGCGCGGGGTTTCATCCGGCTGCCACGGGCGGTCCCAGTCGGCGCTGTACAGGCGCTGAACGCCCTGAAACAGCAGGCGGCACGGCTGATCTTCTATCCACAACATCCCTTTGTACCGCATCAGATTGTCGGCGAAGCTGGCCAGCAGTTCTTCCATCACCGCGGAAATGGCGGTCAGCGCCACCGGATAATCCAGCTCCACCACAATGGAGGAAACCGTGTTTTGCTGTGGCGCGACGCGATGGAACAGCGGTTTCGCGGCGATCACGTTTTCTTCGAGCATAAATCCGCGGGTATCAAACAACAGTGCCGGATCGATATCGCCCTGAACCATTTTATATACCGGCGCACGGGCATTAATACGTTGCAGCCGTTCTGTCAGTTCAGGGCATTCACCGGATACATCCGTTTTGGTCAGCAGGATGCGGTCGGCGTAACCAATCTGCGACTGTGCCAGCGGGAACTGATCCAGCTGCGACATGGCATGTACGGCATCCACCAGCGTGATAACGCCGTCTAAGACATAACGTTCACAGATGACTTCATGGGCGAAAAACGCCTGCAGGATCGGGCCGGGATCGGCCATGCCAGTGCATTCAATCATCAGCCGGTCAAACTGCACTTCGCCTTTATCCACGCTGTCGAGCAAATCCAGCAGCGCCGCTTCCAGCTCGCCCGAACGGGTGCAGCAAATACAGCCGTTGGATAAGGTGGTGATGCGCGTGGCGCGATCGCCAATCAGCTGGTTGTCGATGGGCATTTCGCCAAATTCATTCTCGATCACCGCAATTTTTATCTCTTGCTGCGTATGCAGAATCTGGCGTAAAAGCGTGGTTTTTCCGGCACCTAAAAAACCGGTTAATACTGTGACTGCAATCGGTGTCATGTTCGCTTTCCTCTTAACTACGGTGCTCTTTTTAACTTCAGCTACTTCTCAACAACAGCGCATTCCGCCTTTCCCGTCGCCGCCATAACGCGCCTGCTGGCGCTCGCGGAAAAACTCCTCGTAGGTCATCGGCGTGGTATCCGGGTGGTTGGTCTGCATATGCAGAACGTAAGTGTCGTAATCCGGTATGCCCACCAGCATACGCACGGCCTGACCGAGGTATTTCTTTGCCGCACCTAAGTTGTCAAACATACGTAATCCTCTGAATTATTTGGAAAAGCCCCGCGTGTGCGGGGCTTTCTGGTAAACGGTTAGTGCCCGGAGGAGATTTTAATCCCTTCCGCAGGAACCGGCACATAAGGCGTTTCCTTATCGGTACGCTTGTCGGTTTTACGTGCCTGTAGGCAGGCGCGAATACCGTAGAAAATGATGCTGTACACCACAATCAGGAACAGAATACTCAGCCCGGCGTTGGTGTAGTTGTTGATCACAATGTGATGCATATTGCTGATTTGTTCCGGTGTCAGGTTCTCGCCGCCAGCAGAAATGCGTTCTTTGTACTGACCGGCCATGTAGAAGAAGCCTTCCATCTGCGCATTGGTGCTGAACAGTTTCAGACCCAGCGCCCAGGTAGTACAAATCAGTAACCAGATGGCAGGCACCATGGTGACCCAGATGTACTTGGTGCGTTTCATTTTCACCAGTACTACGGTGGCGAGGATCAGCGCAACGGCAGCCAGCATCTGGTTCGAAATCCCAAACAGCGGCCACAGACTTTTCACGCCGCCCAGCGGATCGACCACGCCCTGATACAGCAGGTAACCCCACAGCCCGACGCAGCCTGCGGTACCAATAATCCCGGCGACCAGGGAGTCAGTTTTTTTCAGGAACGGCACAAAGTTACCCAGCAGATCCTGCAACATAAAGCGGCCGGAGCGCGTACCCGCATCCAGTGCGGTCAGGATAAACAGCGCTTCAAACAGAATGCCGAAGTGATACCAGAAGCCCATATCCGCCAGTGGCATGATCTTGTGGAACACATGCGCAATACCTACGGCAAGCGTAGGTGCGCCACCCGCACGGTTCAGCACTGACGGTTCACCGATGTCTTTCGCCGTTTGCATAATCTGCTCAGGCGAGATCACAAATCCCCATGAACTGACGGTTGCTGCCGCGTGCGCTGTAACATCTTTCAGCTGCGCCAGAATCATCGGTGCATTATCGCCGCCCAGTTCGTGCAGGTTTGGCATGGTGATGCCAAGCCCGGCTGGCGGGGTATTCATCGCGAAATACAGACCCGGTTCAATGATGGAGGCCGCGACCAGCGCCATCACCGCCACGAAGGATTCCATCAGCATCGCACCGTAACCGATAAACCGTGCATCGGTTTCACAGGCCAGCAACTTAGGCGTGGTGCCGGAAGCAATCAGCGCATGGAAACCGGACACTGCACCGCAGGCAATGGTGATAAACAGGAACGGGAACAACGCGCCTTTCCACAACGGACCTGTACCGTCGATGTACTGGGTCAGCGCAGGCATTTTCAGTTCCGGATTGAGGATCACGATACCGATCGCCAGCCCGACGATAACGCCGATTTTCAGGAAGGTTGCCAGATAGTCACGCGGCGCAAGAATAAGCCACACCGGCAGCAGGGCGGAGACGAACGCATAACCAATCAGCGTGAAGGTGATGGTGGTGTCTTTGAACGTCAGCGCCGGACCCCAGAACGGGTCGCTGGCGATAACGCCCCCGAAATAGATTGACGCGACCAGCAGGACAACGCCAATGACCGAGATTTCACCCACGCGTCCCGGCCGGATAAAGCGCATGTAGATGCCCATAAACAGCGCAATCGGCACCGTAGAACACACCGTAAACACGCCCCACGGACTTTCCGCCAGCGCTTTCACCACGATTAACGCCAGCACCGCCAGAATAATAATCATGATCAGGAAGCAACCGAACAGCGCAATAGTGCCCGGCACCGGCCCCATTTCTTCTTTGATCATCTCACCCAGAGACGCGCCGTTACGGCGTGAAGAGATGAAGAGCACCATGAAGTCCTGCACCGCACCGGCCAGAACCACACCGGCCAGCAACCACAGCACGCCCGGCAGATAACCCATTTGCGCGGCGAGCACCGGACCGACTAACGGACCGGCACCGGCGATGGCGGCAAAGTGGTGACCGAACAGCACGTTGCGGTTGGTCGGCACATAGTTCAGGCCGTCGTTGTTGATCACCGCAGGCGTGGAACGGGAAGGATCCAGCTTCATGACCTTTTGCGCGATATACAGACTGTAATAGCGATAGGCCACCAGATAGACCGACACCGAGGCGACGACTATCCATAATGCGCTGATGTGTTCACCCCGCCGCAGGGCGACGACGCCCAGACAGCAGGCACCGAGGAGGGCAACAAGCATCCACGGTAAGTGTTTGAAGAAGGCTTTTTTGTTCATAAATAACCCGGTTATTTAAAAAAACTCACGAAATGCCCGTCTCTGTTTTCTTTATTAAGCACTGCTTTCAGAGAGGCTGGGCCTGTTTATTGCGTATTTTTCTTGCGCACTTTTATTGCCCGTATAGGGTGCCAAAATCGCAGTTGCACAGGCGGGAAAGTTGGTCAGCGGTCACAGAGAGAGATAAGCGGTTGTCAGGCGGGATGAGCGGTTAAGGGGGCGATTAAGGACGTGAAATCTGTGAGTTAGGTCACGTAGCAATCCTGTCAGAAGGTCAGGACAGCAGCGTAACTTTTGTGGCACCGTCGTGTTTTGACAGGTAAATTATTCATTTGCTAAATGATCCGAGGGATCAATCAACACATTCAGGGAGTTTTTATGAAAGGTAAGTTTCCGCAAGGTTTTATGTGGGGCGGGGCAACGGCGGCCAATCAGGTGGAAGGGGCATACGATCAGGATGGCAAAGGGCTGTCCATCGTCGATGCCATTCCGGGCGGCAAAGACCGTCTGAAGATCGTTTCCTCACCGGAATTTGATTTTACCCTTGATCCCGCAAACCATACGTATCCGAATCATAAAGGCATCGATCACTATCATCGTTTTCAGGAAGATATCGCGCTGTTCGCGGAAATGGGATTCAAATGTTACCGTTTTTCTATCGCCTGGACACGCATCTACCCGAACGGCGTTGAGCAGGAGCCTGAGGAAGCCGGGCTGAAGCATTACGATCAGGTGATTGATGCCTGTATCGCGCACGGCATTGAACCAGTGATCACCATTTCACACTATGAGATGCCGCTGCATCTGGCGACCGCGTTTGGCGGCTGGAAAAACCGCGAACTGATTGGTCACTTCGAGCGTTTTGCCCGCACGGTGCTGACCCGCTACGGACATAAAGTGAAGTACTGGATGACCTTTAACGAGATCAACAGCGCGGCGCATTTCCCGATCATGAGTCAGGGGCTGACGGTGCAAACCGGCGCGCTTGAGGCGCAGGCGAAGTTCCAGGCGTGGCATAACCAGTTTGTCGCCAGCAGTCTGGCTGTCAAAATTGCCCACGAAACCAACGCGCAAATCCAGATCGGTTGCATGATCCTGTTTGCCACCAATTACGCTTATGACTGTAATCCGGTCAATCAGCTGGAAACCCTGAAAGAGACTCAGGCGTTTAATTTCTACTGCGCCGACGTGCAGGCGGGCGGTAAATATCCGTATTACGCCAAAAGCCTGTGGCAATCGCAGGGCGTCGAACTGGATATTCAGCCGGGTGATTTAGAGCTGATTAAAGAACATACGGTGGATTACATTGGTTTCAGCTACTACATGTCTTCGACCATCAACAAAACCAATCCTGACGCGGTCACAGCACAAGGTAACCTGCTCGGCGGCGCGCGTAATCCGTTCCTCGAAGCCAGTGACTGGGGCTGGGAAATCGACC
The DNA here is from genome assembly GCF_003610915.1 of Rahnella variigena. NCBI lineage: Bacteria > Pseudomonadati > Pseudomonadota > Gammaproteobacteria > Enterobacterales > Yersiniaceae > Rahnella > Rahnella variigena. Next base: position 182,726 of record NZ_NSDJ01000002.1, read on the forward strand.
CGGTCGGCCTGCGGATTGCCCTTAATCAGCTGTACGATCGCTATGAAAAACCGTTGTTCATTGTTGAGAACGGACTGGGCGCCGTCGATAAGCCGGATGAGAACCACTATATTGCCGATGATTACCGTATCAACTATCTGCGTCAGCATATTGAAGCCATGGCGGAAGCGATTGAAGACGGCGTGGAACTGATGGGCTACACCCCTTGGGGTTGTATCGATCTGGTGAGTATGTCCACCGGTGAGATGAGCAAACGTTACGGTCTGATTTATGTCGACCTCGACGATAAGATCTCCGGCACCGGTAACCGTTACCGCAAGAAATCGTTCCACTGGTATCAGAAAGTGATCGGAACGAACGGGGAAGATATCAGCTGATATTCTCCCGTCAGGCCTGAAACAGTCCGGGTGATGCCCGGACTGTTCTTTATTTTCGTTTCATTACCCGGGAACGGCAGGCAGTGGTAAGGGGGATACAGCATTGATGTTTCTCTTGAGCCCATAGGATATCTTTTTCAAATAAACCTCATCCTTAATATGAGCATAACCATATTAATAATATGGCTATTGAGAAAATCCTTAATTGGTGAAATTACGATTGTAAAAGAATTAAACAGGTAAGCGTGTCACCAGATATGTTCTTATTCAAACTTAGTCTGTGATAATTCGTAATAATCTGGAGATAAATTTCACTTAAGTTAAGGTCAGCGCGGGAGGTATACGAAGACAGTGCCATTTAAAGAAAGCAGTATAACGTATCATTAGTGCTTCTTTATTTAACTTATCCTATACTGTTATGACATAGTGATAATTCAGTGATTTTTTAATGATTTATATAATAGATGGCAGCATTACTTACAACCCAGATGACTGCACTCTGGGTCATATACCCACTGAAGAGTCCGTGAGCCTCAGTATCTCGGCAGGGCGCTTGCTCGAGCGACTGTTGAATTCTGAAGGGGAGATACTGGCCCGGGATATGTTGCTGACAGAAGTATGGGATAAGTATGGTTTGCGTGGGTCGAACAGCAACCTGAATCAGTATCTGAGTATTCTGAGGAGAGTACTCGCAGGATACGGGTGCGATAATCTCATCATCACCATTCCTAAAATAGGGATCCGTATTAATACGGAATTAAAGATCGAGCGTGAATCGTCTCCGGTATTGATCGCGAGCGATGATAATGTGGGGGAAGGGCAAGAAAGTATTACGACTCATGAAATAAGTACTGAGACGGTTCCGCCATTGCTTCGCGAACAAGAACAAATTTCACCTAAGCCATCGTGGTCAACTCCAGGATTATTGATTGCCGCAACGATTACTGCACTGCTCGCCGGGGGAGCGGGTTGGTATTACTGGACAATTCGTTCTGCGGAACAGATGCTACCAACAACCACGATAAAGCTGGAAGGGGGTTGTGAGGCAGTGTTATTACATGGACTGGATGTTCTTGAACGTAAGTCATTAGATCAACAAATTCGGGAAATAATAAAAGAAAATAATCAGTCTTGCGATACGAGTCATCGATTTTATTTTGACAATAATACGTCATTTACCACTCATAATTATGGCAGGACGATCCTGTCATCTTGTAAGATTGACAGCGGTGGCCACGTTATTTCATGTGATAATTTTTATTATTTAGACTGGAGAATGAATTGAAGCGGAATATTTTTTTAACGTTTGCTTTTGTGCTGATCTCACTTTTGTTACTACTTTTCATTGGTATTAACTATTCTGCTCAAAAAAGCGAAGTTTTTCCATTTCGTTGTTCAACTTTTTCCCGTTATGATTTAAGTCGTAAAGAAGGAAAAAGAATTGAATTTGCTGTTACACAAGATTTGCGGTTCCAGAATGATAAAACAGGCTATCTGTTACTCAATGGACAGACAACCTTAGGAGACGATTCTATGATAGTTAACAGAAGAATCGTTCTGTCCGGCGGAAATAAGATTGACAGTGATACTTACCGCTACAATATTAGTAATACTATCACGTCACCCACTGATACAACGCCAGACAGTATGTTCAATATGTTGCTAGCTGAACTCACGCTTGATCACTCTTATCTTCAGCTTAGTGTCGATAAGGTTGATAATAAATCTTATTTGATTGGTGGTCCGCTTTCATATTTATTTACATGTCAGCGATATTAAAATTTAACGATCACGGGTCTTCTGGTTTTGTTGAGGCAGAAAGGTTGAAAAAATTTCTGCCGATATAAATCATTAATTATTAGGTTTTTATTCTATTTTTCTAAAAAAAAGCCGCTGAACAGCGGCAGCGGCAAATAGTGTTTCCAATTTTACGGCATGAAATATGATACAAAATCAGTCTTTACTCTGATTCATTTACAAATTTGTTTTGAAGCTTTTCAGTGTATCTGTGAAACATTGATTATCTGCGTTTGTCAGGACAGATGATTTAGAAACTGAAAAAATTAGCAAGTCTTCCATGTTCAGCGTGAAAATAGCCTGTTTCTGGTAAGAACGAACTTTGTCTGGGCGTAAGAAACTGTAATTAATTAATATTCCTGAGGTCAGGTTGTCGCCAAGCACCACAAGTTCATAGGGTTCTTGCAACCACTCTTTCATTTTGGATTTTAAAATACTGAGCTGGCTGTCAATATATTCCTCAACGCTATTGTGATTGCCGAGACTATCACGAGAAATAGTAATCGTTGGCAGAATAGACCTCGTATCGTTCAGCGTATTCAAAGTACGCTCACAATATCCTGAAGGCAGTGTAACTACACCTTCACTAAAGCGGCAAATATTCTTATCCATGTGTTATCTCCATTTCCTTACTGTTGTCTGCACGAACGAATAATTGTTCTGCTGTGACTTCGCTGAGAGTACCGTTATGCATCATAACGATTTTATCTGCACTACGAATCGTTTCTGGTCGATGCGCAATGATAATGCGGGTGATGTTCATACGTTTAATCGAATCGTTGATTTTCGCTTCGTTTGAAATATCCAGGTGACTGGTCGCCTCATCCAATACAAGAATTTGTGGATCCCGGTACAGTGCGCGGGCCAATAAAATGCGTTGTAGCTGCCCCCCCGAAAGAAACGAACCCATATCGCCAACCAGACTCTGATAATTCATAGGCATTTTCATTATATCGCCATGAATTTGTGCCAGGCGTGCGACGCGGGTAATTTTGGCGTGATCGGGTTCGTTATCAAAGAAGCTAATATTTTCGCTGATAGATCCTGAAAAAAGTATGTCATCTTGCATCACGCAGCCTATCCGATCGCGATGATGAGAAAGCCCGGTTTGTTTTATATCGATACCTCCTACAGTAATAGTACCGCTCTCAGGATGTAATAAACCAAGGATGACTTTCGCTAACGTTGTCTTACCCTGACCAGATGGACCGACAATCGCTATACTTTCGCCCGCACGAATGGTCAGGTTGGCACCGTCAATAACCCAGGCATCAGTCGAACCATAGCGGAACTTAATGTCTGATAATACGATATCCTGTGCTGGCTGGTGCTCGTCGGTGGTATGCACGAGACCCGGGCTGGCTTCAGAGCTGGCCTCTGTTTCAGACAGGACGATATCTGCAAGTCGTTCTCCGTGCATTCGCAGCATACGAAAATCTATTATCGCATTGATTAAACCTGCACCACGGCTCATAAACTGATCGGAAAAACTAATGAATGCCGTGAGCATACCTGCAGAGAAATTCCCATCGAGCACCTGAAGCGCGGCTAACCAAACCAGGGCTACTCGCCCTACAGAAGTGAGTAAGCCTTGTGCGGAGCCGAACAGAATGTTGAGCTTCTGCATGACAATGCCTTTGTTGGTGCTGTCCACCATCAAATTCATATAGGCTGCCAGTCGGGGTACCTGCTTATTATTCGTTTTGACAGCCTGAATGCCGCGAAGTGTTTCCAGTAATGATGACTGCGTGCGTGCCGAACTGATAATTTGCTCTTCATTGGCGCGGCGAACCGGGTCATAAGCCATGAATCGCAGCAGGGCATAAACAACAAACAAGCCAATGACTAACCAGGCAAGTTTAGCGTTGTAAATAAACAACATTACTACTGTCACGATTGACATCACACCATCGAGAACCGTGCTGATAAATCGGGTGGTGAGAGTGCTTTGTATCGTGTTTAATGAGGCGTAGCGCGAAAGAATATCGCCCACATGACGCGATTCAAACCAGTCAAGAGGAAGCTTCAGCATATGGTGGCAGACATTAATGGTCCATTGCACACTCAATTGACTGGAGAACCAACTCATTACCCATGAGCGTAGTGCTGAGATAATGGTCTGAAACAGGGCAATCATCATGAAACCGACGCCAAGTAGCGTTAGTAATGAATAATCGGCAGAAACTAGCACCATATCCATGACCCATTGCATAAAGAATGGGGATAAAACACCGAACAGCTCCAACGCTACCGACAAAATAAGAACCTGAACGAAAGCGGACTTTACCCCTGTCACGCTTCCAACAAGTTTTCTCATTGAAATCCGCGCTTTCTCTTCTTTCACTTCAAAGGTGGAGGAGGGCACAAGTTCCAATGCGACACCGGTAAAAGTATTCGATGCTTCTTTAAACGTGACCTCACGAATGCCACGCGCGGGATCGTGAAGAGTGATCTTGTTACCACGCACTTTCTTAAGTACGACAAAATGGTTCAATTCCCAATGTAAAATACAAGGGGTACGGAGTTTCGACAGCTCTTCAAGGTCAACGCGCAGTGCACGCGAGCTCATATTCAGTTGCTGCGCAATGCCGATGACATCGGAAAGCGTCGCCCCTTTAAGCGATGTAGAAAATTGCCGGCGCAGGGTGATCATATCGATCTCATGCCCGTGATAGTTGGCAATCATACCCAGACAGGCTAATCCGCATTCGGCCGCTTGCGACTGACGGATTAAAGGCAGACGGTTAAACCATTTAAAATTGAGTTTCTCTAATAACAACACAGAACAGACCTTCTAATCAGAGCGAAATTTTGTGACCCAGCGCGAAAATCGGCTCAAGTACCCACTCGTAAAGACGACGTTTGTCGACGATAAAATCGGCGTCCAGCGCCATTCCCGGTTTTAGTGGCTCGTTTTGCATATAGGCTTTAATAGATTGTTTATCTAATGCCACCAGTACACGGTACTGTTGTTCTTCAACATTGTTTTTTCCGGTGAGCGTGGCGACTTCCTGCGGAGAAAGTGCTGTACGAGAGACCTCAATGACTTTTCCGTATTGCTGACCAAACTTCTGATAGGGAAAGGCTTTATAACGCAGTACGACGCGCTGCCCGGCCTGGATGAAACCGATGGACTTAGTATTCACCATCATGCGAGCGACAAGTTCAGTGTCACTGGGTAATATCGAGATCGCTGACTGGCCAGCGTTCAGCATTTGGCCATTCTTAATCATGATCATGCCGATATAGCCACTTTTTGGAGCACGCAATTCAAATGAACGGCGTGCTTCGTTCTCAACCAATGCCTGGCGATTGTCCGCGAGTTGCCGTTCGATATCGTTACGTTTCTTATCGTCATCAAGAGGCTTCTCATGGCGCTGCTGCTGAGCCTGCAAGATTTTTTGCGCGATATCTAAAATTTGCCGCTGATATTCCTGTTGCCGTGCCTGGCTGTCGAGTAAGTTTGACTCCTGCTCTTCAAGTTGACGGCTGGAGGCGTAACCCTGTGTATGCATGGCATTGAGTTTATCCAGCTGTAGTCGTGCTAAACTCACTTGTTTTTTGCGTTGTGCTAATTGAATTTTTAGCTGTTCTTGCTGTAGCTCAAGGCTGGCGATTGTCTCATTAACACCTTGCATCTCAACGGCATGCAGTTTGCTCAGTGTATTAAGATCTTGCTGTAGCCGTTCACGTTGTGCCGCCAGGTTTTCAGCAATCATCTGGCGAGTCTGACCCAGCTGTGTCGAGACCTCAGATGACAACACCATAACAACATCGCCTTTTTCTACGTGCTGGCCTTCTTTGACTGGAATATCAATTACAGTCGCGCTAACCGGGGGGGGAATAACTAACATGCCGTTCCTGGGTAATAACTCACCCGTTGAAGATTCGTATTTGGTATAACTGCCAAAAATAAAGAACAGGGCAGTGGCTGCCGTGATAACGACAACAATAGAAATAACCAACCAGCGATAGGGTGGGCAATAAAGTGCGACGGTTCCAAGATTACCGCGGTTGGCTGCATCGAGCGCTTCCTGGCGAAAAAGTGACTGTTCCATTTAACTATTCATTTTATTGGGTTGATTTAGCGGCACTGAAAAAAATTCAGCATATCGAGCGATAATGAACCGGTACTCTGTGCAAGATTGATCATGGCGTTTAAGTAATTCAAACGAGCCTCTGCCTGATCTTTAAGTATGCTGTAATACTTTTGCTGAGCATCGAGTTCATCATTAACTGTGCGAAATCCCATTTCACGTCCATATTGAACGGATAAGACTTTTTCGCGTGCAGAGGCGACCGCATTCTTTTCAGCGTCGATAAGAGCGGTGCCATTAGTGAGACTGAGCCAGGCAGAACGGGTATCCTGAACGGCCTTTCGCTGCGCTTCTAACGTGGAGTATTTAGCGGCTTCGCGTCGATAAGTGGCCTCAAAAGATTGCGATAGCTGGCTGCCGCCTGCGAAAAGCGGAACAGAAACGTTTACACCGTATTGCAGGTTATTGCTTTTGGAATTGGTGCCGAAAATAGCATCATAAAGAATATTGTCATCATTATCATTGCGGCTCCAGTTCTTGCCATAGCTTGCATAGAGCGAAACCACTGGCATATGCGCGCCGTCTGCGGCGAGCACATCAGCATCAGTTTGGTCATGCTGAAATTGCGCGATTCTGATATCTGTATTGCGCAACTGGCTGACACTGATCGCTTCTGACAAGGAAGAATAGGGCGTCGATTTAAGGCATTGAAAATTCACCGCCTCCAATGTGTCTGGGTTAATCCCGGATAAACGGCGTACGGCCTCCCCGGCCAGAAGCAACTGGTTACTGGCTTCAATCTGCTTTGCCTGCGCGATAGCATAGTTAGCATTTGCCTCATCAACTTCAGTGCGTGTGTTTTGATCATTGCGCAATCCGGCCTGAAGTTTTTCCATTTGCTGTTTAAAATTGTGCGTTGCAGCTTGTGCTGCCTGTAATACTTCCTGCTGGTAGAGAACCGTGAAATAGGCATTGGCGATCGAACCGAGCAGTTTTTCTTCAGCCTGGCGCGCCTGCGCTTCTGCGGTATTAGCAATCGCGACGCCTTTACGCCAACCGGCATATTTACTCATATCAAACAAGGGTTGCCGGACACGGACATCATAGTTGTGGGTTGTCACGCCACTCTGGTATTTTTTGTCTGGTTGTTCCTGACGGTCCCAGCCTCCTTCCAACGTCAGAGTGGGCAGCATTCCTGACATTCCTTGCCAGTATTTCTGTTTATCGGCTTCGCTGGTCTGCTTGCTTGACTGCAACGCCGAATCATAAGTTAAAGCTGCCTGCGCAGCTTGCTGTAAATTAGTTGCGTTTGCGCCGGATGAGGCACAAATAAATGCAATAAAAATACAATTCTTTTGATAGTGTTTCATTATTTTCGCTGTTTCATGCAATAAGTAATATCAGGCCTAAATTAATTCCTGAGTCAAAACATACTTTATTAAATCTGTGTTCGAATGTAGTTGAAGCTTACGCATCGCATTGTATTTCTGTGTTGCTACAGTACTCACACTACGTTTACGTAACCTTGCTATATTCATTAAGCTGTGCCCCATTGCAAAAAGCCGGATTATTTCCAACTCTGATGGGGTTAAAACATTATTACTTTCAACAAACAGCCGGTCTGATACCAAATTTTTCATCTGTTCTGAATAATAAATTCTTTTACGTGGATAAGTAATCCAGTGAAAAGCTTCAACTAACTGATGCCGGTTATCACGTTTGCTTACGATGCCGTTTATCGGAGTCTGAATGACCTTATTCAAAAGAGCTTGATTGGTCTGAGCTGTAAAAATAATAATTTTCATGTCAGGATGCCGCTTTCTAACCTCCTCAATTTTTCTAATGCCGTTTAAATTCGATTGTTCAGGGCCGAAATTCAAGTCAGTAATTAAAATTTCAGGTGGATTTTCATTTAACTGTGTTAACAAGTCCTCCCCGTCAACCGGATAAGAGAAAATTTCGTGCCGGATAAGTTCAGCTGCCAGTATAGTCTGGATGGAATACACAATGAAGGGACTCTCATCAGATACACCAATTCGGAATATGTTTTTTTTCTGTGGCATATCGTTTGAAAGTCCTTTATTCAATACTATCCAGATAAGGCAAGGCTCCGGTGGAGCCTTGCCAGGTATTACTGATAACTTATCGTATACGTTGCAACAGCATTGGCACTTCCCGGACCCACAGTATCTTTAATCTGATAATAACGTGCATATAAAGGTACTGTTATTAACGCAGCAGAAAGAGGGTACGATGCCACATTAAAAGGTGTTGCTAAGGCAACCGGTTGTTGATTTTCATTCAAAATCTGTACCCCTACACCGCTTGCGGTCGAAGAAGAATTAAGTGCCATTACACCTATGTCCGATAAACCGCTAACGGCGTCACCATCAAATTGCATCATGACGTCAAAAGAACCGGACAATAATGATTCGCAGTTGAGTTGTACGTTAAAGGGAATCATATTGCTGGTCTGCCCGATGCCTGACCCTAATCCACTGCTTTTGCTGACAGAATAACTCCCAAGCGGTACATATTTGTTAGTATCGCCAGCGACAGAACACGTTTCGTCCTTAACCGTGATACCTGATTTGATATTAGTGAAGTAAAACTTCAGGTCTGTTCCGGTAACAAAAGAGCCCACATCAAAGACGTTCACATAACTACGGAGCGAGTTTGAACTTGTCATGGACGCTGACGTCCTGACAATTTCAAATGGCACAGTCAGAGAGACGTCTGTATAAGCCCCGACCGTTCCCCCGCTGGTAAGAGCATAGGTGCTGATCGTTTGTCCGGTAGCGACTGATACGGGTTCGGCCGCCATATCACCGCCATAACCCGTATAAATAGTCAGACCGTAGCCCAGCGTGCCTTCAGCGATAGCCTTGCGCTTGAAATAAACTTCGCTGGTCAAACCATCTACGAACTGCTGCAAGTTGTCCAATGCGCACTGAAACTGAACCGTAAAACTGCCGCTGTAGACGACAGTACCCACGGGTACGGCTGACGATATAGACAATCCTAGAGAACTGAAGTCTAAGGCCGCGTCAGTATTCGTTTTCTTACACAGCAAAGTGACATTATCATCTGCCTGCGCATTAGCCGTCAGCATACCCAAAGTTAATGCCACTGCCATGGCAGGAATCAAATGACTCATTTTTTTGTATAAATTAAAATATGACATAAAATTCACCTGATTAGCCCTTGATATCATTATTGCTTGATTCATTGGAAACATAACGAGACTCGCGAGACTTATCATCGCTACAGGTTGTTTCTATTCTCGCCAGAGTATTGTTATTACTGCTACGAACGTTGCCAGATTCAAGGTTAACCAGACAGTTGTCTGTTGGCTTTTTACCCCATGAAATATGTAGCTGACTGATGTCTTTATTCAGCCTGGTATATATTTGTCCTCCCTGGGAGACAGTGGCTACGAGGTTTCCATTCTCATCATTAACTGCTGCACCAAAGGGGAGGGGATTCCCGTCCAACTGATTTGCACGTATTAAAAGTGGTTGCCCTTTACTTGTTTTGTAATCAACTTTTACTACCGCACCTTCAATAGGAATAACACGCTGTTGTGTCGCTTCCAGTTCAACATCGAGCGGAATACCTTTTGGATCTATTGCCAGTTCATTGATACGGTAAGGCATCAGATTTGGAACAATAGCCCGTCCATTACCATCTAAAACAATGTTTGGATAACCTATTACATGTGCGCCACTTGCATCCGGGGCAGTAATAATTGCATAGGTTGTTGCCTGATAAGCACTAAATGTCAGGCTATCAGGTAACGCGACCACTGTTCCACTGGCACCACCTGAAGCGGAATAATAGTTGCTTCCCTGGGTATAAGAAGCTGTAAGGGTGCTATATGGAGAGCGATATTGCCCACTGACCGAGCCGGACTTATTGTTCTCAGCATCACGTGCAGCGCTGACATTATAATTATATTGGTCGTAGTCTCCTAAAACACCATTAACAGCAGTCTGTGCAGTAACGCCTTCTTTTGAATGTGCTGCGCTTCCGGTGAGATAATTTTTACTATCGCTGCCTAAAGGAACAGAGAAGTCGATAGAGAATTGTGTATCGTGGCCGCCGGTTGAATATAATAATCGGTTTGCAGAAAAAGTATAGGCCACACGCCCGATAGTATTATTGTAACCTACCTGAAATTGGGTGTTTGTACCGGTTGAATTCCAGTAGTTTTGAACAAAACCAGTAAGATATACATTCCCAAATGAATCTCCTAAATTTTGGCTTGCTGTCAATGAAAAGCGTTGTTTTGGCCGGGAAAGATACGCTTTGGTTGTTTCGCTACCATACTTCTTGTAATAGTTGTTAATCTGCAGTGCATCATTAAAACTATAATAACCGGATGAAGAGAACCGGTATGCAGCAAGTGTAAAATTAGTATCAGTAGAAGAAACCTTCTTGCTATATGTTGCCCGATAGCTGACACCTTGTTTTTTGCTATCTGCATATTCGGTCTGCGCCCCGGTGACATCCACGGAAATCGCACCAAATGGCAACCCGAAAGCCCCACCCAGTAATAAGGAGGTATAACTATCAGAGCCAAGAATGCCTGAATAGCCTGTCAGACTATTAGTGAAGCCATGCTGAATTGTGCCCTGATAAATTGACGGGGTGTAAACCATATTATCGCGGCGAGACTGGCCACCTGTCAGGGTGTAATAAGTCATCCCCGGACGTTTTAAACGAGCCATGGAAGCATAAGGAACGGAAAAGTGTGATTCACTTCCGTCAGCTTCTTTAATCGTAACGTCTAAATCACCGCCGTAGCCAGTAGGGTAGAGATCGGAGATGTTAAATGCGCCAGGAGATACAGTGGTCTCATATATTTTATTGCCATTTTGTGTGACGGATACTTGTGCGTTAGTACGGGCAATACCACGAATTTCAGGGGCATAGCCGCGTTGAGAGTCTGGCAACATCTGATCAACGGTCGAAATTTGTGCCCCTCTGAAAGACAGGGTATCGAAAATTTCACCACTCGTATTGCCTTCACCCAGCAGTAAGCGTGACTTAATCTGCGGAATATCTCGTTGCACATAAGTATTAATGTCATCGTAATGATGATATTCAGTGCCTTGCTGACGTCGCCAGCTGAGTGCGCCATCGTGGCGGAACATCCAGCCACCCACATTAAAACCGGCCAGCGCGCGACCATAAAAGGAGTTGTACTCTTTGGCGCTATAAACAGAGCGATAATAGTTGGTGTTATAATTTAATGAAAACGCATTTTCACCGTGGTCCCAATACTCAGGCGATACATAGCCACGCGCCGTTCTGAACAGATAAATTTGCGGAATCGAGATGTCCATCTGCATATCGGCACTATTTATTGCTGCATGGCTATCCTCAACAACTTCCTCGAGCGCTATACACTGGCTTTCTGAACGTAAATTCGTGATCTGTTTTGCATCAAAAACGCTATCCTTGATTGCCAGGCTTTTGATTAAATTATAGGAAAGGCAGGCCTTATTACTATTGCCATCACGTATTACACGCACATTTTCACGGCTTACCAGGCGGCCATTGAGGTAAATATCAAGCGTATATACACCAGGGTCGATGGGATTTCCCTGAGCATAACGAGTCACATCTACCTTGACGCCCGACAGGTTTTTTACAAAAGACTCATCAAAATCATAGCTGGTTTCTGCAAAAGTAGGGGCAGCCGAAGTTGTAAGAAAAACTGCCAAAAAAGAATACAGAATATCCCGACCCACTGACTTTTTCATATAGACTATCCCTGCCATTATTGTTTCCTTATATAACTAATCTTGTTACTGACCGAGTTGGCTTTCAACATCACGTGCTGCGCCAAAATCATCCAAATATTGATAGTGAAGAGTGGGCTTTATATTGTCGATGTTGCTTGTTTTAAAGGTGAAATCTTTTGTTCCGTGGGGCAAAAGCATGCCACCATTTTCGCTTAAGACTTTGCGGCCATCAGCAGTCTCTGCCGTAATTTGAGCGACATTAATGTGATAGGGGGAATTGTTAACAGCGGTGAGCCGGTTAGTTTTATTGTTTTTACGCCAAATTAATGCCGCAGCCGATTTGTCAGCATCCCGGGAATTCAATCCTGTAGGCCGATAAAACAGTTTAATACGACTACGAATAGCCATCTGTAGCTGGTTTTTATCAGCCAGACTTTTATCTTTTGGTGGGATATCTAATACATTAAGCCAATAGATGGATTCTTTATCTGCGGGAAGATTGTTTCCTGTAAATACAATACGTAATGTCTGGCCCTTGTTGGCCTCCATGCGAAAAACGGGAGGGAGGAGAACAAAAGGAACATTGATTTTATCCACGGCCTGATTAATGTCGCCGTCATCAATCCATGCCTGTACCAGGGCGGGTTGATTACCACGATTATCCAGCCGTACTGTCACTTCCTTTTCGGAGGACGGATATATGACACGCGTTCCAATAATGGTGACATTGGCGGAAGCAGAGGAAAAGTAAACAGATGCTAGCAGAAGTGCAGCTAAAGAATTAAGGATTTTTTTTTTCATGATGTTACTGGAATCATTCAAGAGGGAAAGAGGTGGGAGACAAGCTCCCACCATCATCAATTAAAGATAATTGATAGAATAAGTTACTGATGACGCTACGGTACCGGCAGTAGCTGCAGCAGTAGCATAGTAACGTGCAGCGTAAGTCAGAGTTGCCGCGCCGTCAGCCAGGGTTGCAGTGGTAGGAGAGGTTGACTGGTCAGTGCTACCTGCATTTAAAGTAGTACCTGCATTATCCAGCAGTTCCAGATCAACGTTAGTAGCGGTCCCGGTATTCGTCAGACGGCCATTAGCATTCACATTGGCGCCTTGTTCAAAATAGGCATAAACGTCGCCAGTTGTTGTTGAACATTCACTCAGATCAACAGTGAAACGGGTGGCACCCGCAGTTTCGCCAGCAGTTTTGAGCAAGCTTGCTGCTACAGTTGGCAATGCTACGGTTGCTGAGCTGCTGCCGCCGTTGACGCTAACTGTACAAGTCTGGCTGTCAATATTACCAGTGAAGCTGATAGTGCCATCCGATGCTTCAGCAGCATTCACCTGAGAAGCAGCCAGCAGTAAACCTAAAGCAATCATGGAGACCTTTTTCATATACTATCCTTTGTATAAATAAAATTTAAATTACATTATGTTGAATGACGTTGATCATTCGTTTTACTTCTCTGAGAGAATCATTCTCTCCAGGGAATTAGAAAAGCAGCAGACCAAAGACGACGGTAGCAGCAATGCCGACAATACCCATTCCAAAAGCATTACCATTTACCGGCGTTGCTTCAGGAATCGAATCGGGCCGTTGCCATTCGACTTTTTCTTCAGATGAAGTGCCTAACTGTTTAAAAAAATCTAGAATTAATGATGTGAACGAGCCCCCGCTGACATCTTCAATTTCTTTTGTATTTAACTCACGCATTGAATTTCCTTTATGCAGTGACTACAGATGCATTTGGATCAAATTGGTTTTCAACGATTTCATTGAACCAGGCAGATGTGGTGCTCCAGCCGTTAATCGCACCATAAAGTGCACCATCAACAAGACCCACTACGGCGCCGACAACTAATCCCACACCGCCTGAAATAATCCCTGCACCAACGATGCCACCAGCACTTCCGCCACTCATTGCCCATTTCAAGCCAAAAGCGGTAATACCCGTTACAGCGCCTACAACTACAGCACCAATAAAGTCAAAAAAACCCGCGCCTGAAACATTTTGCGTTTCAAATGATGTTAACTCTCTCACTTAATCTCTCCATCCATTTAATCTAATAATTTTTCCATTTACTTACATCACCGTCTGAAGCAAGTGGCGCTATTAAATTGATTAATTGATTCGAGTTAAATAGTAAAAAATCCATAATTTATATTTTTTTAGAAGTTCTTTGGCGTTTTTTACATTTTTATAACGCCTATGATTTTTTTTGTGCCGAGTGTTTCTGACTCAAAGCTAATCTAATTAAAATGAATAATATCAATAAATTGTAATAATTCTGCTCCTGATTTAATTAAGGATTTGTAATTATCACTCCAAATTCAGACGCTAAATTTACAGAAATTTCAAAATATCAGTCATTCATCAATTTCGTTAATTTCGCTGTTCAACTATCTGGTCATAAAAACCGTTCAATAAACTGAAGTTTGCTGCACATTTTGGAGTGTAAAACTATTTAAAAGTTAATTATAAGCATAAAAAACTAAATAAATGGCATTTTCTTATTTAAATACCTGTTTTGGGCATGATGTGGTTAACTACTGTGGCAATGAACGAACAAGAGGGAGTGTGTCAGATGCGTGTATTAACATTGAACCCAAAATGATTATTCACTTTATTACCTCAGGTGATTTTTTAATAGATTGTTGTTTTTATTTCCATAAACGATGTGATGTATAACATCTATGGTTCATATGGTAATGGAAAATACAATTTTTCAGAAATAAGTTATAAAACAATCAGGAAGCCACTGTTTGCAAGATAACGGATCTGAATCATGATCATTAAATGGTTTGTTATACGGCTTATGTTCAAATAACTAGCATTTATATCTATTTTTGGCTCAGTTTGTGGGATTGAATTTTATTAGCGTGGAATTAATATAGTTCTCCCGGTTAAGTGTCTCTTTATCGAACCATAAATTTCATGGGTTTCGTGGATGACTTTTATTAGTTGTTCTCGATCACTATAAAGAACACAACAGGCTGGTTTGAGTTACTTTTGATACTAACAAGGACCATGGAACCTTGCCTTGTAAGTCAGTTTAATTGAGTTGACAGATATGCATAGAGTGAACGCAAATTATGACCGAATTATCGACGCATTAGCTGGATATACGCATGTAGCAAATCCTGATGAGATTTCACGCGGTAAACGGCGATATCATTTAACCAAAGATAACGTACGTCGGGTTATGTTTATCATGGATGGAGACTTTTTGCTGAAGCTGAAAGGAAGAAATAAGGTGCTTAATATTTTATCTTCACCGTCAGTGGTGGGGGTGACACCTGCTTTTGATGAGTCGCCAGTATATCTGGAAAGGATAGATTATGGAAAAATCAATTACATCGAATATGATGTTTTTTGGCGATTAATTTTTGAAAAGGATTTATTTAATGATGCCATGTCTATTTTGGCATGCCAATATTCAGACTTAATGGATTACATTCAGTTATCTAAAAGTAATTCTTACGATGAAGTGACTTCTCTGATTGAGCGTTGGAATAAATTGCCCACTCATCTTAAGAGACGTTTTTCTGTTCTCTATTTGATTGAACATAGTTCCCATCTTTCAAAAAGCTCCATAAGCAGAGTTTTGAAAGACCTTAAAGAGAAAGGGGAACTCGAGTTGATTAACGGAAAATTTATCTAGCGGGCATGTGGTTTTCCTGCCTTTGGATGAGGAATAGAACGCAATATGGATATTAAAGTTATATGTTCTGATGCTGATTTTTATTTTAAGAATGGCATTTCAAAAATAATTGAAGATGCTTTGCCAACGAAAAATAAAATTTCGTTTGTCGATAAGATCAATAGCGAAAGTATATCTCAGGCAGACTTCATTATAATTAATGCTGCCCACTGGCGTCTTTATATGTGTCATCCTGCCTACCGCTTTAGAAAAAAAAGCAGTGTCCTGATTTTATTCACTGACGATGACAGTAATATTTCGTCCGAAAAATTGCCAGTCTGCTATCAATCATTGACCTGCATATCGCAGACGGAAACTGTCAGAAACGTTAAGTATAAAATCGCGAAAGCCTGGTTTTTAGCAAATGAATTAAACATTTCTTACTACAGGTCAGGTGATTGTATAAGGTGCAAGTTACCACGGATTTCATTAATTCAGCTGAGAGTGTTACATCATTTTAAAAAGGGCGATACCGTCCACCAGACTGCTAAATATCTTGGTGTGTCAGTAAAAACAGTTTATACGCATAAATATAACATTATGAGGAAGTTTTATATAAAAGGTGATTTTCTATTTTATTCCTTCATCAGACATGTTTCCCTTTTCGAGCTCTATACAGGGTCATTAAATGATGAATGAAATCACTCCAGAGGAGCGGCGTATTCGAAAATAGTACGGTAACTCAATATAAATTCATCTCATTATTAACGATGGCCATCTTGTAAGCTTGCATAGTCATGCGTGTAACTTATTGTTTATTTTTGTTTTTTAGTAGATTGTAAGAGGTAGTTATGAAAATTGAATCATCCACCAAGAACAAGAGTTTCATTATTCCCTTCAAAGTTTTTACGGGGATTTCTCTTGGGTTATTTTTAACATTATTAAGTTATATATCTGGTAATTATGCATTCGCGATGCCATTTCAGGCTCAACATGTGTCAGAAGATCAAGGGCACTGGCAAGAGCTGGATACGCACGCGCACATTATTATTTATCGCCTTGACGATGACTCGGCAAAATCATCAAAGAGCGTCGTAAATATTTTCGTTAATCATCAGTATCATACGAGTTTCTTGTCACATAATCGTGCAGTGGAGTTACTGCTTTGTCCGGGTGAAAAGGCACTCGAATTCTCGATTGGTCAGCTTGACCGCCACCGTTTTGGTAACTCTGAAAAGGTAGGGCTGGTTTCCCCAACGTTGAAATCAGGTGAACGTTACTACTATCAGGTTTCTTTAAATGACCAGGGTAAAATTGATGCCCGTCTGGTTCCTGAAAAAGAAGCTGAAGCAGCGCTGGTAAATCTACAGCCGCAAGACAGAACATTGTCCCGTGTATTGAATGAGCGTACCTGTCCTGCAGTGACCTATTCAATTAATGCAGAAGACGTATTCACACATCATAAAAACTCAACGACGTTGAGCCATGCTGGTGAAAATGCGTTGTCTTCACTAGTGAAAACTATCGAGCATGAGTTTGGTGAAATAGATGAAGTTGTTATTAAAAACTCCAGTGACATTAATGATGAAACCGCCACTACACATCCTCTTTCACAAATGCGTGCGAATACGGTCACCACATGGCTAATAAACTCTCCGCTTTTATTGCCGCAATATCATGCGAAAGGAGTAGACATTAAATCCTGCTCATTACCTTTTGATAATAAAAGAGGCGCTCAAGCTTGCCTGGAGTCTTCAAGGACTATTGATGTTGAAGTTTATGGTGTAAGAAAAAACACTCACTCCGCTTTAATAAAATAATTGGATTTATCTTTATTTAATAAGAAGGTTATCATGTTAAAAATTAATATGCGTAGTGCAAAGGGGATTACATCTTCTTTCACTGTCGAAACGAATACAGATCAGAGTACGACAATTAAAGTGCCTAATCATGGTGCATTAAATATTGAACTCATCGATAGCGCGACGGGTCATGCACCACAAATGGTGATGACTAAGCGTGTTGGTAACAATTTACTCCTCGTTATCGGCCAGGGAGATCTCGACCATCCCGATGTTATTTTTGAAGATTATTATGACAATGATAATGCTCATCTGGTAGGCCTGGGTGAAAACGGACAGTATTATGAATATGTTCCCACATCTGGCGATGTCGCTGAATACACTCCCGCTCTGACCGAAGGTAAAAGTGGTGAATTAGTACTTGGCGGTGAAGGTTATACAAGTGCTGATCCTATCCTTGCTGACGATAATCATTTCGGCTGGCTTCCTTTTATGTTGTTAGGCGGTGCGGCTGCAGCGGGGGGTATTGTTGCAGCGGTTTCCAGCAGCGGCGGCAGTGATCATCATTCTGAAAATAAAACAGTGACGGTCACTCTCGACCCCATTACTGATGCAGATCAGAACGGGCGTCCGGAATTCTCCGGGACTTCAAATACTGCTAATTCGCAGGTTGTCATTCTCTTGCCTGATGGTTCGCAAATCACCACACAAACTGACAGCGAGGGTCACTGGTCTGTTGAAGCGCCATCTTCGCAACCGAACGGGACAGTGACTGTCACGGTCACTGACAGTGAGGGTAACAGCGCAAGTCTGGTAGAAGAGTACTCTGACAACGTATTGCCTGAGTCTGCTGTTATTAACGTTAATGACAATGATCAGATGGCGGGCAAGGCAGAACCGGGCTCTACAGTCATCATTACTGATGGTGAAACCGGTGAAACAATTACCGTTGATGTTGATGAAAACGGCGACTGGAGTATCCAGCCTAACCCGGTCAATGAAGGTGACAGCGATGTAAGCATCGTCGTCGTTGATCCTGCAGGTAATGTTTCTCCTCCGACTGACGCTTCTCGTGAAGATACCACGGCGCCGGACAACGTCACTTCCGGCGTGGTGACCGACAGCATCACCCTGACCGACGACGTGGGACCGGTGACCGGCGCTATCGCGGACGGCGCGGTGACCGACGATGCGCGTCCGACCTTTGCGGGTCAGGCGACGGCGGACATTGATCACGTCAACATTTACGACAACGGCGAGCTGGCGGGCACCGCAGCGGTGGACGAAAACGGCCAGTGGAGCTGGACGCCGGAGCAGGACCTGGCGGACGGTGAGCACGATCTGACGGTCGCAGCGGTAGACGCGGCGGGCAACGAAGGTCCGCAGGCGGACGGCGGTTGGGGCTTTACCGTGGACACCACCACGGCGGTGCCGGAAATTACCGTGAACACCGAGGACGAGCTGGCGGGTAACGCCGAGCCGGGCGCGGTGATCGTGATCACCGATCCGACCAGCGACAGCGAAACCAGCGTGGTGGCGGACGAGGACGGGCACTGGAGCATCCAGCCGAACCCGCTCGCCCCGGGCGACGCGGCGGTGGTGGTTGAGGCAACCGATGAAGCGGGCAACAGCAGCAGCATCGTGATCGACGGCCCGGCCGACAGCACGGCGCCGGACAACGTCACTTCCGGCGTGGTGACCGACAGCATCACCCTGACCGACGACGTGGGCCCGGTGACCGGCGCTATCGAGGACGGCGCGGTGACCGACGATGCGCGTCCGACCTTTGCGGGTCAGGCGACGGCGGACATCGATCACGTCAACATTTATGACAACGGCGAGCTGGCGGACACCGCAGCGGTGGACGAAAACGGCCAGTGGAGCTGGACGCCGGAGCAGGACCTGGCGGACGGTGAGCACGATCTGACGGTCGCAGCGGTAGACGCGGCGGGCAACGAAGGTCCGCAGGCGGACGGCGGTTGGGGCTTTACCGTGGACACCACCACGGCGGTGCCGGAAATTACCGTGAACACCGAGGACGAGCTGGCGGGTAACGCCGAGCCGGGCGCGGTGATCGTGATCACCGATCCGACCAGCGACAGCGAAACCAGCGTGGTGGCGGACGAGGACGGGCACTGGAGCATCCAGCCGAACCCGCTCGCCCCGGGCGACGCGGCGGTGGTGGTTGAGGCAACCGATGAAGCGGGCAACAGCAGCAGCATCGTGATCGACGGCCCGGCCGACAGCACGGCGCCGGACAACGTCACTTCCGGCGTGGTGACCGACAGCATCACCCTGACCGACGACGTGGGCCCGGTGACCGGCGCTATCGAGGACGGCGCGGTGACCGACGATGCGCGTCCGACCTTTGCGGGTCAGGCGACGGCGGACATCGATCACGTCAACATTTACGACAACGGCGAGCTGGCGGGCACCGCAGCGGTGGACGAAAACGGCCAGTGGAGCTGGACGCCGGAGCAGGACCTGGCGGACGGTGAGCACGATCTGACGGTCGCAGCGGTAGACGCGGCGGGCAACGAAGGTCCGCAGGCGGACGGCGGTTGGGGCTTTACCGTGGACACCACCACGGCGGTGCCGGAAATTACCGTGAACACCGAGGACGAGCTGGCGGGTAACGCCGAGCCGGGCGCGGTGATCGTGATCACCGATCCGACCAGCGACAGCGAAACCAGCGTGGTGGCGGACGAGGACGGGCACTGGAGCATCCAGCCGAACCCGCTCGCCCCGGGCGACGCGGCGGTGGTGGTTGAGGCAACCGATGAAGCGGGCAACAGCAGCAGCATCGTGATCGACGGCCCGGCCGACAGCACGGCGCCGGACAACGTCACTTCCGGCGTGGTGACCGACAGCATCACCCTGACCGACGACGTGGGCCCGGTGACCGGCGCTATCGAGGACGGCGCGGTGACCGACGATGCGCGTCCGACCTTTGCGGGTCAGGCGACGGCGGACATCGATCACGTCAACATTTATGACAACGGCGAGCTGGCGGACACCGCAGCGGTGGACGAAAACGGCCAGTGGAGCTGGACGCCGGAGCAGGACCTGGCGGACGGTGAGCACGATCTGACGGTCGCAGCGGTAGACGCGGCGGGCAACGAAGGTCCGCAGGCGGACGGCGGTTGGGGCTTTACCGTGGACACCACCACGGCGGTGCCGGAAATTACCGTGAACACCGAGGACGAGCTGGCGGGTAACGCCGAGCCGGGCGCGGTGATCGTGATCACCGATCCGACCAGCGACAGCGAAACCAGCGTGGTGGCGGACGAGGACGGGCACTGGAGCATCCAGCCGAACCCGCTCGCCCCGGGCGACGCGGCGGTGGTGGTTGAGGCAACGGACGAAGCGGGCAACAGCAGCAGCATCGTGATCGACGGCCCGGCCGACAGCACGGCGCCGGACAACGTTACTTCCGGCGTGGTGACCGACAGCATCACCCTGACCGACGACGTGGGGCCGGTGACCGGCGCTATCGAGGACGGCGCGGTGACCGACGATGCGCGTCCGACCTTTGCGGGTCAGGCAACGGCGGACATCGATCACGTCAACATTTATGACAACGGCGAGCTGGCGGGCACCGCAGCGGTGGACGAAAACGGCCAGTGGAGCTGGACGCCGGAGCAGGACCTGGCGGACGGTGAGCACGATCTGACTGTGACGGCGGTAGACGCGGCGGGCAACGAAGGTCCGCAGGCGGACGGCGGTTGGGGCTTTACCGTGGACACCACCACGGCGGTGCCGGAAATTACCGTGAACACCGAGGACGAGCTGGCGGGTAACGCCGAGCCGGGCGCGGTGATCGTGATCACCGATCCGACCAGCGACAGCGAAACCAGCGTGGTGGCGGACGAAGACGGGCACTGGAGCATTCAGCCGAATCCGCTCGCCCCGGGCGACGCGGCGGTGGTGGTTGAGGCAACCGATGAAGCGGGCAACAGCAGCAGCATCGTGATCGACGGCCCGGCCGACAGCACGGCGCCGGACAACGTCACTTCCGGCGTGGTGACCGACAGCATCACCCTGACCGACGACGTGGGACCGGTGACCGGCGCTATCGCGGACGGCGCGGTGACCGACGATGCGCGTCCGACCTTTGCGGGTCAGGCGACGGCGGATATCGATCACGTCAACATTTATGACAACGGCGAGCTGGCGGGCACCGCAGCGGTGGACGAAAACGGCCAGTGGAGCTGGACGCCGGAGCAGGACCTGGCGGACGGTGAGCACGATCTGACGGTCGCGGCGGTAGACGCGGCGGGCAACGAAGGTCCGCAGGCGGACGGCGGCTGGGGCTTTACCGTGGACACCACCACGGCGGTGCCGGAAATTACCGTGAACACCGAGGACGAGCTGGCGGGTAACGCCGAGCCGGGCGCGGTGATCGTGATCACCGATCCGACCAGCGACAGCGAAACCAGCGTGGTGGCGGACGAGGACGGGCACTGGAGCATCCAGCCGAACCCGCTCGCCCCGGGCGACGCGGCGGCGGTGGTTGAGGCAACCGATGAAGCGGGCAACAGCAGCAGCATCGTGATCGACGGCCCGGCCGACAGCACGGCGCCGGACAACGTTACTTCCGGCGTGGTGACCGACAGCATCACCCTGACCGACGACGTGGGGCCGGTGACCGGCGCTATCGAGGACGGCGCGGTGACCGACGATGCGCGTCCGACCTTTGCGGGTCAGGCAACGGCGGACATCGATCACGTCAACATTTATGACAACGGCGAGCTGGCGGGCACCGCAGCGGTGGACGAAAACGGCCAGTGGAGCTGGACGCCGGAGCAGGACCTGGCGGACGGTGAGCACGATCTGACGGTCGCAGCGGTAGACGCGGCGGGCAACGAAGGTCCGCAGGCGGACGGCGGTTGGGGCTTTACCGTGGATACTACTGCGCCTGGTGATGACGCGTTCGGTGAAGAAAGCATTACGCTGATGGATGATGTCGGACCTGTGCAGGGTGTAATTGCCGACGGTTCGACCACTGATGACGCACGTCCGATGTATAGCGGTAGCATAAGTGCGGAAGGCAAAGCAGCCGGTGTCGTCAGCGTCAACATCTACGACAACGGCGTATTCATTAGCAGTGCACCAGTGGATGCAGAGGGCAACTGGAGCTGGACAGCGGAAAGCGCGCTGGCAAGCGGGGCTCATGCCCTGACCGTTGCAGCAGTTGATGCGGCAGGCAACGAAGGTCCGCAGGTAAGTGGCACCACCGACGAAGCTTGGGACTTCAACGTTCTGACAAGTGCCCCGGCGCAGCCAGCGATTGAGAATGTCGTTGACGATTACAGTCAGGGTGAAGATGCGGATACTGGCTTCCTGCAAAAAGGACAATCCACCAACGACAGCACGCTGACCGTGAACGGCACAGCAGGTGCGGGTCTGACGGTAATAATCTGGGCGACCGACACTGCTGGCAATAAAGTGAAAGCAGGTGAGGGCGTGGCAGATGATGAAGGTCGCTGGAGCATCACCACGACAGAACTGGGCGAGGATGGCAATTACAACTTAACGGCTACTGCGGTCAACGCAGCAGGGGTATCTTCAGCCGAAACCGGGATGTTTAATGTCGTGCTCGACACTACGGCACCTGACGCGGCTACGGCTGCATTGATGGATGACCAGGGCGCCGTGCAGGGTGAAGTTACCGATGGAGGTGTTACCGATGACCGTTCACCGGTGCTGAATGGCATGGCTGAGGCCGGCGCAATTGTGGCTGTTTATCTCGATGATAGCGAAACACCTGCGGGTAGCACGGTAGCTGTTGATGACGGCAGCTGGACGTTGCCGCTGGGTACTCTGGCTGATGGCGAGCATCATTATCAGATTAAAGTCATAGATGCAGCGGGCAACGAAACGCGTGGTGATACCGTAAGCTTCACGCTGGACAGCAGCAACGTGGAACTGACCATTGATCTTGCGAACGATGACGCTGGCAGCATTACCGGTGTTGTACTGAACAACGGTCTGACCGATGACAATACGCCGGAATTGCAAGGTACTGCGTTGCCTGGCGCGGTGGTGACCATCCGCAACGCCGCGGGTGACATACTGGGTGAGAGTACAGCGGATGCGAATGGAACCTGGCTCTTTGCCGTGCCGTTACTTTCGGACGGTGAGCACAGCTTTACGGCGCAGGTGACTAATGCTGCGGGTAACAGCAGTGAAGCGACCTTCACCCTGACGGTCGATACCACACCGCCCGAGCCAGTGATTATCCAGTCACTGGAAGATGACGTGGGAACAATCCAGTTCACATCGCCTGTAGCAGGTAATGTGACCGACGATCCGGCACCGACCTTTACCGGTACGACGGAAGTGGGATCTCTGGTCACGCTGTATGACAACGGTATCTTGCTGGCAACACTCACCGCAGATGCACAAGGTAACTGGAGCTATACACCCACCACGAATCTGCTGGAAGGCACGCACAGCATCACTGCGACGGCAACTGACGCCGCTGGCAACGTGAGTGAACTCAGCAACAGCTGGAATTTCATTCTGGACATTACTGCCGCTAATGTAGGCATTTCGGGTAACTCTGAAGAGTCGCTTGGCGGTGTGACTGAGCCGGGTGTGGTGGTTGTCGTCGTTGATAAGAACGGAACCGAATATCGCACAGTGGCAGATCAGCAGGGTAACTGGATTATTGCCCCGAACCCGGTTGCCGCCGGTGAGTCTGGCGAGATCTATACCATAGATCCTGCAGGTAATCAGGGCACACCGGTTGCATTCCAGGGATCGGCGCTTGCCAGTTATAACCTGCTCAATGAAAGCGCGCAGGTGAACACCACCACCACCGGTGATCAGCTCAACCCGGCCACCACCCGTCTCGCCGACGGCCGTATCGTGGTGGTATGGCAGGGTGACGGTAATTCCGGTACTGAGGTCTACATGCAGCTTTTCGAGGCTGACGGTGTACACAAAATAGGTACCGAGCAGCAGGTAAACCAGCGCACCGCTAACAACCAGGACAGTGCGCAGGTTATCGCCCTGACCGACGGCGGTTTCCTGATTGTTTATGAGTCCAACAACAACGGGCTCGATAACAACGGCGATGGCGTGATGGCGCGCCGCTACGGCTCCGATGGCCAGGCGGTCACCGATGAGTTCCAGGTGAACACCACCTACAGTGGTGCTCAGAACCGCCCTGGCGCAATGGCGACCGACGACGGCGGCTACATTATCAGCTGGGAAAGCCAGGGCACCAGTATCGTTCAGCGCACCTATGATGCCGACAATACGTCCGCCGCCGGAGAAGTCGTTGTGGCAACCGGCAGCAGCATGGGCGCCTCGGGTGGTCCGGAAATGGCGGCCTTCACCGACGCGGCGCACAGCGGTATGTACATCACGGTGTGGAATGCGGGCAGCGGTCCGGGCGATACCAGTGGTACCGGTATCGTCGGGCAGATTTTTGCCGCTGACGGTACGCCGCTGGGCAGCAATGTTCAGATAAACACCACCACGGACAGTTCACAGAACTATCCGGACGTCATCACCCTGAGTGACGGCAGCGTAGTGGTTTACTGGGACTCCAGCGACAGCGGTGCGAACGGCTCTGACATCCGTGCGGTGCACTATCGTGTTGATGCAGAAACCGGCGCGCTGACGCTGGTCGGCAGTGGCGACTTTATCGTCAACACTTACACCAGTGGCAAGCAGTACAAGCCGGTGGGTGTGGCGCTTGAGGATGGCGGCTACCTGCTTATCTGGGGCTCAGAAGGCGGTGACGGAGATGGCTCGGCTATCTATGCGCAGCGCTTCGACGCGAACGATAACAGAGTAGGGCGTGAGTTCCTGGTCAATACCACTACCAGCGGTAACCAGGGCAGCGGCGGGGATTCGGTGGATGCTACGCACATCTTCGATGCGGTACTGACCGAAGACGGCAGCGTGTATGTCACCTGGCAGTCCGACAACGTGGACGGTGCGGGCACCGGTATCGAAGGTATCGTGATTGACGCCGATGCGGCGTTCTACTCCGAGTACACCATCAATACCACCACTGCTGGCAACCAGACGGTGTCATCAGTGGCCAGCCTGCCGGACGGCGGCGCAATCGTGGTGTGGCAGTCGGCAAACGGCGATGGTTCCGGTACCGGCATTAAAGGGCAGTTGCTGGATGCGAAGGGCCAGCCGGTCGGCGCAGAGTTTACTGTGAATACCACGACGGCAGGCGATCAGCTGACGCCGCAGGTCACGGTGCTTACCGACGGCAGCTTCCAGGTGGTCTGGAGCACCGGCTCGGGCGCAACCATCAAGGGTCAGGGCTTCGGCTACAGCTATGACAGCGAAGGCAACGTGAACGGCGTGGCGGCGGACGGCGCGGAGTACAGCGTCAACACCGGTACCACGGCAACCAAACAAACGGAACCGGCTATCACCGCGCTGGAGGATGGCGGTTATCTGGTGGTTTGGCAGGCGAACGTCAGTGGTAACTGGGTGATATACAGCCGGCAGTACGATGCCAGCGGCGTTCCGGTCACCGGCGAAACCGTGCTGATCACTACCACCCTGAGCGTGAATGGGGTACTGGGCGTCGGCGCCGACTGGCAACCGTTGCCGTCTGTTGCGGTACTGGAGAATGGCCAGGTCGCCATCACCTACACGGTGAAAGGCACCGGTTATGACGTGGGCGTGAGCATTTATGATCCGTCGAGCCATGCTGTGTTAACGAGTTTTGTGGCGAACCAGACGCTGACCAGCGATCAGGCCTCACCTGCGGTGAGCGCGCTGGACAACGGAAACTATGTCGTGACCTGGGATTCTAAAGACACCAGCGGGCCGGATCAGAATGGCCTTAGCGTCTGGGGCCGCATTTATGCGGCGGATGGCACCGCGGTTACCGATGAGTTCATTATCAACACCGCGACGGCCGGCGACCAGCATCTGGCACGCGTGGTGAGTCGCCCTGATGGCAGCTTCGTGGCGGTGTTCCTTTCGGCCACCGATACCCTGCCGGGTGCAGGTACCAACGGTATCTATGCGCAGTATTTTGATGCGGCGGGTAACAAGGTGGGGCAGCAGATGCAAATCCACCAGCTGACCTACGGCGCTCAGGTAGAGATTGATGCGACTTTCCTGGAAGGCGGTCAGCTGTATGTGACCTGGACCGATCAGGGCGTGGGTGACGGTGATGGCTCAGCAATCAAAGGACGCGTAGTCGACCTGGTGGAAACCCTGGGGCTTGAGCAGTTAACCCCGAACAATGACGATCCGACCAGCATTGACTATCAACCTGCGACGACGCCAATCTCCAATGATACGGATGTGTTGCCGCCAAATGTGGGTATCTCAACCAACACTAAAGAGACGCTGGGTGGCCAGACTGAAGCCGGCGCGACCGTCACAGTGACGGATGCAGACGGAAAGATCTATTCAACCGTAGCGGATGCTGATGGTGTATGGAAGATCGAACCTAACCCGCTGAGTGTAGGCGAAAATGGCACCATCACGGCGACGGATGCAGCGGGTAATGAGAGTCAGCCTGTTTTGATCTCCGGCGCTGCACTGAGTTCTTATGACCTGCTCAATGAAAGTGCGCAGGTGAACACCACCACCACCGGTGACCAGCTCAACCCGGCCACCACCCGTCTCGCCGACGGCCGTATCGTGGTGGTATGGCAGGGCGCAGGTACCTCCGGAACCGAAGTTTACATGCAGCTTTTCGAGGCTGACGGTGTACACAAAATCGGAACCGAGCAGCAGGTAAACCAGCGCACCGCTAATAACCAGGACAGTGCGCAGGTTATCGCCCTGACTGACGGCGGTTTCCTGATCGTCTATGAGTCCAACAACAACGGGCTGGATAACAACGGCGATGGCGTGATGGCGCGCCGCTACGGCTCCGATGGGCAGGCGGTCTCCGACGAGTTCCAGGTGAACACCACCTACAGTGGTGCCCAGAACCGTCCGGGCGCAATGGCGACCGACGACGGCGGCTACATTATCAGCTGGGAAAACCAGGGTACCAGCATCGTGCAACGTACCTATGATGCGGACAACGAGCCAACCACCGGTGAGGTGGTTGTGGCAACCGGCAGCAGCATGGGCGCCTCGGGTGGTCCGGAAATGGCGGCCTTCACCGACGCGGCACACAGCGGTATGTACATCACGGTGTGGAATGCGGGCAGTGGTCCGGGCGATACCAGTGGTACCGGTATCGTCGGGCAGATTTTTGCCGCTGACGGTACGCCGCTGGGCAGCAATGTTCAGATAAACACCACCACGGACAGTTCACAGAACTATCCGGACGTCA
Organism: Rahnella variigena; assembly: GCF_003610915.1. Classification (NCBI taxonomy): domain Bacteria; kingdom Pseudomonadati; phylum Pseudomonadota; class Gammaproteobacteria; order Enterobacterales; family Yersiniaceae; genus Rahnella; species Rahnella variigena. The sequence goes on from NZ_NSDJ01000002.1 coordinate 210,410, forward strand.
TCACCCTGAGTGACGGCAGCGTAGTGGTTTACTGGGACTCCGGCGACAGCGGTGCGAACGGCTCTGACATCCGTGCGGTGCACTACCGTGTTGATGCAGAAACCGGCGCGCTGACGCTGGTCGGCAGTGGCGACTTTATCGTCAATACCTACACTACCGGCAAGCAGTACAAGCCGGTGGGTGTGACGCTTGAGGATGGCGGCTACCTGCTTATCTGGGGCTCAGAAGGCGGTGACGGAGATGGCTCGGCTATCTATGCGCAGCGCTTCGACGCGAACGATAACAGAGTAGGACGTGAATTCCTGGTGAACACCACCACCAGCGGTAACCAGGGCACCGGCGGCGACTCCATCGACGCCACGCACATCTTCGATGCGGTACTGACCGAAGACGGCAGCGTGTATGTCACCTGGCAGTCCGACAACGTGGACGGTGCGGGTACCGGTATCGAAGGTATCGTGATTAATGTGGATGCGGCTTTTTACTCCGAGTACACCGTTAACACGACCACTGCCGGCAATCAGACGGTCTCATCCGTTGTCGGTCTGCCAGACGGCGGCGCTATCGTGGTGTGGCAGTCGGCAAACGGTGATGGTTCCGGTACCGGCATTAAAGGGCAGTTGCTTGATGCGAAGGGCCAGCCGGTCGGCGCAGAGTTTACTGTGAATACCACGACGGCAGGCGATCAGCTGACGCCGCAGGTAGCGGTGCTGGCAGACGGCAGCTTCCAGGTGGTATGGAGCACGGATTCAGGCGGCCATATTAAAGGCCAGGGCTACACCTACAGCTACGACAGCAGCGGTAATGTCAGCGGCGTCGTTGCTGACGGCGCAGAGTACAATGTCGACTCCGGTACTGCCGCAAGCAAAATGCGTGTTCCGGCGATCACTGGCCTGGACGATGGCGGTTATCTGGTCGTCTGGGAAGCGAGCCTGAACGGTTCATGGGTGGTCTACGGCCGTCAGTATGACGCCAGCGGAACGCCGGTTACGGCCGAAACCGTACTGGTCAATACTGGTCTGAACCCGAACGCTATCATAGGTGAATGGGAGCCGCTGCCGTCGGTTGCGGTACTGGAGAATGGTCAGGTCGCCATCACCTACACGGTGAAAGGCACCGGTTATGACGTAGGCGTGTCGGTTTACGATCCGTCGAGCCACGTAGTGTTAACGAGCTTTGTGGCGAACCAGACGCTGACCAGCGATCAGGCTTCACCGGCTGTGAGCGCCCTGGACAACGGTAACTATGTCGTGACCTGGGATTCAAAAGATAACACCGGGCCGGACCAGAATGGCCAGAGCGTCTGGGGCCGCATTTATGCGGCGGACGGTACGGCGCTGACCGGTGAGTTCCTGATTAACACGACGACGGCCAGCGATCAGAGTATGGCGCGCGTGGTGAGCCAGACAGACGGCAGTTTTGTGGTTGTGTTCCTCTCGGATACCGATACGGCACCGGGCGCAGCTACCAGCGGTATCTACGCGCAGTACTTTGATGCGGCGGGTAACAAGGTGGGGCAGCAGATGCAGATCCATCAGCTGACCTACGGTGCTCAGGTGGAAGTTGATGCAACCTTCCTGGAAGGCGGTCAGCTGTATGTGACCTGGACCGATCAGGGCGTAGGTGACGGCGATGGCTCAGCAATCAAAGGCCGTTTAGTCGACCTTAATGAGACGTTGGGGCTGACTACTGAAACCGGCGCAACGCATATTGAGTATCAACCTGCGCAGTACGACCTCAATGGCACTGCAGACAGCGATGTGCTTGATGCTCGCGGCGCGAACTCAGTCGATGCGAAAGAGGGTGATGACACAATAGTCGTTAACAGCACTAACTTCACCAGTATCAAAGGTGGAGAAGGGCACGATACGTTAGTCTGGGATTCTAATAATGACTTAGAACTTGGCAGTGTCTCGAATAAAGTGAGTGGAATTGAAACTATCCACATGGGTAATAATACGGCGCAAACATTATTTATTAATGTTAATGATGTACTCGAGCTCACCAAAGAAAATGGTGATGAGGCCAATACGTTACGTATTACCGGTGATGTGGGTGATTCAAACTCTAATAATGCGAGTGATACTGTCAGTATTAATAAGTCGGAGTGGACAACGACAACGTCGCAAACTGAGAATGGTGTAAATTATGATGTATACACAAGCAATGATGACGCTACCGTCAAGCTGTTAATTCAGCATGGCTTAAACGTTATCTAATCTTAATGGCGGTAGCGAAGGCTACCGCCATTTCTTCATTCGTTGCTATTTTTCTTCCTGTTGCTGATACCTTCACCGATTTTTAACAGTTGGCGTATGTTCACATTTTTGGAACAAAAATGTAAATAAGAGCCCATTTTAAGGATTTAAAATCCATATATGGACTTTTTGCAGAATTAACGTTGTAGGTGATGCTCGGGTCGTTACAAGATATGCCATCGCAGTATTTGTCTGGTGGCAGTGTAAATAGCCAGTTTCACTCACTAGTTATTTTTGAGTTAATTATGAATGCAATCTTCTTGGCACTAAAATCGAAATTACCTTTGCGCAGTCTGATAATAGTGGGTTTGTTTTTTAATCCTTTATTAAATGCCCGCGCTACTGACTTTATTGAATTGCTACGTATGACGGCTGAACATCCTTCTGTGCGGTCCGGGATATCAACCAGCGCAGGTGCATATTATGATATCGAGCAGGCTAAAGCAGCTGATGGTTTTCAAATAAGTACGGGTGTGAGTAGCGTAGGATATACAGGGCAACCGGGTTATGAAAGTAATCCACTGTCGCCCCATATTTCTATCAGTAAATTACTTTATGACCATGGGCGTACCGCTGCCAGTGTTGCCGGAAAACAGGCCGCCTATTCTATGCAACAGGCACAAGTCAATGTGACGCGTGAGAGCCTTAATCAACAAGTTCTCTCGTTGTTCACCTCTGCCGCGACGAATGCCAAAGTTGTCGCTGTGCTCGATAAAGAGATCGCAGCGCTACAAGATCTGTTGAACAGGGTGCAGGCAATTGCCAGAGTTGACAGTGGTCGTGGGTCTGAGATCAATCAGGTGGAAACGCGGCTCAATGCCGTGATAGCCAGTCGTGAAATGAATTTCACAACCTACATGCAGGCACAGCAACAGCTTAGTGCGCTGCTCAATAATGACATCGTACTTACCCGTGATCTTCCTGACCTGAAAAAGACAGGGCTGTTACCCGCGTCTTTGGAACAGGCGCAGCAAGTGTTGAAAGAAAATCCCAGCTGGATGGTCTCACGTCAACGTAAAGAAGAGGCTAAAGCCGCTGTTGAGCTGGCCTCAAAGTGGAACCGTCCGAAATGGAATGTGCAGCTTAGTTTGGATAGCCCAAAACGCAATGGAGAAATGGAACCCTTCAAGGCCGTGACGTTGCAGGTGAGCAGCGATATCAGCTTATGGGACGGGGGTGCCGGCCGTGCAAACGCAAATGCAGAAACGCAGCGCTTAATTGCCGCTGAAGCAGATCAGGATGCAACTTTCCGAAGCTTAAAACAGCAACTGGATCAGTTGTGGGTCTCATTGCCTTTGCGTGAGCGACAAATAAACGCGTTGCAACGGCAATCCGAAACCGCGCTAAAAACCTGGAAAGCAGGGGAAGTGCAGTTTTTCGCTGGCCAGCGCCCTTTAACCGATCTGATTTCCTTTGCCACGGATTACTACACCAGCCTGGCCAGTTATCAGGAGCAGCAAATGCAATACCTGGCAACGCAATGGCAGATTGTCGCCGCTTTGGGCAAAACAAGTGAACTGGCGCAAAAGGTGAACTCATTACCCGCCAACACTATTCAGCCTGTGCACTGAGCCTATTTTCAATAAAGGGTATGCATGCCGTGAGATCTTTCCGCTTGTCGCCATGCCACCCTGAATTCATTGTCCAGAGGACAACATCGTGACTGATATAACTACCGGGCCTGCGGGCTCTGAAATGAATGCTGACAGCGAGCAGAATACAGGAGCCAACACTCAGGAATCGCTGTTGCTCGCTTTGCAAAGTGCGTTACGCCTGTTTGACGTACGACTTACCTTAAATAACTTACGTGCTGATATGCCCGCTTTCTCATCGCGTGATGAGCTTGCCGATCAAAATCAGTGGGTACTGAATGCTTTACAGAGTCGCGGCATCAGTGCGGCCTGGCAAAAAATAGATCTGGCTGATGTAAAAAACTTTGTTCTGCCTGCGGTGATGCGTCTTGATACCGGCTACTGCGTTCTTACAAAATTCAGCGAAAAAAGCTGCGCCATTATCGACCCCTCACTGGGCAGCCAGCCTGTTGAGGTTGATTTTTCACGACTGGCTCAACATTACTGCGGCGAATTGCTGCTGCTTCGCCCTAAGTCCTATCTCGATCACCGTGCTGATGACATTGTCAGCGTAGGCGAAGGACATTGGTTCTGGCATACCTTGTGGGGTTTTAAGCGTTACATATATGAAGCCGCAGCCCTGTCAGTGGTGATTAATCTGCTGGTTCTGGCCATGTCGATTTTTACTATGACGGTCTATAACCGCGTATTGCCTAATCAGACCTATATCACGCTCTGGACCATGGCGATCGGTGTGACGCTGGCCTTATTGTTTGAACTGGCAGCGCGTTTAGGCCGTGCCTGGATCACCGACCGGGCCGGTAAAAAAATTGACCTGGTACTCGGTGCCCAGCTCTTCCGTCACGTTCTCAATGGCAAAATGTCGAACCGGACACAATCAAGCGGGGCGTTTGGCAATGTCATGCAAAGTTTCGACAGCGTTCGGGAACTGACGACCTCAGCGGCACTCACTACCGTGGCCGACCTGCCATTTGTCTTATTATTTCTGGTGGTGATCCATCTGGTGGCCGGGCCACTTGTATGGTGTGTCATCCTGATCCTGCTAATTATTGTGGCGATGGTTTTGCTGATGCAAATCCCTTTAAAGCGCCATGCTGAAGCCTCAATGAAAATCGGCAGTAACCGTTACGGTTTGGTAATTGAGTCGCTGGATAATCTCGAAACGATCAAAGTGCTGCGCGCTGAAAATCTGGTGGCATCAAAACATGACGTGGCAAGCGTCAAACTCTCCTATGTGAATATGAAGTCACGTTTTCTGGCCACTATGGGGTCGAGCATCATACAGACCACTCAGCAGTTCGGTACCGTTATTTTGCTGGTATGGGGGGCTTATCTGGTCGGTGATGGTGATATTTCAATGGGGGGGATTATTGCCACCATGACCCTGATGGGGCGCGCCATTATGCCGATTGCAACCTTAGCCGCGCTCGGTCTGCGTATCCAGCAGGCGAAGACCTCACTGGCGATCCTTAATAAGGTCATGCAGGCGCCGACAGAACGTGAAAAAGACAAAGTGTATGTGCAACTGCCGCAGGGTAGCCAGACAGAAATCGACTGTAAGGGAATATCCTTCCATTACAAAGATGATTTACCGGCAGTCGTGGAGCAACTTGACGTCCGGTTCCGTCAGGGAGAGCGCGTAGCCATCCTTGGAAAAATGGGCAGCGGAAAATCATCACTCCTTCGCTTACTGGTCGGGCTCTATCCGCTCAGTACGGGCACCATTACTGTTGCCGGGGTGGATCTACGACAAATAGAGCCGGTGGAATTACGTACGCGTATTGCACTGGTCAACCAGGATCCCCGCTTTATGTATGGGACCTTACGCGACAACCTGGTGATGGGAGCCCCCTACGCCAGTGATGAAGAACTCATGGCTGCGGTTAAAATGACCGGCGTCAGCGACATTATAGCGGCACATCCGATGGGGTTCGGTATGCCGGTAAGTGAACGTGGTGAGAACTTCTCGGGTGGCCAAAAGCAGGCTATTGCATTGGCGCGCGCCATATTATCCAACCCTGACGTCTTGCTACTGGATGAGCCAACATCGGGTATGGATATGGGCTCTGAACGCATGATCCTGCAGGCGCTGATCCCTGCGATGGAAGGACGAACGGTCATTATTGTTACGCACCGTCCCGCTGTTTTGAAATATGTCGACCGGGTCATTGTCATGGATAACGGCATTAAGGTCGCTGATGGTCCCCGGGACGAAATTATCGACCTGTTGAACAGCGGGAAAATACCGGCTGCATCAGTACTGCGTTCTGCAGCCAAACCTGCTGGTGTCGAGATAAGTACAGATAATGCACGTCAGTCTGACGAGGTAACAGCATGAGTAAAATATCTAATAAAGCTAAAGGCCAAGGCAAAGACCTGGCGGATCGTACGGCCAGTGACATGGTACTGGCAGCCCGACAAGATCGTTGGGAAGGCTGGCTCTTTATCGCCTGGGGAGGCGTGACATTAATGGTACTGGCTGTGCTATGGGCGGCGAATTTTAACATTGAAGAGGTGACGACAGGATCTGCCAAAATCGTGCCGAGTTCCCATGAACAGGTGCTGCAAAGTCTTGAGGGCGGTATTTTGCAGGAACTGATGGTACATGAGGGGGACACTGTTGAGAAAGGGCAGCCGTTGGCCAAAATCGATCCTACCAGGGCACAAGCATCCTTTCGTGAAAGTGCTAACCGCTTGCTGGCCCTCCAGGCTCAGGCCGCACGTCTTGAAGCTGAGGCGTCGGGACACGATTTGATTTTTCCAGCGAAGGTGATGCAACAACCTGAGTTAGTGGCGCGGGAAACGGATGCATGGAATCTGCGCAAACGCGCGCTGGATGAGTCAATCGCAGGCTATCTGAGATCAAAGACGTTATTGCAAAAAGAACTGGTGATGGCCCGCGAGCTTTCAGCTAAATCATTGTTGTCGAAAACTGAAGTCTTGAAGCTTGAACGACAGGCGAATGATGCCGAATTGCAGATTACTGAGCGACAAAATCGTTATCACAACGAAGCGAATGATGAATTGTCGAAAGTAGAAGTCGAAATGACCAGTCTGCAAGAGACCGCTATGGGGCGACAAGATACTCTCGAACGAACTGAGGTGCGGTCACCGGTGCGCGGTATTGTGAATCGCATTAATATCAATACGATTGGCGGCGTTATTCAGCCAGGCTCATCGATTATGGAAGTGACACCGCTGGATGACCAGTTGCTTGTAGAGACACGGATCAGACCTTCTGATGTTGCTTTTCTGGCCCCGGGACAAGCGGCGGTAGTAAAAATTTCTGCCTACGATTACTCCATCTATGGCGGTCTGGAAGGGCATGTTCAGAGTATAAGTCCGGGAGCGCTTAAGGATGAAGAAAGCAAAACTGCAAGAAAACCGGGTGCAGACGATACTTATTATCGGGTCATGGTGCTGACGGAAAGCAACACTCTGACCAAGAGTGGAAGTCAGGAACTGCGTGTAATCCCCGGCATGACGGCCACAGTTGATATCCGTACGGGTGAAAAAAGTTTATTACAATATCTTCTGCGTCCTTTATTACGTGTTCAGGAGGCATTTCGCGAGAAGTAATGTCGAGAAGTTATATCAAGAACTAATTTCGAAAAGTCATATCCAGGCAATCGTCGATATTACTAAGGAATGCAACAGCAGGACGATTTGTAACGAAGATGAAAATGTTGATGACAGCGAAAGTCCACATTGACTTTGGGTTATTTAATAAACCCGGACAACCTGAATAACGTAGATGAAAAAAGCCAGCATATTTGCTGGCTTTTTCATAACCTGTTATGACGTTATTTTAAAATAATAATCCGACTAACATCAATTTCAACCTGGCGGTCATCGCGGTCAATTTCTCCATTAATCCGTACTTTTTTACCTATGAAGTAGCGGTCATCATCATCATCGTCTTCGTCTATATCAATCCTAATCTTGCCCGTTGGATCCTGAAGCCAGTAGTGGTCATCATCCGCGCGGCTACTGATGGTACCTGTCAGGGTAACATGTCGGTCATCACGCATGTTTTTTGCCTCGGCGATCGACACTTCCTGTTGCGCTAAAGCAGATGTGGAATACAGCGCTGCAAGAGTAAGTAATTGATATTTGTTCATTTATAGCTCCTTTGGTAAATATAAACAGCCTTGTCTGGTTGGGGCCTGATTAGAAACTGAAACGATAACCGGCATTGATTTGACGTTGGTTGAAGCGTTGACCGTCAAGAATATCTGCTTCAAGAAAAACGGTATGGTTGCTGAGTTGAGCGCTTACACCGGCACCATTATTCCAGCCATTTCCTTTAAAAGAGATTTTCTCTGTTGAGCCATTTAAGGCATAAGATGCATTGCCAGAGAATTCGCGCATCATCCCTGATTTGATATAGGTATTGAGTTTGTAATCATTTTGATTGATTTCATAACCGGCAACTAAGTCGGCGCGGCTCACCAGTGTTTTATAATTTGACAAGTCGATGTTCAGCCCGTTAGAGGCACGCACTGAGCTGCCATTCTGATGCCCCGCGGTGAACTGGAGTTGAGGTTCAAGATAAAAACCCGCACCGTTGCTGGAAAAACTTATTTTCTTTCCAGCTTCCAATGACACACTCATGCCAGAAGAAACGCCGTTGCCCGATACTGCATTATTCTGCGTATCGTTGACTGAAAACTGGTTTCTCATGCGATTGAACTTCATCACCCCATCAATGTAATAACCTGCATCATTCAGCCATGTTCCGTATAAACCAAAATGTTCAGACTTTGTGGTACCGCTGCCCCGGTTATAGTTCGGAGAGCCTTCGGTCATCCCCATAAACAGACCCAGATAGACCGGCAAATCTTCTGAAATACGTTTATCAACGCCAAACTGATAGCCGCTGTAATTCAAACTGAAATCACTTAACTTGCCATTGACAAAGCCGCTAAAACGTCCGTCTACACCACGCAGCCAGACATTTCCTTCCGTTTTACCCTGACGCACATCCCCCATGCGTTGCATCAAAGTTTGCATTTCGGCATAACTCATCAGATATCCAATATTAAGGAACTGAGCCCCTGCATTGGCAGAACTGGTAATGACAGATTGACGCTCGGAGTCAGCCGCCGTACCCGGACTTGTTGTATCAGCAGTTGACGCCGGCGTTACATCTCCATTATTTACCGTTGTCGCATCAGTTGCCGCAGCGGTATCGCTTGCAGTATCCGTATCAGCGGGCAGGGGGGTAACAGCAGAGTTGCTATCTTCGGTTTTTGATGACGAAAGGACCCAGTTAGTGCCCTGCTGATTGACGGTATAGACATAGCCGCCCAGCTCAACTTCTGAATTGCCTTTGAAAGTGGCAATACCGTCAGGCGTTTCAACCACGGTCAGTACTTCATTACCTGTGGTGACGGCACTGCCTCTGTTTTCAATGGTCAGGCCGTAAACGCCAGCACTGCTTTCTGTTACTACAATCTTATCGCCAATGTTGTTGAGCCCCTCACCGTCACCCGCAAGATTTGTACGCAGCGCAAAATTACCTGTGCCACTGAGGTTGGCAACAGTCAGCGTCGAGTAGGTGTTGTCGTCAGTTGCGGCGGTCAGATCGACCAGAGAATTGCTTAATTGCAAATTATCTAGAGTGGAACTGCTCGCTATACGCCATTCGCTGTCGGTTAAATTGACGTTCAGGTGGCCGCCATTAACATTGTCACTGACAGCACTGCCGGACCATAGCGAGCCAGAGGTAAAGTTAAGATCGATTAACCCCCCAAGAGATTCAATACTGCCGTTAATATCCATCTTGCCATCGGCAGAAATGACGCTGGGTGAATAGCCATCATTATGCTGGGTGGCCATTGCGATACCTTCTGGCGAACCCATGTCAATGGTGAGACCATCCTGAAGATTTACGACACCGTCTGCCATCGCATATACGCCGATGGTATTGTCCGCAGAACCGGTAATCGTTAACCCACTACCGTTTATTGTGCCGCCAGTGGCCCAAAGACCCAGCCCCATGCTGTCTGCTGTGTTAATGGCAATGTCAGTGTTTTCGAGATTAATTGTCGAACCCGCCGACTGTGCTGAAACCGCATAGGAGCCTGCTGACTGAACGGTGTTGCGCTCCTCTTCACTACCAAAGAAATTGACTGTTGCGCTGTCCCCCAAGGCGACAATTCCGCCACTTTGAGCAGAGGAAACGACGCTGCCAGCTCCGATAGTGGCCTCCCCGTTATCCCGGACGGACAAGCCTGCGGAAGTCGTGCCTGACGTGCTGATGGTCAAATGGTCAGCGGTTAAATTGCCTAAGTTCCATATGCCTGCAGAGGTATTACCGGTGGTAATGATAGTTGAATTACTGCCCAGATCGACTGAACTATTCTCCTGAATATTGATACCCTGAGAGCTATTACCCAGAGTGTTGATAGTCAGGTGATTTGCTGTGAGGGTTGAAGAACCCTCGCTGGCCAGGCCCGAAAGTGCGTCGATCTGAATGCCATGGCTACTGGTGCCATTTGTCTGAATAACGCTATTGTCTCCGAGATTGGCCTGACTTCCGTAACCGGAAATGTGCAATGCGACTCCGCTCGTTCCCTGAGTAGAGATTTGTAATTGGTCAGCAACCAGAGACGATGCATTGCTTATTGTTATTCCATCAGCGAATCCGTCGCCGGTGCCAACGATGCTTACTGAGGTGCCTGATCCTAAATCAGCGCTGGATTTATTGCCGTTAAGCTCAATACCGGTTGCTGTTTTTCCAGAGACATTGATAGTCAGTTTGTCCGCGGTGAGGCTGCTATTATCGCTATTTAAAATAATGCCTTGAGCAAAGTGATCGGCATCTGTGACCCGAACCGTGCTACCACTACCCACCGCAACTGTGCCCGTTGTCGCTTTAGGAACAAGGATACCGTAGCGTCCACCGCCGGATGACAGGTCAGCGATGAGTGTCGTGCCGTCCGATAAACTGATCGCACTCCCTGTCTGGCTGCCGGTCACCGCGGCGTAACCTGTACCCGTTATCGCACCTATTCCGCTAACCAGCATTAATGCTTTGGTTAGCCTGCTCACTTCAAACTTATTATTCATGTCTGTATCTCTTCCGTAAGACTCTTGATGATTTAACCTTGTCAGAACTGACCTAATGAATATGTTTACTGCATAAAAAACGGTACTTAACTAAAATCCCGTTAAGTTGATTTGCCTTTTGTTTGGTGTGAATTAACAGGATTATGCAGAGGGTTGCTGAATTATGTAAAGTTGCTTAAATGACAGGGTGATTTTATTTTGGTTGCGCTAGATGCAGTCTGATCTTTTCTTGTGATTGAAAAATAAGGGGATTTTAGGTGTAAAATAGAGTGTGTTTGTTAAATTTAATAACATGCATTGTCTTTTGACGATATATATTTACTTATGTGTTGAGCTGATGATGCTTAAATTAAAAATAATCTGAAGATGATTTTTAATCATGAGCCTGAATAGAAGGAGTAGGGGGGCGATAGCGGATGACCATTTTTACAAAGATGATCGCTGTTCTACCAGAGATGGGCTGTCCTGAAATAAACGGGAGTAAGTATATTTATGGAATATTTTGCAGAACTTCACCGATACTGAAACGAATGGCTATATTTTTCAGCCGTTTTTTTGTTGAGATATCGTGATATTTTTTAAATTATGGTGATGCAATGCTATGTAAGGGATATGTAATTTTTTATCTGGATAATTTACCGGGAGCATGGAATTTTAAATGAAATGTCAAAGAGGCAGAAAACCTTGCCTTTTCCAATCAAAAGTTTTATTAACTATACAAAGAAACTCTTTTCAGGATTAAAATTCACTGGCAATAAGGTTATTTATTTCATAGTCAATGGCTATTGCTTATTTTTGGAAACTTAAAGTCTTCACCTTAATTTAATTTATCCAACAATATTATAAACTGCATGGTATTTTGACTATATAAATTTTCTCTTACGAAACAAGGAAGTAGTTGTGTTCCATGACTGGGGTCAACTAAAATAATAAAGCCGCGCCAGGAAATATAAGTCGCAATGTTATTATTAACGTGAAGTTAGTATTTGCTTTTAAAAGTGATTAATTCACAAGGAGAATACATTGAAACATTTCGGTGTGACGGCTTTTATTTGCACGGCTTTTGTCTGTTCAAAATCTTATGCTGGAATTATGAGGCACGATGTTGATGTCCAGAACTATCGTGACTTTGCAGAAAACCTTGGTAAATTCTCTGCGGGAGTAACAAATCTGCCAATATATAAAACCGATGGCACGCTCGCCGGCTATCTGGATTTCTCTATGCCTGATTTCGGTATGGTGGCAACTTACGGATATAGCACGCTGGTGGCGTCATCCTATGTGGCAAGTGCCCGGCATAACACCGGCTATAAAACACTCAGTTTTGGTAATGGTGCGCAATATGCCTCAGTTTACACATTAATAAACCGTAATGAATCGGCGGATGCTGATGTTGACTTCCACCTGCCGCGTTTGAATAAAGTCGTTACTGAGGCAGCGCCGGTTGAGACTGTAGAAAAATCTGCTCTTCGTGATGCGGATGCTTCACGCTATTCCTGGTACACACGCGTTGGCGGTGGCACACAAAGCCAGGTGAGTGAAGATCAGACTGAACAAATTACGCTGAGTGGCGCCTATCAGTGGGTGAGTGGAGGAACTATCAATGCAGCGACAGTGACGACGCCTTCAAGCTCATTACGTGCAACGAGCTATGGCCCTGATAACCCGCTGACCTCCCCGCTTTCCATCGGGACGATGGCTGGTGATAGCGGCAGTCCAATCATGGTTTATGACGAGCTGGACAAAGTGTGGAAAATTGCCGGTGTTTTGCACGGTGCGTTTGTCACAGACCAGGTTTACGGTACGACCAGTATATGGGAGTACATGCCAGATAATTATATTCAGGATATTACTGCCGCCAACACGTCTGCGGATGTAGAGGACATCGCGGGTAAGGGGGCTGTTTACTGGAATAATGCAGCTATCACGCAGCAGGATACCGCATGGTCATGGAGCGGGCTGGCTCAGGCCTATGCGAGTGTTGCCCCAGCAAATGCGACGAATGATGAGCTGGATGCTACAAAAGATCTGCGCTTCAACGGAGCAGGGGGGCTGATTACCCTTAATGCTCCGATCAACATGGGTGCAGGGAAACTCCAGTTCTCCAATAACTACATTGTTGCGTCTGCTTCGGATGTAAATGCGACCTGGGCTGGCGGTGGGGTTGAAGTCGATGCTGGCAAAGAAGTGTTATGGAAGGTCAATGGCTTAGCCAACGATGCGCTTCACAAAATCGGAGCGGGTACGTTACATATCAATGCCAGGGGAAGTAACCCGGGCAGCCTCAATGTCGGCGAGGGTACGGTTATTCTCGATCAGATTGCTGATGAATCGGGAGATAAACAAGCATTCTCCTCCGTCACCCTGGTGAGCGGGCGCCCAACCGTTGTAATTGAAGACAGCCAGCAGGTTTCAACCAGTAATATCTATTTTGGTTATCGCGGCGGAAGGTTGGATTTGAATGGTAATGAATTAACTTTCAAAAAAATTAACCATACCGACAGTGGCGCCAAACTGGTTAATCACAGCGATGAACTGGCTACGCTTAACATCACGGGTTACACACCGGAGGATGTGTCGTTTAATACGTTTAATGGCAGCAATCCCAACGGAACGCCGGGATCTATTTATGTCTATAACAACCCGTATACCAAAGAGACTGAATACTTTCAGCTTAAGACCAGCAGTTATTGGTATTTCCCTACCGATAAGAGTTCAACCTCAACCTGGGCTTATCTTGGAACAGACGCCAATACTGCAGTTAACCATCGTTTAAACGAGTTAAATATTCAGGTTTTCCGGGGCTTTTTAGGTGAAACAGCAGAAGAGCTCACCAATGGCGGCATGAATGTTAATGTCACCCCGAATAACGACACGGCATTAACGGCTTTAACCGGTGGCATGAACCTGAATGGCACCCTCTATGCTGGCAAAGGTACCACGATACTTTCTGGCCAGCCTGTCGCACATGCCGGTAGTGTCGTCATCGAGGATGACTGGAGCACGTCGTTATTCAAGGCCAACAAGATTCATGTTGCTCAAGGCGCAAATTTCCAGATCGGAGAATATGCTGGCGTTCAGGCAGATATTGTCGCTGATGAATCTGCTCGCGTGGTATTTGGTTATAACGATAGTGAGCTTTCCGATGAGAAGACCTGGCGTTGTTATGCGGTTATCTATAAAGATGATGTTTCGTGTAGTCAGCCCGCTCGTGATGCCGCTTCGCTGTCTCTTCTTCCTGCCAGTGAAGTCATCGGTGACGTGCAGTTGGCAAATAATGCGTCTCTTTATCTTGGAAAAGTTAATTACCAGGGCGCAGTGACCTCCCCCGGTATGGCAGTGATGACACTAGATGCAAATGCAAACTGGATAATGACAGGTAACAGTAACCTCAATACCTTATATGCCAAAAGCGGAGCTAAATTGTCAACGGTGCAGCAAGGTGACTGGCGGGCAAAAAATCTTACGCTTAACTCCCTGGATGCCACAGGCCTGAATCTGATGCTGGGTGTAAAGCCTTCCACGTTGGAAAGCGACAAGCTCATCATTAAAGATTCTGCCACTGGCGGTAATAATCTGCTGGATGTGAGTTTGTTAGTTGACAGTACGGAGCCGGTCAAGCTGAAACAAGATTTAGTGATGATCGATGCACCAGCAGGTACTTCGCACAGTTATTTTGGCTTCGCCAATAGCTATAGCGGGTTCAGTGTGTATACGCCGAACTATCAGGTAAAAGATGAAAATGACCGCGTATTATGGGTTCTTGAACATAATGATGAGGGATCTGAAGCTATTGTCGATCCTGAAACAGATGCGCCGATAACGCCTCCTGCTGCAGATCCTACGCCGGATAAGGGAAGTGAAACGCCGGAGCAGGCAGATCCTACACCGGATACGGGGAGTGAAACGCCTGAGCAGGCAGATCCTACGCCGGATACGGGAAGTGAAACGCCGGAGCAGGCAGATCCTACGCCGGATACGGGCAGTGAAACGCCTGAGAAGGCAGATACCACGCCAGATACGGGTAGTGAAATACCAGCTCAGGCTGGTGAGGAAGTCCCGGAAGAGGCAACGAGTACATCAGAGGCAGGGAAGGATAAAGATGAGGAAACGACTGCAGTTATTGAAAAGGAGCCAACATTTAGCGCTGATGACTGGTTTAGTATCTACGACAATCAGGCTTTAATTCAGAACTCGCGTGCATTGATGGCATCTCGCCAATATATCTTTAGTGAAGCTGTTAATCAGTTGCACCAGCGTACAGATAGCTTGCGCACATCGTCGGAAAGAAGCGGTTCCTGGGCAACGTTTCAGCAGGGTAAAGGCAGTTTTCTCGGGCTGAATGCCAGCCAGCAGACGCTGACGGTGGGGTGGGATAAGCAAAGCAACGGCCAAATCTTTGGGCTCAGCGCCAGTTACACCCAGGGCCAGGTCGGAAATAAAGGTAAAGAAAACCACCGTATGACCACTGCGGGAGTTTATTACTCCCTGCTGTCTGACTCTGGATGGTTTTTGGATGCGGCGAGCCGTTATATGTACCTGAACCAGGAGTTATCCTTAGATTCTTCTCTGGGGATTATTGCGCAAAAACGTGACAGCCACATGCTGGCCGGTAGTCTGCGGACGGGTTATCAATTGGGCCTGGCCCATGACACTATTTTCATCTCACCTTTTGTTGGTGTGAGTGCAGGAGCACTTTCCGGATACTCTCTCAAGGGACAGGATGCTGAAGTAGGTCTGAGTTCAGGAAATCCTTATTTCGCGACCAGTGGTGTTATGGTGCAAAAACGCGGACTTGGAGCCGAGCTTCAAAATATTAATATCTTCGCGAGTATTGAGTATCAATATTCTCCCGGAAAAAACGGTTCTAAAACGACCCTTACAGACCGTCAATCTACCCGTGAGTATGATGCCTGGTCAGATAACCGCTACCGAAGCAGCATTGGCCTGGAGGGTAATATTAATCGTAATCTTTCGTTAAATGCGAAAGTCGATAAGAGTTTTGGAGGAGAGTTTAAAACTGACTATAGCGGTCAGGTTGGTTTTTCATATAATTTTTAACATTTCTCAGAGCGTCACCACTTTATTGTGGTGACGCTCTGAATCCGGTATCAAAGTAATAATGCGAGGCGCTATGGATATTTTTTTAATATTCATGGATTTATTGTTTCCTTGACTGTATTTAAATGACAGAAGGTGGATTTTGAAAGTCTTTGAAGGTTTTTATCAATGAGTGAAAATAGAGGTCTATATGTTTAAGAAGTTATCTGCAGAGTTTATTGGTACTTTTGTATTAGTTTTTGGGGGATGTGGTAGTGCTATTTTTGCTGCCGGATATCCGGGCTTAGGTATTGGGTTTGCAGGCGTTGCGCTGGCATTTGGCCTTACCGTATTAATGATGGCTTTTGCAGTGGGCCATATTTCTGGTGGGCACTTTAACCCCGCCGTGACATTAGGATTGTTCGCCGGTGGTCGTATTCACGCCAGCACTATCCTCCCTTACATTATCTCGCAAGTTCTGGGCGGGATCGCTGCGGCGGCAGTGCTATATGGGATAGCCAACGGCCATCCCGGTTTTGATGCAACAGTGAGCGGTTTTGCGGCAAACGGCTATGGTCAGCACTCCCCGGCGGGCTATAGTCTTTATGCAGCAATGATCTGTGAGGGTGTCCTGACGGCTATCTTCCTGATCGTTATTCATGGTGCTACTGACAAACGTGCTCCTGCGGGCTTTGCGCCAATTGCTATTGGTCTGGCGTTGACCCTGATCCACCTTGTCAGTATTCCTGTGACGAATACATCAGTTAACCCGGCTCGTAGTACAGCGGTTGCGCTCTTCCAGGGTTCATGGGCAATACAACAGTTATGGGTATTTTGGCTGATGCCGATTGTGGGTGGAATTATCGGTGGTTTGGTTTATCGCTTTGTTTTAGCATCAAAAGACTAAACTTGTCGGTCCATCACTGATGCTCTAAAATTGCCCGCTGTTTATATGTTAAATGGTCAGCGGGCAATTAATTTTCCATTCTTAGGATTCATTCGTAAATCATCCATGCTTTGTAAAGTTAACGATAATAATTTTGTAAGTCTATGCTAACTCTATATGCTAAGTTTCTTATGGGTTTTTATAATGGAATGAGACATGAAATGGATTATCATCAATAGTTGCTCATGTAAAAATACTGGCACTGTATTTTCTCTAATAGTCACGGAGAGAAATAATAGACTCATCCTCTGGTCTGACAATAACGTACAAATCAAACGAGGTGATATATTGAAATACGGACTAAGTTCTATATATCTGAATAATGACAGGGTCAGCTTGCACATTTTAAAAATAATGCCGTATAACACACAACTCTGGCAAACTATATTGAGGTCAACAGGAACAACCCTCCCATGAATCTCGTTATAAGGTGGCTTTTCAATGCACCAAGATGATCACATAGCATCCCACATGGTGTTGCGAAAATTGATGAAAATGTCTGAGAAAAGAAGAGGCTGAGCATCCCTATGCATGTCTGCAATGCAAATGGCACAATGAAACCGGCAGTCTGATTCGATTTCATTCCTCTCCCGATACCGAAATTAACGCTCGATTTTCAGCGCTTCCATTACGAGTGAAAATGCCGGCGAATGTTGTTTCCTGCTGGGATAATAGAGGTAATAACCCGGGAACGGCAGACAGTAAGGTTCCAGAAAGCGTATCAGACGTCCTTCCTCAATATGGGGAGCAAACTCCTCCTCGGGTAAAAAAGCCACACCCAACCCGGCTAAGGCTGCGTCGACCATGTGGGCCGACGTGTTAAACGTCAGTTGCCCGTCAACACGCACGTTGACCGGTCCCTCATCGTTATCGAACTCCCAGATATACAGCCCGCCCGACGTCGCCATCCGCATATTCATGCAGCTATGTTGCAGCAAATCTTGCGGAGTCAGGGGGATGGGGTGTGAGCGCAAATACTCAGGCGAGGCTACCGCGGCCATGCGCAGCTGAGGGGTTAGCGGCATGGCAATCATATCTTTATCTATGGTGTCACCCAGCCGCACACCCGCGTCAAACCTGTCAGCGACAATGTTGCGAAAACCGTGGTTGGCATCGAATTCCAGTTTTATCTCGGGATATTCGCGCAGCAATGCGGATAATTTCGGTAACAGAATGGTTTTGAGAACGTGCGGGCCGCAGGTGATACGCACCGTACCCGCAGGCTTGTCACGCATCTCTGTCAGCATGTCCAGTTCCGCTTCAATCTCATCAAAACGGGTGCCGATAGCCTGCAATAAACGCTCGCCTGCTGCCGTCGGCGACACATTGCGCGTGGTCCGCGTCAGTAACCGGATATCCATGCGATTTTCAAGTGCGGTGATGGTCTGACTGAGTGCGGGTTGTGTCACCCCCAGCTGCGCTGCGGCGCGGGTGAAACTGCCTTCGCGGGCCACAGTCACAAACGCAATAAGATCATTGAAATTACGTTTCATCGCACCTTCTTCACTTTCGATTTATAAGCAGAGCTTATAGCCCCATTAAGAATTTATTAGCTGGTAAGACTATACCCGTCGTGTAGAATTTTTAGCAAGCCGGAATACGAAAGAACCGGGATAAAAACCCCTCCGTCTGATTCGATTAACCACATGAAATTACTGTTTTTATTCTCACGAATAAGACGCGGCACCGGCTTGCCAAAAATTCATCCTGCAGAAAGAAAAAAGGATCACAAGTGACGACAGCAGCAGAGAAAGATTTTGTGAACCAGACTCCGGTCGCGCACTGGAACGGGGTCTGGGCGATAACGATGTGCGTATTTGCGCTGGTGGCATCCGAGTTTATGCCGGTGAGTTTACTGTCACCGGTTGCCCGCGATTTGGGCGTCAGCGAAGGGCTGGCCGGGCAGGGGATTGCCATCTCCGGTGGACTGGCGGTGATAACCAGTCTGTCGATCTCCCGGCTGGCCGGTAACGTCAACCGCAAGGCGCTGCTTTTAGGGCTGACGCTTCTGATGGCCTTTTCCGGCGGGCTGATTGCTTTAGCGCCCGGCTATACGACTTACATGATCGGGCGAGCCCTGATCGGCGTAGCCATTGGCGGATTCTGGTCCATGTCGGCCGCTGTCGCAATGCGGCTGGTTCCGCAGGATCAGGTTCCCCGCGCACTGGCTATTTTCAACGGCGGTAATGCGCTGGCAACTGTGGTCGCCGCACCGCTGGGCAGTTATCTGGGGGGCGTCATTGGCTGGCGCGGTGCCTTTTTGTGTCTCGTGCCTGTCGCACTGATCGCCTTTATCTGGCAGTGGATCAGCCTGCCTTCTATGGCGCCGGAAAGCAGGAAAAATTCTGCAGGGAACGTCTTCCGTTTATTCAAAAATCCTTTAGTGCTGGCGGGTATGGCTGCGTGCGGGATTTTCTTTATGGGGCAGTTTGCCCTGTTTACCTATATCCGCCCGTTCCTGGAAACCGTCACACGGGTCAGTGCAGAGATGCTGTCCCTCATTTTGCTGGCGATTGGCGTCGCGGGTTTTGCCGGGACATTACTGATCGGCACGTTTCTGAAAAAGCGTTTCTATCTCACGCTCATGGTGATCCCGCTGCTGATGGCCTTCATTGCCGTCATGCTGATGGTTCTTGGCCATTCGTCCGGGATCGTGATGATTCTGCTGGCTTTATGGGGGCTGGTGGCAACGGCGGCACCGGTCGGCTGGTGGTCCTGGGTGGCAAGCACTTTCCCCAATAATGCCGAAGCCGGGGGCGGGCTGATGGTCGCTGTGGTGCAACTGTCGATTGCGCTGGGCTCGACCTTAGGCGGCGTTGCCTTTGACCATATCGGCTGGCAGAGCACGTTTATTGTCAGCGCCGCGTTGCTGGTTCTGGCGTCCGGCCTGACGTTTATCACTTCCCGCAATGACCATTGATCACACAAGTATTTTTAACCGGACGAACTGATGTCCATTCACCGCAATACCTGATTAAGGATAATTCCATGAGAGTGTTAACGATGTTGTTAGGGCTGTTTGTCAGCTCATTTGCTGCAACAGCCGCCGATATGTCCAACGGCGCAGATAACTTTTATAAAAGCGATAAAGTGACTCAGCAAAAGGTGACGTTTAAAAACCAGTATCAGATGAATGTGACCGGCAATCTTTTCATGCCAAAAGGCATGAATGAAAGCGCGAAAAATCCGGCCATTGTTATTGGTCATCCTATGGGGGCGGTGAAAGAACAGAGTTCCAATCTGTATGCGCAAAAGCTTGCCGAGCAGGGATTTGTGACGCTGGCGATAGACATCTCTTTCTGGGGCGAAAGCGAAGGTAAACCGCGCAATGCTGTCGCGCCGGATATCTACGCAGAGGATTTCAGTGCCGCTGTGGATTACCTCGGCACGCGCCCGTACATCGACAAAAACCGCATCGGGGTACTGGGGATTTGTGGCAGCGGCAGTTTCGTTATCAGTGCGGCAAAAATTGATCCGCGTATGAAAGCGATTGCGACGGTCAGCATGTATGACATGGGGTCGGCAAATCGTCACGCGCTCAATAATTCGTTAACCCTTGCGCATCGTAAACAGATCATTGCCGAGGCGGCAGAGCAACGTTACAGCGAATTCACCGGTGGCGAAACGAAATACACCAGCGGCACGCCGCATAAAATTGACGAGAACTCTCCCCCTGTTGCCAAAGAGTTCTACGACTTTTATCGCACTCCGCGCGGCGAGTTTACGCCAAAAGGTTCATCACCGGCGCTGACCACGCACCCGACGCTGACCAGCAATGTGAAATTCATGAACTTCTATCCGTTCAACGACATTGAGACCATTTCACCGCGTCCGATGCTGTTTATCACCGGCGATCAGGCGCATTCAAAAGAATTCAGTGAAGATGCCTATAAACGTGCAGGCCAGCCGAAAGAGTTGTACATCGTTCCGGGTGCCGGTCACGTTGATCTTTACGACCGTACCGATCTGATCCCTTTTGCGAAACTGACCGCGTTCTTTAAAGAAAACCTGAAATAACCCCGCGGATTCTCAACAGTCCGGGCCGTTGCCCGGACTACACTTTTGCTTTCTGCTGCGGAGCAGGAAATCAATACTCGGTACAAATCAGATAAGGAGTGGGAGTTGTTGTAATGATCCACACGCCAGGACGAATTGTCTTTATTCTGACATGATGAGTTCCGACATCGTTTCTGAAATAAAAATCTGGCAGGTATTTCTTAAGAATATCAGGATCACTGCCATTTAATTCCATAACCCCCCCAGGTTTTTGCTCAAAAACAAACTCCCCATCCTCCTGGGTATAGATAAACTCTTTGTGGAGGTTGATGTTGGACTTTTGGATCCCATCCCGATAAAAGACTCCGTCCATATTGGCAAATCCGTCGCCATGATTTAAGTTAAAATTCATTGAAAGGCTTAGCTTTTCATTGCCGGAGTGAAGGGTGAAATTTGAGGTACAAAAAAAGGAGTCCCGCTGACGAAGCTCAGTTTTACTCAGCAGATACCCACACACGCCGGAGAAGAGAAGGAAGGCCAGCGCGACACCAAATTGTAACTTTGTAATTTTAATCATCACTGCCCCGTTTCGGTAAAAAAGTCAGAAGTACACAGCGAGGTCTTATCTGTTCTTTTTGCATTCAGGGCATGTGAGCATCTCAACAAAGAGACCTGGGGGGAGGGCGGGTAATTCGTCAGGTACCACCATTTTTCTTTCACACACACCGCTTTTTGGTCGGTCAGAAACTGCGTAAAGAAAGCATCACTCCTTAATGAATGGTTTCTGTAGACCTGGCAGTCATCAATATTTTCAATTTTGTTAAAATCTGGGGCGATGTACTGCGGGATAATATTCTCACCCACTAAGTTAGTGAGAAAGTATGCGGTATAAAAAACTATCAGGCAGCCGGCTGCTAATGCACCCCAACGTAAATAAGGGGAACCGTCCACAGACTGAGTCAATGGTGCTGCTTTGATTTCTTCTGTCTCATCAGTGTTGATAATATCCACAGTAGATGTGGGTAAATGTTCATCATGCTCATAGATAAATTCAACGGGGAATGCCGAGGGGATAACAAATCCACGTTTGGGCACCGTTTTAATCATCTCATCCGAAAGACCCAATGACACTAACGCCTTCCGCAATATAGACATATTCTGATACAGCGTATTAGGGGAAACCATCATTCCTCTGGACTCCCATGCGAATGCCAGCAGATCAGCATGGGAAACGACCTCCCCTTTATGTTGGAGCAAAGATAAAAGACAAAGACTGGCTGGAATGGCTAAGGTTAACTGACTTTCAATTTTGTCGTTTATATAAACAGAGTGCGTTGAAGGATCGTAAAAGACCTTACCTTCAAGAAGGATGAGCTTTAGGTTTGTCACTTTGAAAAGGCCAGTCTATTTGAAATTAAAAGTTTCAATAACATTATCATATAAATCTAAAGCGCGCCAAGAGCTAAGCGTAAGTTAAGCGTAAAAATCTTTATCAGATTTTTATTATCTTGTAATTCAACATAATAAATGCTCTCGCTATTTGATCCTGACAAAGTTTCTAAAGTTTCGAATGAGAAAATCATGAGTTGCTCACAATCTTCTTCTCTAAGAAACTGAAATCAGAAATTTTAGGAATCACGGGTATTGAATCTTATGCCTGAAATGGCATTCATGTGCCTCATTTGTTATAGGAAAATTTTTGTGTATAGACCTTGTTTAACTTACGGCTCTCTTTGTTTTATCTCTGAAGATAACTACACGCTTCCGTATTTGATGGCACTTATTAGCAGGGAAATTGATATTAAGGCAGGTAGTTCTTGTTGTGTATTACTTTCAACCCATCATACGCTGATCGAAACCTCTGCCTTTTTATTAAAATACCTTAAAGACGTACGCAATTATGATATTATTATTTTTATCGCTCCGATGTCTATAAAACCGATCCTTGAAAACATCGGAGAACTTCCCATCTTCTTTATCAATGTTAAATCTCCTGCGGACATGATATCAAAAGAAGTCAGCATTTATTCATCTTTGAATATTCGGAGGTATTATAAATGGCAACCGCTCTTATTAACCCTGTGTGAAGAAAGAACGATGGCTTTACTACTGAAAGGCTATACACCCACAAGAATCACGAAGATACTAAATTTGAATGAAAAGACCATCAGTCTTCAGAAGCGCAGAGTGATGAAAAAATACAATGTGAGCAGCCTGGCAGAACTTTTTATTAAGCACAGATTGATGCAGGAAATGCACAGCGTCCTGCGCAATGTCTGATGTTTGTTAACGACACGAACAGAACCCGACCATCCTTCAATCACCCCGAAAATGCAGCTGTTCTTGTAAATCTGTGCATTGTGTATCAAGAGTAGGGCGTTTGCATTTTCTCATGAGGATCTCATGTTGACTGTCTTTTGAACTCAGAAGACTTTGCTCAGTTTGACTTGTTTAATGCATTGTATTTTTATTATCTTCCTATAAATCAATAGTATGCGCTCATCTCAAGAAGTCATAACACCTTGGTGACTTCATGTGAAGATACCTTTGATGCCGGCATGAGAACTTTATGAGTGGTATTTTGACACCCCACGTTTAAGATTAATCACACATTCAGCAGCCGTTTACACTCAGTTGAAAAATGATTGAAGCTTGGTTTATCCCGACAGTTTCGTTTGTAACTATAGAGTCAGGTGTGTGCCTGTAAGAGCATGGAGCCGAATGGAAGTGTATTTCATGCAGTCAGTAGAACAAATACGTTTTAGCGTGAAAACGCATTGCTGCCGGGTGTTGATATTTTTAAACGTATAAACCCGATACGAACAACTCATAAAATTCTCAAACACATCATTTTGTGAATTCAGAGAATGGGATATCCTTTCATATGTGAAATGGAAATCCTCTTAGGATTAATCATTAGTAATGATAAGAATGAATATATTAATCAAAAAAATATGAGAAATGGAGGGTGTAGTTAAAGCAATGAAAACCCACCCTCCAAGAATAAAGTTAATAATTCACATGAAGATTAACTTTGAAACATGAAATGAGTCACTCCGGGATGCGTAAAACCTGGCCGATTGCGATGTTATCAGGGTTAGTAAGTTGCTCTTTATTTTCTTCAAAAATTCTCATGTATTGAGAGGGTTGGTGATAAAACTCCTTCGCAATACTGCTTAATGTATCTCCTTCTTTCACGGTGTAGGTACGTACATTTTCTGACTTAGTTACCGGGGTCGGGGTGTCATTTTTTTGTACGTCATTTAACAATTCACTACCGATGTTTTTAACTTTTTCAAAAATATTCATATGAAGCCTCTCATGAAAATCTAATGTTTAGGTTACGTTTATAAATTAGGTTTGCAATACAAATGAAAGCACAAGTACTATATATTCAAATATTAAATGTACAATATTTATTTAAATGAGGTGGGTGTGATGGGTATTTTATCTTGGGCTTTATTTGGTTTGATTACAGGCGTTTTGGCCCGATGTGTTATGCCGGGTAAACAACATTTTGGATTGTTCATGACTATGTTACTCGGGGTTGCAGGTGCATTAACAGGCGGTTGGTTCAGCACATCGTTAGGATTGGTTAATGTAAATGGTTTTAATTTTCCCAGCGTTGCAATTGCTACCTTGGGTGCAGTTATTCTTCTTTTTATTATGCATATACTGCGTTCAAAAAAACAGCAGTGATATTAACTAATTTAATTTATTCAAGGAGTAATTATATGAGCTTAATACAAAATATTTTGGGAAGTCTGGGTCTAACTGATCAGATTAGTGACGAGCTAAAAGGGGTGGTTGAGTGGGTAGAGCAGCAGGGAGGGATCCACTCTATCGTGAATCGTCTTCAAAATGGGGAGTTCAGTGATATTGTAAAATCATGGCTTAGTGATGATAAGAATATGGCTATAAGTAGTGAGCTCGTTCAAAAAATGCTTAATACCAGCGAGATTAATCAATTGGCTGATCATTTAGGCATCAACTTCAATGACGCTTCAAAGCTGCTGGCAGAATGTCTTCCGCAATTAGTGAACATGGCATCATCGAATGGGAAGATGAATGAGAATACAGATTTGATTGATAATCTCAGTAAAATTTCTCACTAATATTTAACCTGAAGAACCCAATTTTGGGCTTGTTCGAAATACTCTACTCTCTGTCTATTGTTTGGTCAGACTAAAACACTGAAATGATAATCTCAGAAACCATCCCTTGAAATAATCTCTTAGGGGAGCGGTATCTGTATCACTTGAAATTTTCACAGCATGGCTGACACCAGGAAATTGTATGTTTAAAAAATTATCTGCCGAATTTATTGGCACATTTGTATTAGTTTTTGGCGGTTGTGGCAGTGCAATTTTTGCCGCTGGCTTTCCGGGAGTTGGGATCGGGTTTGCCGGTGTCGCGCTGGCATTTGGCCTTACCGTATTGACTATGGCATTTGCGGTGGGGCATATATCAGGCGGCCACTTTAACCCGGCAGTGACGTTAGGTTTATTCGCCGGCGGTCGTATTCCTGCCCGTGAGGTTGTACCTTACATTATTTCGCAAGTTCTGGGCGGCGTCGTGGCGGCCTGCGTGTTGTATCTTATTGCCCGCGGACATGCAGGATTTGATGCCACTGCGAGTGGGTTTGCGTCTAATGGTTATGGTTCGCACTCTCCGGGCGGTTACAGCCTTTCGGCTGCGTTGATCAGTGAAGGCGTTCTTACCGCTATCTTCCTGATTATCATTCATGGCGCAACGGATAAGCGTGCCCCTGCTGGCTTTGCACCTATTGCCATTGGTCTGGCATTGACCCTGATTCATCTTATCAGCATTCCGATAACGAATACTTCTGTGAACCCGGCGCGTAGTACCGCTGTCGCATTATTTCAGGGAACCTGGGCATTGCAGCAGTTGTGGGTATTTTGGTTGATGCCATTGGTGGGCGGGGTGCTCGGTGGTTTATTTTATCGTTTTGCTCTGGCATCAAAATGCCAGGCTGAATCTTAAAACTGATGAGAAATAGATTATGAATATTTCATATTTTACGCGTAGTGCTTTGCTGATTCTGTTCACAGTTACTGCGTATGCCAGCCCTGTTTCAACACCGGATTTACGAATTGATTCGTTTAAAGAAAAGCAAGGATCACTGGCTCAAAATGGTGAGGTTTCTTATGAAGTTGTGTTCGACGTTAACGTTGCCAACCTTCTTAATGAAGACTTCAAAATGCCTAAGAGCTGCTTCATTCTGAGTGATGAACAACATAATAAGGTTGTCAGCAGCGGCATCAGTGCCAATTTGTTGATGCCCTACGGTAAACGGGGCAGCAAAGAAGGGAAAGTCATGTTCACCAGTAAAGATAAGAAAATTTATGATATGTCGCTGGTGAGCTGGTCATCAACGGAATGTCATCTGGAAACAGCGAAATGACCATCTGAAAACCCATTACTTAAGTAAAAACTGCGAAGACAGTAATGGAAGACGCTAAGGCTGTGGCCAGTTTTGTTAACCACTACAGATCAGGTTCTTTATGTCGGACATTGAGGGAAGAAGGATGTCGTTAACCATTACTGTATTACTCGAAAATAATAAAAGTAATAACAACCTTATCGCCAAACCCGGGCTGAGTTTGTTGCTCGAGGATGAATGCAACAGGGTGCTGTTTGATACCGGCCCTGACGGCAGTTTTTCGCACAATGCCCAGAATATGGGCATTAATCTTAATGATCTTACTGCCGTTGTATTATCACATGGTCATTATGATCACTGCGGCGGAGTACCGTGGGTCACGAAAGGAACGAGGATCATTTGTCATCCTGGGGTGAACGATAAACGATACGCGGCAGTCCATGTAATGGGCCGTGAGATGAAAATGAAACAATTATCAGCTGACGTAGAGTTTGCACATCATAAGATGGAATATACCCGCGAGCAGTTGAGCATCGGCAAACGTTTTCTCTGGTCTGGTGAGGTCGACACACCAGAACCGAAGGCATATGGTCTTCTTGAAGGCGATCCCTGCCAACCAGATTACATCGATGATGAAGGGATTTTAATTTATCGTACAGCACAGGGACTGATCATTTTCACGGGATGCGGACATAAGGGGTTGATTAATATCATTCGTCACTGCCAGAAAATAACAGGTGATAATCGTATTTATGCGATTGTTGGTGGATTCCACCTCCGATGCGCTTCTCCACGTAAGTTACTCGAGGTACGTCATTTTATTCAGGAGTTAAAGCCACGCTGGGTGCTGGGATGTCACTGTACTGGCTGGTGGGGGAATTTATGGTTGCCTGGCACAATGAAACTGGTCACTGGCAGCAAGGTTGTGCTGCCCTGAAGCCATCCAGATAAAAGGCATACAGACAACTGTGAGGTTAGAGATAAAGACGGCAATCACCGGTTACATCATTCCGGCCTTTTCAAGCGTTTCTGCTTTATTATCAATAACCCTCACAATCTTACTAAATGTCAGACAGTCTCGATCATACTTTACGTATTACCGCCAAATGACGCATTAATAACCGAGTCTGCTCATCGACATTTCGAAGCCTACACTTTTGCCCGCACCAGCTCATTAAACCGCGTCGTGTACGCCGGTGACAACATTTCGCGTTTCATCGCCCAGCCGCGCTGGATCCCCTGACCGGCAAACCAGACTTTGCCGACCCCGTCCTTGTGGATCTTGTCCAGCGTGGCCATCAGCAGATCGCTGTTTTTCTTTGGCTGATATTCATCAAACAGATTGAGCTGGGCGACGCCCTGACTGAAAAAGTCACCCAGCATCACACCGCCTTTCTGATAGCGATATCCGGGTTTCCAGATCTGATCGAGACAACGCACGGCGGCGGCAAGAATATCGCGGCTGTCGTGTGTCGGCGTCATCAGTTTGATGCCGGCATGATTGCCGTAATAGGGGACTTTCGGGTCGTGCGGACTGGTTTTCACAAACGCTGACACGTAGCGGCAATACTGATGTTCTCCGCGCAGTTTTTCCGCCGCGAGTACGGCGTAATTGCAGATGGCTTCGCGCATATCCTGATACTCCGTAATGCGTTCGCCGAAAGAGCGCGAACAGATAATCTGCTGCTTGGTCGGCACCGATTCTTCAAGCGCCAGACAGGACTCGCCGCGCAGTTCGCGCACGGTACGCTCCAGCACCACGCTGAAATGTTTGCGGATCAGCGCCGAAGGGCAGTCGGCAAGTTGCAACGCCGTGGTGATCCCCAGCATGTTGAGCTTTTTACTGATGCGCCGCCCCACGCCCCAGACTTCTTCCACCGGCACCAGAGCCATCAGTTTCCGCTGACGCACGGTCTGCGATAAATCCAGCACGCCACCGGTGCCTTTCCAGGTTTTCGCCGCAAAGTTCGCCAGCTTGGCCAGCGTTTTAGTGGGGGCAATCCCCACCCCAACGGCCAGATGCGTCTCCTTCCAGAGGGTCTTCTGCACCTGTTTACCAAACTCATGCAGCGAGATGCAGTTTTCGATATTAGTGATATCCAGAAAGGCCTCATCAATGGAGTAGATATCCACCGCAGGCGCCAGCCGTTCGAGCGTTTCCATCACGCGGTTCGACATGTCGGCATACAGCGCGTAGTTGGAGGAAAACACTGCCACGTTGTGCTGGCGGATCGCGTCACGCGCCTTGAAAAAGGGCGCGCCCATCGGGATTTGCGCCTTTTTGGCCAGCGCATTGCGGGCAATCACGCAGCCGTCATTGTTGGACAACACAATCACCGGCCGCCCGCGAAGGTCTGGCCGGAACACGGTTTCGCAGCTCGCGTAAAAGGAGTTCACATCAACGAGGGCAAACATGGTTCGGCTGCCGCTTGTCAGGGTTCATTTTCCACATCTGTTTCCATATCCATAAAATACTGGTTATGCATACAGTATAATCATAAGTGCGGGAAATGGAAAACGCTTAATAGGGGTGAGTCGTCAATCAGCCGGGCAATACAAATCAGCTGCTGATCACCGAGTGTCTTACCCAGACTGAAAGGTGTCGCCAGCATTCGCTCAAGTTTTGCTCTCAGTCAGGTGAAATACACCACCGCCTTGCCGACGCGGCATTTAAGAAGGTGAGAAGTGAAGATGTGTTCCCGTATTTCCCCCAACCGCACAGGGTTATCCACAAAATCTGGGGATAACCTTGTGCAAAGTCTGGCCTGAAAATCAGTCGTAAATTCCTTCAGACCAGTCGGCATAACCTTTTGCGCCACCGCCGTAACAGGTTTCTTTTGCGGCGATGGTCAACTCAGCACCATAACGCAGACGTTTGGGTTGTCTGCCATACTGATTTCTTAATGGTTGACCGGTCGGCTAGTTTTGTGGTTGCATTTTGTGCGATCCATTTTTACCGGGTGTCGCTGCAAAGAATAATGGCGACACACATTTTGAGAAGGAGGCATTAATGACCACGATTTTCATTATCGGCGCGGCGGGTAATATAGGGCGCCGTCTGTCAAAGACGCTTGCAGATAAAGGACATGCTGTTCGTGCGCTTTACCGTAAACCTGAACAGGAACAGACGTTACGTCAGGCAGGGGCCGAACCGGTCAGCGGGAACCTGACAGAACTGGATGCCACTACTTTGGCAGCGTACATGAAAGGCAGCGACGTGGTGGTTTTCACCGCCGGGGCCGGTGGCAAAGGCGGACCGGAAATGACCAATGCGGTCGATGGCGAAGGGCTGAAAACCGCGGTCGCGGCGGCGACTCAGGCTGGCGTTTCGCGCTTTTTGCTGGTGTCTGCATTCCCGGAAGCAGGGCGCGGTAAAACCATTTCTGATACGTTTGAAAACTACATGCGCGTCAAAAAAGAAGCCGATGTGGCGCTGGCGCAAAGCGAACTGGACTGGGTGATCTTAAGACCGGGAACACTGGTGGATGACAGCGGTACCGGACTGATTCAGGCCGGACCCGCCATTCCTTACGGCGATATCCCCCGTGATGACGTGGCAGCCACGCTTGCTGAAATCATTGAGCAGCCTGATGTCAGCCGCGTCATCATTGAACTGACTGCGGGAGATGTGCCGGTTCGTCAGGCTGTAGAAAAGATAGCGAAACGCTAAAAGTTTTTGCCACTCCCAGGCGGGCAGAAGAACGTTTGCCCGTCAGGAGAGTGGCGGATCGGAAAGGGGAGCCGGCAGCCTGAATGAAAAGTTTTTTAAATTACCTGTAGACGACTGGTCTAATTGTTGTTAGTGTAGCGACAAGGTTAAGGCGAACGGGCGATATCACACTGCTTTGTTCAGACCGGATCCAAAGGCTTTTCGTAATGGGTTCACAGGTTTTTTTTATCTGACATCTAGACGACTGGTCTACTCAAATCACAATTCACTACGCCGGAGATTTATTATGAAGATTCTTATGGTTCTCACCTCACACGATAAACTGGGTAACACAGGCCGTAAAACAGGTTTCTGGCTGGAAGAGCTGGCCGCACCTTACTATGCATTTAAAGATGCCGGAGCGGAAATTACGCTGGCTTCTCCAGAAGGTGGCAACCCGCCGTTAGATCCAAAAAGCAATGAGCCTGATTTCCAGACTGAACAGACTCACCGCTTCGAGGCCGACGAGCAGGCAACCGCTCAGCTGGCTTCAACGGTTCGTCTCGACAGCGTGTCGCAAGCTGATTTCGACGCCGTTTTCTATCCTGGCGGCCACGGTCCGTTGTGGGATCTGGCAGAAGATAAAAATTCTGTCGCCCTGATCGAAGCGTTTCTGGCGGCCGGTAAGCACGTGGCGCTGGTCTGTCATGCACCGGGCGTACTGCGTCATGTTAAAACTTCTGAAGGAAAACCACTGGTTGAAGGTAAAAAAGTGACCGGTTTTACCAACACCGAAGAAGAAGCGGTAGGGCTGACTGACGTGGTGCCTTTCCTGGTGGAAGACGAACTGATAGCCAAAGGCGGTATCTATTCCAAAGGACCAGACTGGGGTTCCTATGTGGTTATCGACGGTCTGCTGATCACCGGTCAAAACCCGGGATCTTCTGCTGAAGCGGCTGAACTGCTGATTAAGCAACTGGGCGCATAGTCGTTCCTCACGCGGGGTGGCAGGCATGAATGTCGCCCCGCTTAGCAGGTGTCGACCTGTTGTTATTGCGGGGTGGGCGGGTGTATTGTCGTGCGTGAATATGTTGTCCTTTCATTCGCTCATAGACGACTGGTCTAGTTTCTGGTAAATTTGCCCTATGACTACTGCAACTCAACACCATAACAATGACGTCCGCGAGCATATCCTTGCGACAGGCCAGCGTATTATGGCCGGCAAGGGTTTTTCTGCTGTCGGACTGAATGAAATCCTCAAAGACGCGGGCGTGCCCAAAGGGTCTTTCTATCACTATTTTGGCTCGAAAGAGGCTTTTGGTGTGGGAATGCTTGAGCGCTATTTTGAAGACTATCTGGCCGACCTCGACAGGACGCTGAGCCAGCCCGGCCTTAATATGGCGCAGCGACTGATGAATTACTGGCAGCTATGGCGGGAATCTCAGTCATTCTCCGACTGTCAGGGCAAATGCCTCGCCGTGAAACTGGGCGCGGAAGTTGCAGATCTGTCGGATACCATGCGTTTAACGCTGCTTTCCGGCACGGCGGGAATTATCTCGCGTCTGGCGGAAGCATTAGAAACTGGTGTGGCTGAGGGATCTCTGACGATTGATGACACACCACGCACTGTGGCGGAAAGTTTGTATCAGCTCTGGCTGGGTGCCAGCGTGATGGTCAAGATTGTCCGCAACATGAGCCCGTTTGATTCCGCGATGGCGACGACGCAAAAAATTATTCACATCATCTGAAAATAATGCCAGCCATATTAAATGACTGGCATTCGCTTGCGAAAATGATTATTCCGGCAGTTGTGCTAACGCGTTTTTCACTGCATCAGGCATCGAAGGGCGTCCGTTAGTCAGACAGGTTGCCACAAAAGTGGCTTCGGCAAACACCACGCCATCCACTTTGATCTGCTGAACGAAGTTGACGCGGTTACGTTTCTCATTTCTCGCCAGTTCACAGGTTACTTCAACCTGATCGCCTTTTTGCAGGCTTTTACGAAAGCGCAGTGAATACTCCAGCACCATGTACATGTTGCCCTGAGCAAACTCTGCCTCGATATCAATACCCAGCGCTTCGCGCATGTAGGCATGGCGCGTCCATTCCATATAGAAGGGATAATACAAACCATCCACGACACCCTGAAAATCGATATGTTTTTCATCTACTTCATAATGCTTACTAAACATTTGCTGCTCCGTAGCCAGTCCATTTTTTTAAACAGGGCATCATATATACAACAGTAAGTTCTTTTGGTAAAAACCAACGTGTTTCAGAATATAAGATCTCTTGTATCAGGATAAAAAAATCCCTTTGCGGGAGCCGGTGACTATAGGAAAGAACCCATGCTGAAAGAAAACTTCAACGAACTGCAGATTTTTCTGGTCGTTGCGAGAGAACGAAGTTTTACCAAAGCAGCAGGAAAGCTGGGGGTTTCGCAGTCGGCACTCAGTCATGCCGTTAAGGCGCTGGAAGAACGTTTAAACATCCGCCTTTTGACCCGCACCACCCGAAGTGTGGCGCCCACTGAAATCGGCGAGAAGATTATTGCCTGCCTGGAACCACGACTTGCGGATCTCGAGCAGGAGCTGGAAACACTTGTTCAGCTTAACGGCCCGACCTCCGGGAATATCCGCATATCGGCGGGGGAACACTCCGCAAGAAAATTGTTGTGGCCAAAGCTGAAGCCGTTTTTACAAGAATATCCTGAAATCAATGTCGAACTGCATGTGGATAACGGTTTCGTCGATATCGTCGATGGTCGCTACGATGCCGGAGTGCGTCTGGGCGAGAGCGTAGATAAAGATATGATTGCCGTACGCATCGGTCCGGATTTCCGTATGGTGGTCGTCGGTTCGCCGGACTATTTTGTTGAAAAGGGTATTCCGCAAACTCCGCATGAGCTGCAATACCACAAGTGCATCAATATGCGTCTGCCAACCGCCGGTGGGTTGTACCACTGGGAATTCGAGAAAGAGGGAAAGCCGTTGCGGGTGCGCGTGGAAGGGCAACTGACGTTTAATTTGCTGTCAGAACGAATCGATGCGGTGCTGTCAGGATTTGGACTTGCCTGTGTGCCGGAGGACATGGTTGAGGACCGGGTGAAATCTGGTGAACTGATTCAGGTGCTGGATGCGTGGTGTCCGTCGTTTCCGGGCTATTACCTTTACTACCCGAGCAGAAAACAACATCCGCCAGCTTTTGCGCTGATGATTGATATGCTGCGCTACAACGGATAATACGTCAGCGGCACGAATTTTATCCTTCACAGGTTATGGTTCAGTCCCGCAATATTTTCGAGAAACATACAGCCTCATTCCGGCCGATATAGGGTCCGTAATTCTCTATGAGTACGTATCCGTTATTCTTATAAAAATTTACCGCCTTATGGTTAACGTGTCGGGTTTCAAGCCATATCTCTGTATATCCCATGTTTTTCGCGGATGTTTCGAGAAAATTGAGTAAGGCTTTTCCTACCCCAGGGGCGCTTCGATCTGAGAACATTCTTTTAAGTTCGGCGATATTTTCTGTTAACGGTCGGATAGCTCCGCACCCTGTTGCATCGCCTTTTTCGTTTCGTGCCAGCACCCAAAGCGATCTGTCACCATCCATTGAATCTATTGTGAAATTACTTTTTCCACTATCACCCGTTATCGCTGCAAGCTCCGCTGACAATTTTTCTACTAAAGAACAAGAATCTGGCGAAAATGGGTCTGATTTCTCTACTGTTATCATTCGATACCCTCATAAAGTTCTTAGTCAGAATAGAAGATGTTTAAGGTAAATTCCTCATGTTTTATTTGATGATGTTAAATGCCGGATTTCTACAGCTCCACCTGTGATGTTTTCCGTTTTTCTGGCCGATCACTTAAACTGCCCCACACAGGACGGAACATAGGGAAAGTAAGATGCTTTTGCCAGCGACAAGCTTTATAAAAAACGTGTATCAATCGTCATCTGAAGAATGAGTCATCAATTGTTTGTTTCTCTGGATGGGCCCAAGGGTGCCGGTAAAACCACATTGCTGGAGGCCATTACGAAAGTATTAAGGGCAGACAACAAGAAGGTGGTCCGCCTTTGCGAGAAAAAAAGCGATCCATACAGGGGCGAAACAATGGCTCTTGTTAACAAGTTCGCCCGAAATCCCACTCTGGATTTGGAATTAGAGGTTTGTAAGCGCCTTGCTGATAGCCGTGCCTGGATTTCTGAACATGTGCTGACTAAGCAGCCAGCGGACTGCATTATCCTGATGGATCGCTGGTATCCGTCGGATGCCGCATTTCGCCGGATGATCCCTTTTGCAGAGATTTTACAGCTTAACATTGAACGAAGGGTGAGAACGCCAGACCTGCATGTCGGGGTGGTGACTGCGCCTGAAATTTCCTGGGCAAGGGCCGCGTCGCGGTCGCGCGGGCTGGGCAGTACGGTGATTTCTAAGCTGGAAGAGCATGTCGCTTGTACCACGGCGTTCGAGCGAGAAGTTGCACATCATGACTGGATTTTATGCCGCAATGAAGGAACGATCGAAGACGCAACGATGCAGGTCATTTCAGAGATCTACAGGGTGTCCGGCCTCTTACATCCCCGCTTCTAAAAACTCAATAAAGGCTCTGACTTTTGAATTCAGTGCCGAGCGTTCGTTGACGCAGGCATAGATATTCATCGGCAGAGACTCTGCGTCGCTGTCGCAGAACAAAGGCATGAGCCGTCCGCTATCAATCAACGGCTGGGCGATAAAGCTTGCCAGCCGCGCGATACCGCCGCCGTTCTCTGCTATTTTGGCAATAATATCAATGTCATCGCTGATGAATTGCGGATTGAGTTTCGCATTAATAGGTTGCCCGTTAATCTTAAATGTCCAGGGCAGAAAACGTCCGTCGGTGGGATAACGAAAAACCAGGCAGGCGTGCCGGCTCAGTTCTTCGGGAGTCTGCGGGATGCCTGCGCGCGCCAGATAAGCGGGGGCGGCGCAGAATATAAACGGCAAAGAGGCGATTTTTCTGGCAATCAGTTGATCGTTTAGTTGTGCCTCGATGCGGATACTGACGTCTATGCCTTCCAGCCGGTGGTCAACGTTGCGATCTGTGCTGATCAGTTCGACATCAATATCGGGAAATGACGCTTTGAACGCTGGCATCAGTGGTGCGATGACATACCGGCCAAAGGCGGCAGTCGTGGCGATGCACAGCGTCCCTTGTGGTTTGGTTTCAAGCGCAGCAGCCTGCGAAGCGAGATCAATATCATGGGGAATATGACGGACTTTCTCGAAATAGCGTTTACCACTTTCGGTTAATGTCATGCTCCGGGTGGTGCGCGATATCAGGCGTACGCCCAGATGTGTCTCAAGTCGCGACAGGCTCTGGCTCACCGCCGCCGGACTCATCCCTTTACCACGTGCTGCCGCGGCGATACTGCCGTGTTCCACTACGCGGATAAAATTGCTGATCAGCCCTAACACATCCATAGTCTCTCCCGTGCCCGATTCGTCACTTTTTATTAATAATGATTAAAGCACAACCGCTCTACTACCGTCAGGGCTAGCTTGTTAGTTTATCCGCTGTTTCGCAAACCTCCGTTAAACAGGATAACCCGATGACTGACGCAGTGACTAAAAATATCCCACGTATTCGCTTTCCTAAACGTACTTCCCCCTACATTTTTGCGCTGTACATGGCGACCATTATGGCGTTTCTGATGAGTCTGGTGATCACTCTGGCTGAATTTGGCATGGGGCCTCATTACATGGAAAATGTGATGAATGCTTATCAGGTTGCTATGCCCGCGGCCTTTGTCTGCATACTCGTTGTCCGTCCGGTGGTTATCCGGCTGGTGGGATTAACGGTTCACGGTCACTGAGTCATTCAACAGGCTGCCTGGAGATATATAGAAAAGGGCGGGCGTCTCATCTACGCTGTATGAGCTTTGCCCTTTTTGCATTTACAGGAACTGGAAAGATGAAAGTCGACTGGCACAGTGCCTTACTGACACGTACCACGCTTGTGGATAAGCATTACAGAAACACCCAGAATGTTCGTCGTTTCCTGACTGAACAGTGCGGGGAGGATTTTCGCTTCGATCGTGATTTTATGGCCTGGATACGCAATGGAGTGCCAAAAACGCTGGGCGATGTGGCCGATGAGTGGAAGCGCAGGCAGTCACCGTAACGCTGATATTTTAAATTCTGAGTCCCCGATGCTGAGGACTCAGTTCACAAGATCCTCAGTTCATTCCGTTCAGTTTTTCCATCAGCTCATCAGATAAATTCAGCCGTGCGCTGGCCAGGTTTTCCTGCAAATGTTCCGGTGATGACGTGCCGGGGATCAGCAAAATATTCGGTGAACGTCTGAGCAACCAGGCCAGCGCGACCTGCATCGGTGTGGCCTGTAAGTCAGCGGCGACTTCATCGAGTTGCGTTGACTGCAGCGGGGAAAATCCGCCGAGCGGGAAGAAAGGCACGTAGGCGATGCCCTGATCCGCCAGCCGGTCCACCAGCGCATCGTCATGGCGGTTGGCCAGGTTATACATATTCTGCACGCAGACAATCGGCGTCAGTTTCTGCGCGTCCTCGACCTGTTTTGCCGTGACATTGCTCAGGCCAATATGACGAACCAGTCCGCGTTCTTTTAGCTTAATCATCGCCTCCAGCTGCGGTTCGAGCGATCCTTCTTTCGGCTGATGGGTATCCAGCATACTGCGCAGATTCACCACTTCCATTGCCTCAAGCCCCAGATTGCGCAGGTTATCTTCCACCGCACTGACCAGTTCCTGTGGCGTAAATGCCGTTAACCAGCCGCCTTTCTCATCCCGGCGCGCACCGACTTTGGTGACGATACACAGATTGTCAGCGTAAGGATGCAGGGCTTTTTTGATTAGCTTATTGGTTTCATGCGGACCGTAGAAATCACTGGTATCGATATGATTCACACCGCTCGCCACCGCATCGCGCAATACCTGAATGGCGCGGGCTTCATCTTTTACCGGACCAAAAACACCCGGACCTGCCAGCTGCATGGCACCGTAACCTAAACGTGCCACTTCGCGGTCGCCGAGACGATAAGTCATTGAGGGTTGTGACATGGGATTCTCCTTTATGTGTGTTCAATGATTGTAGCGCTGCGCTGGCTGTGCAACTATCCGGTGAAATCAGGACAAACTGTACGAGGCTACGCACAATGTCGATGGATATCGCCCTGCTGCACGCAGTGGTTGAGGTGGCAAAAGCCGGAGGATTTCGCGAGGCGGCACGGGTCACCGGCAGTAATGCATCACGGCTCAGCGATGCGGTACGCCGCGCCGAACAACAACTGGGCATCCGGTTATTTCACCGCACCACACGCACGGTGGTTCTGACCGAAGCTGGCAGGGCGCTGATTGAACGACTGCTGCCCGCGATGAATGAAGTGAATGCCGCGCTGGATGCGCTCAACCGTTACCGCCACACGCCCGGCGGCATATTGCGTCTGAATGTGCCGGTCAGCGCCACGCGGCTGGTTTTACCTGCCTTAGTGCCGGAGTTTTTACAGCGCTATCCCGATATCCAGCTGGAAATCATCGCCGAAAGTAATGTGCAGGATGTGTTTCGTGACGGCTGCGACGCCGGTATCCGCTATGACGAACGTCTGGAGCAGGACATGGTGGCGATCCCCATTGGTCCGCGTATTCAGCGCTACGCCGCTGCCGCGTCACCGGCATATCTTGATGTCCACGGCAGGCCGTCGCATCCGCGGGATCTGATCCCGCATCGCTGTCTGCGCGGACGCTATGCCAGCGGCATCATGCCCGACTGGGAATTCGAGCGTGAAGGCGAAACCGTCAGCGTGCAGGTGAGCGGTCCGCTGGTGGTCAGCGTGGGTGGCGCGGTCGATCTGGCGGTGGAAGCAGCGATTGCAGGAACGGGGATCATTTATCTGTTTGAAGAATGGTTACGACCCGCCATCACCAGCGGAAAACTCGAGCCCCTGTTGCAGCCATGGTGGCTGTCTTTTTCCGGTCCGTGGCTTTATTACAACGATCGCCGTCTGATCCCCGCGCCTTTACAGGCATTCATTGATTTTGTGCGCGAAGACAATTTGCGCCGGGAAAACTCACTCTGAGCCTGGCGCTGCCTGTGTGGTCGCCGCCGGATGATATGAAGAGGGCGGCTGCCCGGTCACGCGCCGGAACATGGTGGAAAACGACGAGCCGTTGTCGTATCACGGCGTCAGGTTCTTCTGGCATGCTCTTTACCCGCCGGTGTATTCCAGCCGTGCCCGACGTTCTGCATGCCCGGATTTATGTCATCTTGCTGCTGGCGGTGCTGATGGCGATGGCTATTTGAAAACACGAATAATTAACACAACCATAATATAATTCACGACTATTACCCATGAGGGATATATTTATCCAAAGCTCATAAATAACATTTACCTTAATAAAGGTATAGACCGGACTTGTTTAACTCTTATTTAGTTTTCCCACCTCAGAATAATAGTATTAAAAATATCCTTTATACACACTGAAGAGATATTAAATAAATTCAGTTCATCGGTAACAGGTACGAATTTTTCCGGTGGTTCAATACATTATCTGAGGCTGGAATAATCATCTTATGCGTAGAGTTAACCGGGTAAATCTTTTATGGCTTCTGGCCTTTACGGGGCCAGGGGCGGCTAAAAATGATGCCAGCGAACTGAGTTTGTACTCAATCAATACCGGTTCATTTGTTTACCATATGACGGGTAATGTCGGGGATTACAACGAAATTTTCAAGAATAAGTTCTTTTCCGTTGAGCGTAAATTATCTCAGGAGTCGAAGAACAGTATGCTCGTGGGCACGATGAAAAACAGTTTTAACGATCGCTGTTTGTCGATGGGTATGAGAAGGGATTTACACGAAATCAATTCTAGGTGGATGATAAAAGGGGTCTATGCCTACACCGGTGAGTTCTTTGCAAAAGCGTTCAGTGACTGCGGCAATCACGGGTCATATCATGATTTTAAAAAAGTCACCGGCATCGGTTTTTCGCCTTACATCTACCACGCTCTCCAGTACAATCCGACCACTTTCTTCGGCGTTGAAGCGGGGATTATTGCGCCTGACATTTTTGCAACCAGTATCCAGTGGAGCTTCCGATAAGGTTCTGACATAAATAGTTTTTTTCAATGCGATAACGCCTCCCTATATACCGAAAATACCTTTCGGTTCTCCTCCTGATATTCTTTTTATTCACTGCGTCTATACTCAAATTCAGGCTGATGCTGTTCGATTTTCAATACTTTTTTTTCATTAAGGCGGTGGCTGACGTGCTTAAGAAAACTTTCGGGCTTTCATGCCTGCCGTTATTAGTAGCCCTGCCTGCGAGCCAGGCAGATCAATTAAACTTATATTCGATTAACACCGGATCCTTCGTTTATCACCTGACCGGTAACCACGGGCAATATACCGAGAAATTTGATAACGATTTCTATTCGGTTGAGCGAAAATTCTCTGAAGATTCAAAGTATAGTGTGTTAGTCGGGACGATGAAAAACAGCTTTGATGACCGCTGTATCGCCATAGGGATGCGGCGCGACTGGGCGGAGAGCAACACGGGTTGGGTGTTCAAAGGCGTGTACGGTTACACCGGTGAGTTCTTTTTTGATGCCTTCAAACACTGCGGCGATGATGGATCTTATGCCGATTTCAAGAAAGTCACCGGCATTGGCTTTTCACCGTATATTTATCACGCCATTCAATACAACTTCACTGATTATTTCGGCGTTGAAAGCGGGATTATTATCCCTTCAGTTTTTGTGATCACCGTGCAATGGAGTTTTAGATAACGCCCCACGCTCAACCCAGCAATCCCAGATGTTCGACCAGAATCGATGTGCCGATGCCAATCAGTACCACGCCACCGAGGATTTCCGCCCATTTACCGATCGCCGCACCGAGAAAACGGCCCAGCAACATACCGGACGTTGCCATGATGGTGGTGGCCGCGCCAATAGTCAGCGCCATCACCAGAATATTCACCTGAAGGAACGCCAGCCCGACGCCGACGGCCATTGCATCCAGACTGGTCGCGACGGCGGTGGTGACCAGCAGCCAGAAGCCGTGGCGACGCGGTGCTTCTGTCTCTTCTGCGGTATCTTTTTTAAAGGCTTCCACAATCATACGGATACCGAGGATCAGCAGCAGGGTGAACGCCACCCAGTGATCCCAGCTCATAATAAACTGGCTGGCCGCCAGACCAATACCCCAGCCGATGACCGGCGTAATCGCTTCGATCACACCAAAAATGAGCCCGGTACGTAATGCCTCTTTAAAGGGCGGACGGTGCAGTGCTGCGCCTTTGCCGATTGCTGCTGCGAACGCATCCATGGACATGCCGAACGCCAGAATGAGGATTGTGTAAAGTTGCATAAAACAGACCAGTCAGGCCTTCATGAAGAAAAAAGGCTGTTTATTAAAAGATGCGCGCAGTTTGCCACAGAACTTAAAATAAAAAAACCATAACTTTCAATGTGTTATAGTATTGGTTAAGAATGTTAGCACAGGCTATATTTGGTTGAAATGCCCGCAAATTGCTGAAAATGGCATCGGCAGGAATGAAAAACATCAATCATCATAACGATTTATCGCGAGCCGGTTTTATTCACGGAATCTCACCTGCGAAGGCTCGCGCTTCCTCATCGTGCGGCGTAAACAATAAACGTCACTACGCCAAATATCTCCAGCGACTCTTCATCCTGGAAAGTGATCGGCTGATAATTCGGATTCATCGGTACCAGTTGCAGCACCGGATGAGTCCGCAATTTTTTTACTGTGAATTCCCCGTCCACCGCCGCCACTACGATATCGCCATCAACCGCTGTCAGGGCGCTGTCCACCACCAGCAAATCGCCTTCGTTGACGTTGGCATCGCTCATCGAATGGCCGGAAACACGGATAAAATAGGTCGCGCTGGGATGGGCAATCAGCAGCTTGTTCAGATCGATACGCGACTCCACGTAATCCTGCGCCGGAGACGGAAAGCCGCAAGGCACGCGATCCAGGAATAACGGCAGGGTGATTTTTTGCAGATGTTCTGCGGGTGTGTACAACATCATACTCATTTCTCGAGATACTGGTTTTATATACAGTATTCACGCTGAAGGGGCACGGATCAAGCCTGTCAGATGAAGAAAATCCTATCTGCCTGTGCGGACAGAAAATTTAGTGTTCCGCCTATATCCTGTTTCACGACGTACAACGGCGTTCAGACCGGGAGACAATAAAATTATGAGGTTTGTAATTTATTCGAGCTATTTTTAGACAGTAAACAATTGCCCTGTGCAAACTGCACACAAAATAAAGTGTTAAAAGATATTATTTTTAGAAAATTAAAATTTCTACGTATTATGGTGTCACATGAAATTTTTAATTATTTAATAGAGGTAGAGAAGTTTCTATAAATGTGTGCTTTTCATAAGTAAATAAATGTAATGTATTTATAATGTCATGATTTAATTGATTTAATTTTAATTAAATAAAGTTAATATATTAGTAAGCAGAAAGATATTTAAAAAGAAAAAGCAATTGTCTATCCTTGCCACTGTATTTTAATTACCTCCCCTCTATTATGGTGATTTATCTGTGAGCAATACACAACATAAACTTAGCAAAGCTCGCCCTCCTCGCGTTCAAATAACCTATGACGTGGAAGTTGGCGGCGCTGAATCCAAAAAAGAATTGCCTTTAGTCATGGGCGTTATTGGTGATTTTGCCAAAGATGAAATGTCTCTGCGCGATCGTCGTTTCACACATATTGATAAAGACAACTTTAACAATGTGATGGAAGGCATGAGCCCGGCAATTGACATGTTGATCGAAAGCACATTACCGGAAAAAGAAGGTCAGATGGCCGTTTCGCTGGAATTTAACTGTATGGATGATTTCTCGCCTGAGAATGTGGCTATGCAAGTTGAGCCTCTGCGCAAACTGCTTGAATTACGTGAACAATTGAGCGATTTGCGTAACCGCACAGCCAGCAATGATCGCCTGAAAGAACAGTTGGTTGAATTGCTTGAGAGCCTGAATAAAGACGCAGAACCTGCAAAAGGAGATGCTGAATGAGTGATATTCAGGTCATGAATACCTCAGCGCCGGCTGAGCAATCAAATGATTATCTTGATCAGATCATCGATAATACTCAGGCTATTCGCCGGGAATCTGATCGGCATAAAGTAAAAACGCAGCTGGATAACTTCCTGTCTGAAGTGGCATCCGGTGCGGTCATTGTGTCTAATGATCTGGTGGGAAGCATTGAAGCCCGTATTGCCGCCATTGATGAATTGTTATCTTCCCAGGTCAGCAAAATTATCCAGGCGCCGGAATTTCAGCGTATGGAATCCTCCTGGCGCGGTCTGCACAAGCTTGTGCAAAGCAGCGTGACAGAAAATACCAAAGTGCGCGTTTTTAACTGCACGAAGAAAGAACTGCTGCGTGATTTTAAATCAGCCTCCGATTTTGATCAGTCTTCCTTATTTAAAAGCATTTATGAAAGCGAATACGGCACCTTTGGGGGCGATCCTTATTCTGCTTTTGTCGGTGATTTCGAATTTGATTCCATGCCGGAAGACCTGCAATTGCTGGAACAGATTTCTCATGTCGCTGCCGCAGCACATGCACCTTTCCTGAGTGCCGCGAATCCAGGCATGTTCGGTATGGGCTCGTATTCTGAGATGCCGCGTCCGCGTGATCTGGGCAAGTTATTTGATACCTCTGATTATGCCCGCTGGAAATCATTCCGCCAGAGCGACGACTCCCGTTATGTTGGCTTAACACTGCCGCGTGTTATCGGGCGCCTGCCTTATGGCGCTAAAACCGTGTCTGTAGAGGCCTTCAATTTCGAAGAAAAAATTGCAGAAAACAATGATGGTGCAAGCTACCTATGGGTGAATGCTGCGTATGAATTAGCGGGCCGTATGGTCGAAGCTTTCGAAGAACATGGCTGGTGCGCTGCGATCCGCGGTGTCGAAGGCGGTGGTCTGGTCAAATCCTTGCCGACCTATAACTATATTTCGCAAACTGGCGAAAAAGTCATGCAATGCCCGACTGAAGTAGCGATTTCCGATCGTCGCGAAAAAGAATTAGCCGATCTGGGCTTTATTCCGTTGGTTTATTGCAAAGGCACGGATTATGCGGCGTTCTTCGCTGTGCAATCAACAAATAAACCGCGCAAATATGATTCTGAACTGGCTAATGCGAATGCTAAATTGTCCAGTCAGTTGCAATATATTATGACAACGTCGCGCTTTGCTCATTATTTAAAATCCATCGTGCGCGATAAAGTGGGCAGTTTTATGTCCAAATCTGAATGCCAGCATTTCCTGCAGAATTGGATCAACCAATATGTGGTGGGTTCCGACAATGTAGGGCCAACAATTAAAGCCAGTCATCCA
Source organism: Rahnella variigena (assembly GCF_003610915.1). NCBI lineage: Bacteria > Pseudomonadati > Pseudomonadota > Gammaproteobacteria > Enterobacterales > Yersiniaceae > Rahnella > Rahnella variigena. The sequence goes on from NZ_NSDJ01000002.1 coordinate 253,776, forward strand.
TTGCGTGAGGCAGTTGTGGAAGTTGTTGATGTCCCAGGTTCACCAGGCAGTTATCGCGCCGTTGCGTATTTGAAACCGCATTTCCAGCTTGAAGGTCTCAGCATGTCGCTGCGTCTGGTAGCGGAACTCCCTGCATCAACCGGTGCATAAATATTTAATCAACACTATAAGGAAATACCATGGCTACTGAATCCCTTTTTATGCAAATTGAAGGCGTTAAAGGCACCGTAAGTAATAAAGGTTTTGAGGGTTGGATTGCTGTTGAGAATATGAACTTCGGTGTGTATTGCTCTGCAAAAATCGATAATGCCAGCGGTCAGGTAAACAGCGATGGCGTGAATTTTGATGCGATTTCATTCTCAAAAGTAATGGACACCACTTCAACGCAACTGGCTAACATGGTTGCTCAGGGCACCAATCTTAAACAAATCTCCATTGTTAAAGCATTGTTCCAGGGCGAAAAAATGGTTCAGGCGTTGAAACTGACCTACAAAAACTGTGTGCTGACCAGCTACAACTTTGCTGCTTACTCTGAAGGTGAAGTGCCGAGTGAAAATCTGAGCTTCGTCTTTGGTCAGATGACATTCGAAACCAATATGGTTGAGCCAGACGGTAAAACCAGCAAACAAGGTCCTGTGGGCTGGAATTTGGTTGAGAATACCAAGCTGTAATTTTTCAAATCATCAGTGCATGTTTCGACATGCACTGTTTCACGGTGTGTTAATGAAAAGTTTATTACAGCAATTATCTGATGATAATCCGAAAGACCAAAATTGTCCTGATGTGGCCGAAGACAAAAGCAGCATGTTAATTGAAGAGATATTGCTGCTTTTGTCTTCACGCCCCAGAAGTTATCGAATTGATAAAACGCCATTAATTAATGAATCCATTCTTAATTATGGTGTGAGTGATGTATTTGCCAGCGATACACCTCGCCTTGAACGTAATGCCATTATGCAGTCCCGTATTGAAATTGCATTGCAACGATTTGAACCGAGGTTGAAAAATATCCGCGTTACGCCAGGAAATGAGCACGGAAGTTTGTGTTCATTCATCATTGACGCTGAGACTTCTGCTGGTGAAGTTCGCTACCGGCTTATATGGGACGATGTTATCAGTCAATTTTCTCTGCGTGAGTGACAGGTATTAATTATGTTAGCGAAAAAATTAATTTCTTATTATCAGAATGAACTCGCTTACCTGAAAACGCAGGGAAAGGCCTTCGCACGCCATTTTCCCAAGGTCGCCAGACGTTTAGGCATGTCAGAAGGAACATCAGAAGATCCGCATATTGAGCGAATGATCGAGTCTTTTGCCCTGGTGACTGCCCAAATTCAGCAGCGACTTGATGAGGATATGCCGGAAGTCACTGATGCATTACTGACGGTTCTGGCACCGCAGTTTCTGCGTCCTTTTCCTTCGGTGTGCATCGTGCAAATGTTGCCGGATAGTAAGGTGAGTGCGCTGACGGCCAGTAACCGTATCGACGCTGGTACCGCGTTATATTCCCGTCCGGTCAACGGGCAGATTTGTCGTTTTCGCACCACCTATCCGGTGACACTTCAGCCGGTCAGTCTTCACAAAGCCAGTCTGCATCTTGATGATGATGACATGAGCTGGAGTCTGAAAATGCAGCTGTCAGTCTGGCCTGGCGCTACGCTGACGGCGGAGACGCTGAGGATCCATCTGCGTGGTACCAGCACCATCGTTAACATCTTTTATACCTTGCTGTGCAGTGAAGTGGAGAGTCTGTCTCTTTTTGCGCAAGACCACTGTCATAGCTTGTCGCCGCAGGCGATACATGCCGTGGGCTTTGGCGAGGATGAAGGGTTGTTGTCCGGGGATTCACGGGTTTCGCCGACGCACAGTTTGTTGCAGGACTATTTTTTCTTCCCGCAAAAGTTTCATTTTATTGATATGCCGCTGCCCGCGGCAATGGTCGCTGGCGGACAGACAGAATTGTCACTGGTGGTGAAATTTAATCGCTGCGCGATGGCGCGCCAGCTAGAAAAGATAGCCGGTACGGTGGATGAAAATCTGTTCCTGCTCAATTGCACCCCTGCCATTAACCTGTTCGCGCACCGTGCTGAGCCGATTTCGCCTGACCATGAAACCGCTGAATATCCGGTGATCCCGGACATCCGTTATCAGGATGCGATGGAAGTCTGGTCTGTGGACAGCGTCAGTGCGATGCGTAAGCAGGGCAATGAAACACGCTCCCGTCCCATCTATCCGCTGTTTGGGCTGGATCATTCGGCCAGCGACGGTGAGTCCGGGCTTTTCTGGCAATGCATGCGTCGTGAAACCCTGCTCAATGAGGGCGTGGCGTCCACGTTGTTTATCGCTTTTTCTGACCGGGGAGAAAAACCGCTGGTGCCCGGCTGCGATATTGTCAGTCTGAATCTGTCCTGTACCAACCGGGATGTGCCCGCCGCTATGCGTAATGGCGATCCTGACGGCGATTTTGAATCAGAACTGCCGATTGCGGGCATGAAAATTATCGCGCTGACACGCCCGACGTTGCCGGTCAGACCGCCAGTGAAACAGGCTACTCGCTGGCGTCTTATTTCTCAGCTTTCGCTCAATCATATGCTGATCAGTGGGCCGGAAGGCGCACGCGTCCTTAAAGAGTCGCTGGCGTTGTACAACTTTACGGATAATCCAGGCATTAGCCGTCTGATTAATCTGATTAAAAGCGTCAGTGCCCGCCCCGTTGTCGCCCGCCTGAATCCACAGGATCCCCGTTCAATGGCGCGCGGCATTGAAATTCGTATGACCTTTGCCGGTGAGGCTGCCGAAGAGGTTGAGTATTTTTTGCTGTGCCGTTTTATCGACTGCTTCCTGGCGCTGTATTCCCCAGTCAACAGCTTTACCCGCGTAGTGACCTGCATCGATGGCCGCGATGAAACAGCATGTACCTGGCCCGTTCGCGCGGGACGACTGTTATGGATCTGAATAAAATTCTCAGCCCACATAACTTTTTCCAGCAGGTGCGCACCATGTTGCGCAGGCTGACACGCGGGCAGGGGACTGACAGCAAGCAGGTGCTTGAAGAACAGCTTTATTTCGTTTCGCCGCTCTCTCTGGATGCGCCGAGAGGTGAAATTACCGCAGTGACACCGCTCGAAGAGCAGCGCTGGCAGGTTGAAGTGTCAGGACACGGGCTGACGGGAACACTGGGCGCATTGCCGACGGTGTATACCGAATGGATGATTGAGCGTTACTACCGGCACGGGGATGTGACCGCCAAGGCTTTCCTCGATATTTTTAATCACCGGTTACATAGCCTGCGCTATCTCGCGTGGCAGAAATATCACTACTACGCGATGGCAGAATTCTGCGTAACACGGCCGCTAAGTTCGGCGCTGCGTGCGTTATCTGGCGTGACAAACAGCTCGCCTTCATTACAGCAGGAGCAATTTGCCGACCTTTTTTCGCATTCAGTCCGCTCCATGCTCAATTTTGAAACCTGGCTTAAGCACCGGTTCTCGGTCGGCGTGAAAGTCACGCCTTTTACCGGCGGATGGCAAGCGATGGAACCTGCGCTTTGTTGCTGCCTGGGGAATCCGGCTCAACCGCTGGCGGTCGCCCCGATGTTGGGCGGTGTCTATTGGGACCGGCAGGCACATTTTACGGTCACTCTGGGACCCGTGCCGATGCATAACGCGGGTCAGTATTTACCAAAGGGAAAGCATTACCAAAAACTATGGTCGCATATTCGCGAATATGTCGGTGAGGGACTGGATTTCGACATCGACCTGCTTATTGAGAATAAATCAAACGTCGTTACGCCATTGGGGAACGGGCAACTCGGGCTGGATATTTGCCTTGGTGCTTCTCCGGCGGCTGAGCTGCATAAAATTCGTTTACCCGTCTGCCGGGAAGGAAAATAGAACATGTCAAACTTACTGGGGCAAGACAACCGGTTTATCCGCTTTGTCGGGAACGCTGCGGATCAACTAACGTTGATGCATATCGAAGGTGATGAGCAGTTTTCTGACACCTTCCGCTATCAGATTCAGTTTCGTACATCGTTAATTACCGGGCAGATGGGCCGTTTTCTGGGGCATGAAATTGCCTGCGAGATGGGTCGTGGCAATCAAAAACGCTACGTTCACGGCGTGCTGACGAACATCAAAGAAGACAACAATGCCGATGGTCTCAGCACTTTCACTGGCACGCTGGAGCCGCGTATGGCGCTGTTGCGTCTGGGGCGTAATTTGGCGGTTTTTCAAAATATTACCGTGCCGGATTTAGTCTGCAAGCTGCTTCGTCAGCAGAATATCAACCACATTGATTTACGCTTGCGCGGAACATATACGCCCCGTGAATATTGCATCCAGTATCGTGAATCCGATTTTGATTTCATCAGTCGCTTACTTGAGCAGGAAGGTATTTATTACTACTTCCAGCACGACGCCGGACAACACACATTGGTGCTGGCCGATCATCCTTCCAGCCACCAGACCGGCAAAACGGCAGAATTACCCTTTATGCCTCAGGCAGGGCGGGGTGATGGCGTCGGGATCCTGAGTTGGGTGGCGTGCTCTTCTCTGGCGGCATCGTCCGTATTGCTGAAGGGTTTTAACATGGTCCAGGCGGCCAGTGTTGAAGGTGGATCTCAGGCTGTGGTGGCTGAATATGCAGTGCCGGGTGTCAGCTATGTTGACACTGATGGCCATGAAAAACGTGAATTACTGCAATCAGGTGCCCGGCTGAAAATGGAACAGCTTGAGTCAGACAACCAGCAGTTCTACGCAGAAGCCAGTATCTGGTGGCTAGGCTGTGGCGATAAATTCCATCTGAGCGCTCACCCTTCATGCCCGGGCGATTACCGTATTAAGTCTGTACACATGCGGGCTTCCAGCAGCATTGACCAGAGTGGTCCTGATTTCAGTTGCGAACTCACCGTGCTGAAAGACAGCCTCGCCTGGCGTCCCGCGTGTCTTACGAAACAGCCTGAAATCGCAGGTATCCTCACGGCAGTCGTCGTCGGTCCCAAATCAGAAGAAATCCATACAGACGAATACGGTCGCATCAAAATTCAGTTTCCGTGGGACGGGGAAAACAAACACGACGACGGCAGTTCCTGCTGGGTAAGGGTTTCACAACCCTGGGCTGGCGGGCGCTTTGGTGCCGTATTCCTGCCTCGCGTCAACAGCGAAGTCACGGTCAGTTTCGTGCAGGGCAACCCGGATTATCCACTGGTGACCGGTACGGTGTTTAACGGTCAAAACAAACCACCGCTGAGCTTGCCGGAGGAAAAAAATCACGCCGGATTCGTGTCACGCAGCTCGCTTAACGCCAGTGTTGAAGAAGGGCATGCGTTGCGCTTTGACGATAAAAAAGGCGCAGAACGGCTGATCATCACCTCGCAACGCGATCTGTTGCTGACGGTAAAAAACGATGTGATTTCCGACATTTCTAAAAATGTCACGGAAACCATCGGTGAAAACCGCACCACCGAAATAACAAAGGGCAACCAATCCCTGACGCTTAAACAGGGCGATTACAGCCTGGACATAAAAGGCAACCTGCAGGAAAGCCTGAGCGGTGGCGATCATCAGTTAAAAATCAGCGGGGGTGGGAGTTCCGTTAAAGCGGATAAAGCCTGCGTCATTGAATCCACCCAGACGATCGAATTCAAAGTTGGCAGCAGCAAAATCTCTATTTCTCCTTCCGGTATTACGCTCAGCGGAACCACGATCAAAATCGAGGGCAAGGGGACGGCAGAACTTAAAGGCGCAATGGTCACTGTTCAGGGTAGTGGTATGACCCAGATCAAGGGCGGCGTGACAATGATCGGCTGAGGACAAACATAACATGAAAGAAAAATTACTCTCGCCCGAGGCACTCGCAACGCACAACCCGCTGCAAAGTACCGCTGAAAATGCCGTGCGTCTGATGCAGGCAGGGCAATGGGAAGATGCATTGGCCTGCCTGGCGGCGGAAGAGCCACAAGAAAAACTGATGGCCTGGACATTGCAGCAGGTGCTAAAGCGCGCCGGGTCGCAGGACACAGCGGTAAAACACTGCACCAGCGACATCAGCCAGTGGCTAAGCGCACCCGATGACGCACTGCGTTTTAGTATTTTCCAGCAGGCTGAATTGCTGGGGTTTGATACTCCGCCCGGTGCCCTCGGTTTATCGCTGTTCTGGATGCAGGGCAGTATGACGGCCGCAGAGTTCGAAGCAGTTTATCCCGAACCTCATTTGTCACGGCTGATGCTGCTCTGTGCGTTGAAATTACTCAGTGTGGCGATAGCAACAGATACCCCGCCGCACACCGGCGCGCAAATCTTGCTGGCTGAATGGCTGGCTTTACGGAGCGTTAACTGATGGCCCAACCCGCTGCCCGAGTCGGCGATATGCATGTGTGCCCGATGGTTACGCCGGGTTTGCCGCCCATTCCGCACGTTGGCGGGCCGGTAACAACGCCGGGGACGCCAACTGTTCTGATCGGCGGGATGCCTGCCGCCACAATGGGATCGATGGCAGTCTGCGTCGGGCCACCAGATTCGGTGGTGATGGGCAGCAGCAAAGTGCTTATCGGCGGAAAACCTGCAGCGCGTATGGGCGACAGCACCGCGCATGGCGGAACCATCGTTGCGGGTTGTCCGACCGTCCTGATTTCTTAGAGCGTATAGACATGATAATGAACTTTGAGCCCCTGCTGGCGCCTCTCGATGCCGACCAGCCTGCCGGCCGTGATATGGAATATGAGCAGATCTTTGACGATATCCGCCAGGCGAGGGAAAGCGATCCTGACTATTTGCCACAGGGCGAATGGGCGACTGAATTGCGCAAGGCTGACTGGGGCAAAGTCGTCCGGTTGAGCACAAAGGTATTGCAGGAGAACAGTAAGGATTTCCAGGTCGCATGCTGGCTGACGGAAGGCCTGAGCCAGGTGCATGGGCTCAATGGTTTGCTCGCCGGGATCGGTTTTCTTACACCCTTTATTCAACGCTACTGGCAGAGCGGGTGGCCGGCACTGGATGACGATGGTGCGATTATCCGCCACGGCATGATCAATCGTTTGGATCGTCAGCTTGCGCAATTGCTGCAATGCCATCCTATATTCGGTCAGGCGGAAAGCACACTCGATCACTGGCGGAAAGTTCTCGCGTATGAGCATCGCGTCACCATGAAACCTGACAGCGCCGCAGTGCCGGGCAGTGATGACGATTTCTCGATGGAAACATTCAACCGCTGGGCCGCTGCACTGGCCCCGCAAAAAGTCGCTGCGAAAAGTGACATGTTGAATCAGATGGTCGCCACACTGGACGCGCTGGAAACGGCCTACGGTCAGCTCAATCCACAGGCAGATTCTGTGGCAATGGGGCAGACGCGCAGTGCGACGGTCGAAATGCAGGAATTCGTGAAGCGCCTGTTTGATCGTGCGGCACCCGCATATGACGACGTGATGACACTTAACGTATTAACGCCTTATGACGATGAACAGGAAAGCGACGTTAATTCACTGATGAACACGACCCATAAACAGACCATGTCGCGGGATCTGGCTATCAGCCAAATGCTGACCATCGCCCATTTCTTTCGCCAGACCGAACCCTCCAGCCCGGTGCCTTTTTTGATGGAACGGGCCGCACGCTGGGCAGGAATGACCCTGACCGAGTGGCTGGAGGAAATGTTGCAGGATGACAGCAGTATGCGCGATATCAACAATGTTCTTAAAGGGCACGGAAGAGAATGACGGGTAAAAAACGGGCGGGGCTGATGTTGGCCGCAATGCTTCTTGCAGGTTGCGTTTCAGACAATGACCAGGGACGTGAGCAAGCCATGGATGAGGCACCTGCGCCTTTTGCAAACGGTGCAATTACCCTGCAACTGCGGGCTGAACCGGGGCTGAACGCTGTCAATGAGATGCCTAACAGTTGCACGGTGTTGCTGTTGCAGGCGAAAGACAAACCGGCGCTGGAGAAATTGCTGGGTAATCCTGCCACGCTGAAAAGTTTGTTCGCTGGTGCGGGCAGTGAAGGTGAAGTTCTGCAGGTAGACCGTTACGTCATGATGCCAGGCCAGACCAATATCGTGCATGTCGATCGTGCAAGGGATACCCGCAATGTGGCACTGGTGGCGGGTTATTACCCCTTCCCGGTAAAAAAACACATGGTCAGCACAGCGGTGCCGGTTGAAGCCACCAGCACCGGCTGGTGGGAACCGGTCTGGCAGGCACATTTAACACCGCTCACCCTTTCGGTCACGCTGGGCAGTGAAAGTATCGTCAGCGCAGATGTTCCCGCCACTGACGGAGAAAAACGTTAATGTATCCGGAACAACAACAAATTTACTGGCACTCAGGGCTTTATCTTCAGCCTCAGCATTTTCAGTCACTTGACCTGCATTACGAATGGAGTCTGGCTGAACATCTGCGTCTTGCCCAACCCTATAATTACGGGCTGATTGAGCTGACAATAAATGAGGCAGCGCTAAGCGATTACGTCATCAGCGTTGAGCAGATCCGTTGTATTTTACCCGGCGGCACGTTGCTGTCGCAACCGGGTAACAGCCTGGTAGAAAAGCGCAATTTCCGCGATATGTGGAAACAGCGTGATCAGCCACTGACACTCTGGCTGGCGCTGCGCCGGTTCGATCCTTTACACAGTAATGTCACGACGCTGGAAAAAGAGCATGACCGTGCGGTCACCCGCTGGATAAATACCAGCGAAGAGCGGGTGATGAAAGATGTCTATGACCACGCCCCCGACGCGACGGTGGCGCGCCTTTGTTACAACGTAAGATTGCTGACCGATGTCGAAAAAGCCGATGCCGTTGACTGTGAGTGTATTCCGCTCACCCGGCTGCGTTATGAAAACGAAAGCGTGATTATTGATCCGGCATTTTCGGCGCCTGCGGTGACGCTCTTTGGATCGGGCAGCCTCGGTAAACTGATCGAAACACTCTATTTTGAAATGAGTGCCCGTGCCCGAAAACTTGAAGAATATAAGCGTTCTGAACGTCTGGTCAGTGACGCAGACCGTGGTGATCAGGTGACTCAACTATTGGCTATGCGTTCGCTGAACCGCGTGCTACCCCAGCTGAAAAGCTTTTGTCAGGCCCGTCAGATCCATCCGTGGCAGGTATATAACGTATTGTGCCAGCTGATCGGTGAACTCTCCTCCTTCAACGACAGTTGTTCTTTCCTGGGTGAATGGCGTGACGGTGAAAATCCGCTACAGGCCTATAACCATAATGATCTGCTGAGCTGTTTTGACAGTGCGCGTAAGACATTGATTACTCTGCTCAACAGTCTGGTTCTCGAAGACAACACTTACATCACTCTAGAGAACGATCAGCAGGGTGTGTTCATCGGCGATTTCGACACTACACAAAGTAAAGATGCTGAAATGGTGTTGTTGCTTTTACGTTCAGCCAGCATGCCGATGGAAAATCGTCAGGTCAAAAATCCGGGTGGCATCAAACTGGCGTCGCCAAAAGTAATTGAACCGCTGATCCAGCATGCCTTGCCGGGGATCCCTGTGACGCGTTGTCCTCAACCGCCACGTGGTGTGCCTAACCGCAGCGACTCGCATTATTTCATGGTTGAGCAAGACAGCGATTTGTGGCGTAAAGCCAGTCAGCACAACAGCATTGCTTTTTACTGGCCGGATATGCCTGACGATCTTCAGGTACAGATTATTTTTGTGGTGCCGTCATGATGACTTTACTGAATTGTTATTTGCCGTTGTTCCGGCAGGTCACCGCGTTCTTTATTAATCCGCAGGATGATGCGGATTACGCCGGGTTTCGCGAAAAATGCATAACGTTATTACAGCAGGCATTAAATGAATCTGAACGCCATCATGAACCTCAGGAATGTGAAGACGCCTTTTTTGCGGTCGTGCTTTGGATTGATGAAAGGGTATTACGTTCACAAGCGGCCTGGGTGAAAAACTGGCGCAGTAATTTACTGCAAAAATATTATTTTGATATTTCCGTCGGCGGTGAGGAGTTTTTTGTCTGGCTTGATGCAATTGATAAAGAAAATGTCTCACTCAGAATGGTGTATTTATTCTGTCTGCTGATGGGATTTCACGGTAAATATACTCATCAGGACGCTTCGTTGTTGCAGCAACGTATTGACGATGAACGTCAGTGCCTGCCCGAAGCCTGGCGTCATTGGCCAAATGATGCTTTGCTGGTAGAGCAGGACGGCGGATGCATTGAAAAAAACAGTGTTGTGATAAAAAAAATCCGTCAACGAAAGTGGTTATTACTCTCATTGCCCCTGGTTATTTATGTGTTGGTTATGTTCGCTGGCTTAGGAATGTTTATCGGATAATATTATGTTAAAAAAATTAACTTCCTTTGTCGCGTGGGCTTTGTTTCTGTGCGTGTTATTTATTGTCTGTCTGGTGATCTCATCAGTTCTAGAGCAAGAAATTATTTATGCATTTATGATGTGGTTTGTTGTGATCCTGACAATTTTAATTGCCCGCTTCATTTGGGGGTTTTCTTCAGGGATTACACAAGCGAAATATATTGCAGCCCTTAAAGCAAAATTCAAACTGACCCGGCTGGAATATGTATTATCCGAGCACTGGAAAACGGGTGCGGCGGTAATTAAACGCATCAGAAGACGTAAACAGCCTATTCCCTGGTTTATTCTGACGGGCGGACGAAGCGGTAAAACAACCCTGATGGCGGGCGCCGGATTACCTCTGTTTTCTAATGAACCGGAAAGTTCGCTGGTGGTGCCGACGCGCACCCTGCGCTGGTGGTTTTTCCGTTCAGCAGGCTTTCTGGATCTTTCCAGCCATTTTCTGAGTAAAACGCCCGCCTTTGAACGTGGCTGGCTGCGGCTGGTGAACTGGTGCGGTCGTTTGCCTGCCCCGGCAGGAATAGTGGTGTGCGTTTCTGTCACCGAACTGCTCGAAAAAGATGAAGCTGCATTGCATCTGCATGCGCGACATATCCGCACGCAAATCGAACCGCTGGTCAATAAAGTCAGACGCCGTCTGCCGGTGTACCTGTTCATTACCTGCTGCGACCGCGTAGCCGGGTTCAGTCACTGGGCTAACAAACTCTCGCCAGCCCAGCGTCAGCAGCCTTTAGGTTATTACTGGCGCCATTCTCCGGTCGTAGATGGTAAAGATCCGGCGCTGCTGGATCCCCTTTTTACCTGCGTGAAAGACGGACTGGATAAAGTACGGGTCAGCCAGCTTTCCGGTGGCGAACCTGACGGCGAGACGCTGCCGCTGATGAACTTTCCGGAACAGTTGCCGCAGTTACAACCCGCGCTGCAACGCTATCTGGCGGCCTTGTGCGAACCGGATGCGTACTTTCAACCGGCGGAGTTAGGCGGGATCTGGTTTACCGCTACGGAGCCGGTCAGTAAAAACAGTGCCACGCGTCAGGCTGTCTTTGTCCATGATCTGATGACGCGGATTTTACCGATATTAAGCCGTCAGCGTGAAGTCGTGCCCGTCGGGTTTGGCCGGCGTTATCTGCAGCAATGGGGAATGCTGACTTTCAGCGCACTTGCGGTCTTATATGTGCTGGTGAGCGGCTATTTTGTCCACAATCTGACAGGTGTCTTACACGAAAAAGCCGATGTAACGGCACAGGTTCAGCAACTGGAAAACATCGAAGGCTGGAGCAAGACACCTGTGCGTTACCTGCCTTTTGTGCCGGTGCTCAACCAGCGTCATGCGCAACTTGAGGCCAGTATCATGGCGGCAACGCCACGCGATAACATTAACATCCGCCAGATTGCTAACCAGTATCGGGAACAATTTGAACAGGCCGATGCGCCGCAAAAAAGGACCATGATCCTGACGCTGGCACGTACGCTGATCACTAAACAGGCCATGTGGGAAAAGCAGCCGTTAAGTGAACTGATGAAGCAGGAGCCTATTCCCGCTGAACTCAGCCTGACCGGGGCGACGCTTGCCTTGCCACAGTCGCAAGATGCGGTGTTGCAGCGAGCCTTGTTGCAACAGCCCGGTGGCGAAGAACAACTCACCGTGCTGCGTGAATTGCTGGGCCGTCTGGTGAACAGTGATCCGCAAACTGAGTGGTTAGTGGCACCGTCTGAAGATCTGACGCCGGTAAATCTGACCGATTTCCTGCCTGCTTCTGCCGATAAAACTTACCTCAGCGGTCTGTGGACGTTGCAGGGCACCGCTGAAATTCAGCACTGGCTGGATGAAATTCGCCTGGCGGGCGGCAATACCCCGATGCCGGAACTGGCCGCATTTGAGCAACGCTGGCCAATCCTGCGCCAGACACAATGGATGAAGATGATGCTGGCCATGAACCAGCAACCTGCCCCCGTGCTGGCTGATGAGCAGTGGCAAGCCACGCTGATCGCTCTTGATCAGGGGCACAGTCCGTCGATGAAATTTGCCGCGTATGCGAATGAGCAACTGGAAGATATCAGCGTAACGCAAGCGCAGTTCTGGCTGCGCGAGTTGCGCCGCCTGCATCAGTTGCAAACTATGCCGTTACCCGGCGCGCTGATGCCTCGCTTCAGCAGACTGCAGCAATCCATGCAACAGAAAATAGTGGCACTGTTGAAACTCGATAGCAAAACGCAGACGCCTGCAATTTCCGAACTCAACGTGAAGAACTGGAATGCCTGGGAGGCCGGTCTGCACGCGGCAGTCGCGGATGTTTTTGCCACGCCGAAAAATAGTGACCGGCTGACCCGTGGATTGTTCCAGACCGATGAGAAGGGCGACAGTAATCCTCTGCAACTGCTTGAAAGCCGCTTTAACGTGTTGCGTAAAAGCCTCTCGACGGAACGCCCTGATTTCGCAACTGACGCGGTGTGGGCACTGTATCAAAACGACTCCCGCTGGCTGGTGGCGCATGCCATGCAACGTTCCGGCTGCTGGCTGCAACAGCAATGGCAGAGCCGTGTGCTGTGGCCGATGGAAAATAACGCCAGTCGTCTTGAGTATCAGGATCAGCAAGATCTGGCCTGGCAGTATCTGTCTGATTTTATTCGCGGACCGGCGAAAAGCGTGCTGGTGGTTGATGACAGCGGGCCGAAAGCGGGTGAATTCAGCGGGCAAACGCCGGGTCTGACACCGGAGTTCCTGCGGATGGTCAATCACGTGCTGCGCCCCGATGACGTACTGGCGATGCCGGAGCGTGAGAATACCCGCAGCGACGATGCACTGGCCGCTCTGAAAGAAGAACAAACTCAGCTCGAAGCACAAATGGCCGCACTGGAGACAAAAACGCTGGAACTGACGTTGAAAAGTCAGCCTGCCACCATTCCGGGCGGCGCGCGTTTGATGCCAACCGGCACCCGGCTGACGCTGTTTTGCGATGAACAGCAGTGGAAACTTAACAGCATGAACTTCAGCGAACAGGCGCCATTCCGCTGGCGGGCAGGGCACTGTAGCCGCGCATCTCTGGTGATTAATTTCCCGGGCTTTGACCTGACTTATGAATATTTTGGCGATGCCGCCTGGCCGGATTTCCTGGAAGATTTTGCCAATGGTCAGCACAGCTTTAAAGCCGATGACTTCCCGGATGACGCCGCGCAGCTGGCTTCACTGGGCATTAAAGAAGTGATGGTGCGCTATCAGGCTGGCGCGCAAAACCGGATCCAGGAAACCTGGCAGCAGTGGCAGGAGTTGCGTCAGGCACTGAATGACAATGCGGATGCGCAACAGGATGCCCGTAGCAAAAAAGCGGAAAAACAACGACCAGCGGCGCTGAACAGTGGGTTCTCGCAGTTACCGGTTCGTATCACCGATTGTCACTGAGTGTCTGCTTAAGACCCGGTTGAGAAAACTAAACAGGATGACTTATGGGTAGCTACCTGAAGAAAATTGTAGAAAAAATGAATGTCGGGGCTCGTGAATGCCTCGATGCGGCGATAAGTCTGGCGGTCAGCCGGACACACCATGAAGTGGAAATCGAGCACTTACTGCTGGCGGTGGTGACTCGCCAGCCAGCCATGATTGAGCAACTCTGCCTGAATGCTGGGTTGCGCGGCGATGCGCTGGTCGATGCATTGAAAACCAGCCTGAATCAGCAGCGCAGCGGCAATACGCGCAGTCCGGTGTTATCGGAATTACTGGTGGAGCATCTTGAAAAATCCTGGCTTCATGCCAGCACCTGCTGGCAACAAATGCAGCTTCCGGTACAGGCGTTTCTCGGCAGTCTGATTGCCAATGAAAAAGACATTCAGACGCACCTTTGCCCCGCGCTACAGCAGGCATTGGTGTGTCAGGCGGATCGCGCCGATCAGTTACTGCGTGACGCTTGTGTGCACAATGCCAGTGTCAGCGCAGCCGCGCCGGTGGATCATAACGCGGATTCTGCGGTGATGAAATTCACCCGTAATCTGACCGAACAGGCGCGCAACGCGACGCTTGATCCGGCACTCGGACGCGAACAGGAAATTCGTCAGCTGATTGATGTGCTGTTGCGTCGCCGTCAGAACAATCCGGTACTGACCGGTGAGCCGGGGGTAGGGAAAACGGCGCTGGTCGAAGGACTGGCTCAGCGTATTACGCAAGGCAGCGTGCCGGAAGCCTTGAAGAATATGGAAATTTTATCGCTGGATATGGGGCTGTTACAGGCCGGTGCCAGCGTCAAAGGCGAATTTGAAAATCGTCTGCAAACGCTGTTACGTGAAATCAAAGAATATCCGTCTCCGGTGATCCTGTTTATCGATGAGGCTCACACGCTAATTGGTGCTGGTGGTCAGGCAGGGCAAAACGATGCCGCAAACCTGCTTAAACCTGCTCTGGCGCGAGGAGAAATGCGCGTGATGGCAGCCACTACCTGGGCGGAATACAAAAAGTATTTTGAAAAAGACGCCGCACTGGCACGTCGTTTTCAGGTCATTAAAGTGGCGGAACCGGATGAAGAAACTGCCACCGCCATGCTGCGCTCGCTGAAACCGGCGCTGAGCCAGCATCACGGTGTGCAGATCCTCGAAAGTGCGCTGGTGGCCGCCGTTCGCTTGTCCAGCCGCTATATATCAGGCCGTCAGCTGCCGGACAAATCGATTAGCCTGCTGGATACTGCCTGCGCCCGTGTGGCGATCTCGCAATGCCATGAGCCTAAGGAAATCGAAGATCTCAACGCGCTGCTCAGCAACATTCATACCGAACGGGAAAGCCTGCTCGAAGAAGGAGATAACGCCACAAGGTTGAAATGGCTGGATCAGCGTGAAAGCGAACTTACCCTGAGCTTAGAGAAACTGCTGCCCGTCTGGCGGCAACAGCAAGATTTGGTGGTGCAGATCACCGCGTGTGAGGACGTGGCGCAGACCGCTGCACTGCGTACCCAGCTGGCGGAGATGCATAAAGATCATGCTTTGGTTTATGACTGTGTCGATGCGGTCTGTGTCGCAGATGTGATCGCCGGGTGGACAGGTATTCCGCTGGGCAGAATGGTGGAAAAAGAGCAGCAACAGCTTAGCGATCTGGTCGCGCGGCTGGAAAGCCGGGTGATCGGGCAATCCCATGCATTAGCGACAATTGCACAACAAATCCGCATCGGCCGCGCCAATCTTGCTGATCCGGTTAAGCCAACCGGCGTCTTTATGCTGGCCGGGCCTTCTGGCGTCGGTAAAACAGAAACGGCGCTGGCCTTGTCCGAACTGCTTTTCGGCGGTGAACAAAGTCTGATTACCATCAATATGTCTGAATATCAGGAAGCGCATTCGGTGTCCGGACTGAAAGGATCGCCGCCGGGGTATGTTGGCTATGGACAGGGTGGCGTGCTGACCGAGGCGGTGCGCCGTCGCCCTTACAGCGTGGTGCTGCTTGATGAAGTGGAGAAAGCGCACCCTGATGTGATGGAAATGTTCTACCAGGTGTTCGACAAAGGCGTGATGGAAGACGCCGAAGGTCAGCTGATTAACTTCCGTAATACGCTCATTATTCTGACCAGCAACCTGGCAAGCGATCTGGTGATGACCGCCTGCGCAGCCGGAAGTACCGATCAAAATGCGCTGACCCGGTTATTGCGCCCTGAATTCGACAAATTCTTCCGTCCTGCGCTGATGGGCCGTTTGCAACTGATCCCGTATCTGCCGGTTGTGGGCGAAACGCTGGCAAAAATCATCCGCCTCAAACTCGATAAAGTCTGCAAACGCTTTATCGCCGCGGGTGAAGGCAACTCAGATCTGACTTACAGCGAGAAAGTGGTGGAGTTTATGGCCAGCCGCTGTCAGGTGGAACAAAGCGGGGCGCGCGAAATTGATGCCGTGCTGAACCGGGAATTGCTGCCGCTGCTGACCGATCGCCTGCTGGCGGTAGAAAGCAAAGCTGATATCCGCCTGCAAATTGGTGTCAGTAAAGATCAGCTCACACTGACCAAACAGCCAGCAGTGAAACGCTCTGCTGCGAAACAACCCGCCTGAATGACAGGGAAAGAGTGACCATGAAAAATCGGGTGAATCTTCGGGCGCTAAAAATCAACGGGCACGATCCGCGCCTCAGCAAGTCGTTTTTGCTGCTGAGCAGCGAGCTCAGTCCGCTGACCGGCACCATCCCAGCGAGGCTGGACTGGAATGCGCTGGAGGAAAAGTGTTTTCAGCTGTTCCATGAATATGGCTATGACCTGCAAAGTGGCATGTGGTTTTGCCTGATCAACTTGCGGCTTAAAAGCTGGAAAGGGCTGGCGCTGGCACTTGATCTGTTGTCCACAGCATTTGCCCACAACAGCCAGCGTTGCTGGCCACCGGTCGCGGCGGTTCAGCAACGTCAGCAACTGATGGACTGGTTCAATGCAAATGTGGCGACGCATATCTATACGCTGGAATATGGCCCGGAAAACAGTGGCGAAATGCGTCTGGTTGAAAAAAGTATTGGTGTGCTGTGCGGACAGTCTAAAAACCTGCACTCACGAAGCCATGATTCTCTGAACAATCTGCATTATTTTCTTCAGGTTCGCTGCCGGTCGGTGCCCTATCCGTCGCAGCCAAAACCTGTGAAAGCGTTGCAGCCTGTACCGGAGCCAGCGCCTGAAATCATCAGCGAGAAAAAAGCGCCGGTGACCGAAATACTGCCGGATGCAGATCCTACAGAAATCTGTCTGGAGTCTGTGTCATGTCGGCGTCAGCTTATGTGGGCTTTGTGCGGGATGGCGGCGGGTATCGCGATATGTGCTGTCGCAGCCGGTATCTGGTTCTCTATGCAGTCGCAGAGTTTCGGTGAAAAACTCAGTGCTCCGTTACTGGCACTACAACACAGTGAAGGTCAGCTGGATGAGGTCTGGCGTATGGCGCAGGAACCCGAATTGCGAGCACAGAAAACGGCGGTATTAACCCATGCTGCGCCCTTGCTGGGCTGGCTGAGCGCACAACCTTCCGATGTGCTGCTGCGGCAAGGAAAAATATTATCTGACCATCTGGAAAAAGCTTATCCGGGCAATGAATACAGTGCGCAATGGCAGCGCACAATGGATGAGAAGGCGGGAGATATCCCGGCGCTGGATGGTTTCGTTCTTGCTAATAAACATCTTGATGAGCTTGAAGCACGCTTACTGAATGCCGAAAAAAAACACAGCCAATATATGACTGTGTCGGAATTGAAAACAGCGGTATATCAGATACGCCAGGATTTGCAACGTAACGGAACCAGCGCGGAAACATTATTGTGGACGATTCAACAGGACAGGGAGAATAACCGTCAGGTTAACCCCGCCATGATAAAACAAATCTCACAGAGAATAGATGCCTTAAATGCTGCCAGTATCACACTGCATTAGCGAAAGGTAAAAAACTTAAAGTCCCGTTTATTGCTTAATCATCGCTGCCTATGATGACTCTAAAACAATTAATTTTTTCATTAATAGTACATCTGTAGTCAAATATTCGAAAATCATTCATCAGGCTAATCGTTCAGGAGAGGTACGAAAAATATGCATTTTATAGAAAAGTATCCGCAAGGTAAAAAACCATTAATTATGACGTTGTCAGAGGATGTGGAATCACCACCGGATTATGACCACAATGCCATGAATTTTTCGCTGCTTACGCAAGCATATCAGGATGTCGCTGCGGGACGTTGTTCTGTGCAATGTGAACCAGGGGAAAAAGATTTTTTGTATATATCAGCAATATACGTTGATGGCAATACCAATACACCTACGAAAAAAAATCCTAATCAATTTGTTGGCTTAGGACAGATTTTGGTATTCGCGGCGATAAAATATGGGCGCGAATTGAAGATTGAACAAGCCTCACTGTTGCCGGTAAACCACAGTCAGGGATTTTATCTAAAAATGGGATTTCATCCGACGGTTGTAGGCGCGGTAAATCGAATGGATAAAGGTGGGGCTTCGCTCAAATCTGGTGATGGAAAATTAAATCCCCAGTGGCTCAATCGTTTTTCGCAGTCGTCCTTTCAGAACGCAAATTTCCGGGGAGCAAACTGGTCAGGGAATATTAATAATATTTATTTGAATCTCAGGAATAACATCATGAAAAATTGGGACATTGTCGGTTGAAGCGACAATACCGTTTTTTTGAAAGGACAGAGCACGTAATCATTTAATCAGGTAATCAAGAGAGGCTTTCGTTATGGGCTATAAAATTTTTCTTGTGGTCTTTTACTAAAGCTTTAACAAACAGAGCTGCGAGTTGAGTGCATTGAGAGATTCTGACTGCACGCCAGCACTTGTTGAATATTAATCATGTAATGGAGTTACATTATGTTCGGAAAAACACACTTAAAGTCCCCTGATGCAGATAAAGTTAAGGCATTAAAAAAATGGGATGCGCGTAATAAGAAAAGACAACTTCTTATTCATACCGTTTCGGCTGCCTATGGATCCTCGCCTTTGATGACTCAACCCGCCCGGGAGGTATTTAAAACCTGGGATATTATTTCAAGTTCATTCATTGATGTGGATGCAGTGCTGAGAGGTTTCCGGCTGGGAGTCGGACTCAATGTCAGATCGCAGTCAGGATTGTTTTTCGAAGCAGGCTTTATTCTCGATGTGCCGGTGCAAAATATCATGGGGACATTCAGTGGTGATGTCTGGTTCCCTAATCATGCGGGTGTAGATAACGGTATGGTTCATGACCGTTTTGCGCTGGCTGACAATATCTTCGCGGGCAGATCTAAAAAGAAAGAGATTATTGCTCCCGGTGGTTACAATCAAATTCAACCCCCAGAAAAGATACTCAAGAATACCAATTACCAATGGCATAACGAAATTCTGCTTATTGGTCGTCCGGATATTAATACTTATCAGGGATTGCCTCCGACACGTGAGATTAAAATAGCGGGGATTTTTGTAGCACCTAAGACGATACGTCCGACCCAGATAGCGACCAGAGAGATTAACGAGAAGTTGTACAGGTTAGTTGAGAGGATGAAAAGATGTAATCCTGGTGTTCCGGTTATTGACATTTCTCGTTAGAGACCCAATTCGTTGTGATGAGGATCATGTGTAAGGCCCCTCAAACCGGTTCGCTTTACGCATGACCTTCATGCCATTGATGACAAAAGTCAGCCTTGAATAATAAAGCGTTCATCTAACCCCGATGGCTGTCGAGTGTATCTATACTCTTTCTGTGGGGCGACACATGTCGCCCCGGGAAACTGTGAAGCCACTCATGAAGCATACAAAAAATAAATCATCGCTGCTGACTGTGACCGTGGCGTGTATTGGTGTCGTTTATGGTGATATCGGTACCAGCCCGCTGTATACCCTGCGTGAATGCCTGACCGGACAAGCGGGCATCGCCGTGACCCAAAGTGCATTATTCGGCTTTCTGTCGCTTATTTTCTGGCTCCTGATGCTGGTGGTGTCGGTGAAATACATCAGCTTCGTGATGCGTGCCGACAATGACGGCGAGGGCGGCATTCTGACGCTGATGTCGCTGGCGATCCGCAATCTTAATCCGCGGTGGATCCCGGCGATCATGTTTATCGGGCTGGTCGGCGGCAGCTTTTTCTATGGTGACGGCGTGATCACGCCTGCCATTTCGGTGCTTTCGGCGATGGAAGGGCTGGAGATCATTGAGCCGTCGCTCGACCGTTTTATTATTCCGTTTTCGATTGCCGTGCTGACGCTGCTTTTCTTTATTCAGAAAAATGGTACCGGCAGCGTGGGCAAAATCTTTGCGCCGGTGATGGTGCTGTGGTTTGTGACTATCGGCCTGCTGGGGATTGGCGGTATTGTGCGTAATCCCGATGTATTACAGGCGCTGAATCCTTACTGGGCGCTGCATTTCTTTGTGGAATTCAAAACCGTCTCGTTCTTTGCGCTCGGCATGGTGGTGCTGTCGGTGACCGGTGGTGAAGCGTTATATGCCGACATGGGGCATTTCGGTAAAAAACCGATCCGTATTGCCTGGTTTATTCTGGTCGGGCCTTCGCTGGTGATGAATTACTTCGGGCAGGGCGCATTGCTGCTCAGCAAACCCGACGCTATCGTGAATCCGTTTTTCCTGCTCGCGCCGGGCTGGGCGCTGATCCCGCTGCTGATACTGGCTACGCTGGCGACGGTGATTGCCTCGCAGGCGGTGATTTCCGGCGTGTTCTCCCTGACGCGTCAGGCCGTGCGTATGGGCTATCTGCCGCCGATGCGCATCATCTATACCTCAGATGAAGAATCTGGTCAGATTTACAT
Source organism: Rahnella variigena (assembly GCF_003610915.1). Taxonomy (NCBI): domain Bacteria; kingdom Pseudomonadati; phylum Pseudomonadota; class Gammaproteobacteria; order Enterobacterales; family Yersiniaceae; genus Rahnella; species Rahnella variigena. The sequence continues at coordinate 274,356 of NZ_NSDJ01000002.1, forward strand.
TCCGGTCGTCAACTGGCTGTTGTATTTCGCGGTACTGATTGCCATCGTCAGCTTTAAACATTCCAGCAATCTGGCGTCGGCGTACGGGATTGTTGTCACCGGTACGATGGTCATTACGTCGGTATTGATTGGCATTGTTATGGTCAAAAACTGGGGATGGAAAACCTGGGCTGGTGGCCTGATGATGGCAGCGATGCTGATCATTGATGTGCCGTTGTTTGCCGCCAACCTGACCAAACTGTTCTCCGGCGGGTGGCTGCCGGTGGCCATCGGGCTGACCATTCTGTTGATTATGCTGACCTGGAAAACCGAGCGTTCGCGCCTGCTGCGCCGCCTGAGGCAGGATCCGGAAGCGCTTGAGGCACTGATCGCCTCGCTGGAAAAAGCACCGCCGAAACGCGTGCCGGGCACGGCAGTGGTGATGTCACGCGGGCAATATGAAGTGCCGCTGGTGCTCTTGCACAATCTCAAGCACAACAAAATTTTGCACGAGCGTGTGGTGCTGCTGACGGTGGTGACGGAAGACGTGCCTTATGTTCACAACGTGAAAAGGGTGACGATTGAACAGCTTTCACCGGCATTCTGGCGGGTGATTGCCAGTTATGGCTGGCGGGAAACGCCGAATGTCACGGATATTCTCTACCGCTGCGGGCTGGAAGGGCTGAAATGTACGATGAACGAGACGTCTTTCTTTATGTCGCGGGACACCTTTACGCTGGGCGAACCCCGTCCGTGGTATTTAAAAGCGCGCGGGAAACTGTTCCAGGTCTTGCAGCGTAACTCTCTGCGTGCGCCGGAGCATTATCATATTCCCCCGAACAGGGTGATTGAGCTGGGGGCGGTGGTGAAATTCTGAGGATTTGCCCGCCGGATCGTGAGAACCGGCGGACAAAGCAGATTACGCTTGCGGTGCTGAAGTCAGGTCAGTGACTTCAGGCGTAGTCGAACTCTGCGTCGCCTGTGAGGTTTGCGACTGAGTGGTCGGCGTCAGGTCAGTAACGGCCGGTGTCTGCGGTGCTGGCGCAGCAGTTTGTGTCTGCTGAGTCGCTGCCGGGGTTGCAGGGGTAGCAGTTTGCACCGGCTGAGTCGCAACTGCCGCTGGAGTAGCAGATGCTGAAGTTGTTGAAGTCGCAGACGTTGCAGAAGTCTGCTGAGTCACTACCGCAGTGGCTGCTGGTGCGTCAGCTGGTGTTGCTGAAGCCTGCGACTGTTCGGCGACTGCCGGTGCTTCGATGTCTTTCGGCAGAGACGGAACAGGTTCTGCCGGAATCGATTCTGACTTCGGTTTCGGCACTGGCGTTGATGCGCGAACCAGGAACGTCGGTTTCAGATTCGCCACAGAATAAGTCACGTGGCTGACCGCATCACGCGATGTCGCGACTTCGACCGGCGCAATGGTGACGCGGCCAATCAGCGAACGGGCATAGCCGCCGACTTTGTGTTTACCTTCCGGAAGCTGGACTTCCATGCTCTCGCCAGTCCCCAGCGCACCCGCCTCTTTATCATCAATGGTCACATACAGTTTGGTGCCATCGTCGGTTTTCGTCGGGACGTGCGCTACGGTCAGGCGCGTCGAGCCAAAATCGAAAGCCGGTGCCTGGTCGGCGGTTTTCGTTTTTGCGCATCCTGTGAGTGCGATAACGGCTGCTGCGGCAGCAAGGGTGAAGCGATAACTCATAGTGCGACGTCTTCCTTTAAGGGATTTTTGTGATCTGCGTATCAATATACCTGATCCCACGGGAGAGATGAAAGTTCTTACAGGGAACTCGGAGGAGTCTGCTATTCACTTCTCAATGTGTTCTTCATATCAGCCCGCTGTAACTTTCGGTTGAAGCGCTTCGTCAACTTGTGTATTTTTATGCAAATTAACTGCATAAAATAACAATCACACAGGAGTGACCATGCTTAAGTCATTAATTTTCACCGGGTGCCTGCTTTCTTCATTAATCACATCTGCTTATGCCGCACAGACCACATACGTGGTCGGTTCCGGCGGTACATACCGTCCGTTTGAATACGAAAACAGCCAGAAACAGCTGGAAGGTTTTGATATCGACATCATCAAGGCGATCGCTAAAGCCGAAGATTTTGACATCAAACTGGTTAATACGCCGTGGGAAGGAATTTTTGCGACACTGAATTCCGGTGATCGTGACATCATTATTTCTGGCATCACCATTACCGATAAACGTAAAGCGATGGTGGCTTTCTCTGCCCCGTATTTCCCGGCAGAACAGTCCATCGTGGTGCCTGAAGACTCTAAAGTGGATTCCGTAGCCGCCCTGAAAGGTCAGAAAGTGGGTGTGGTAAACTCCAGCACCGGCGACATCGTGGTGTCCAATGAACTGGGCAAAAACAGCACCGACATCAAACGTTTTGATAACACTCCGCTGATGTTGCAGGAGCTGGCGGAAGACGGTATCGGCGCGGCAGTGGGCGACGTGGGCGTGGTGAAGTACTACATCAAATCCCATCCTGAGAAAGCGCTGAAACTGGTACCGGATGCTAAATTCGAACGTCAGTATTTCGGTATTGCGGTCGCCAAAGACAACACCGAACTGCTGGGTAAAATCAACGCCGGTCTGAAGAAAATCGTGGCTGATGGCACGTACGCTAAAATCTACGAAACCTGGTTTGATAAGAACGTTCCAGTGCTTCCCGCTCAATAATATTCTCATCACGAACAACGTTAATCAGGGGCGGTAACACGCTCCTGAACAAGGACAGGTATGACCGGATTTCGCTGGGAGATAATCTCAGAATATGCGCCACTGTTTGTGCAGGGCGCGCTGATGACCATCAAATGCACCATTATTTGTGTGATTTTGGGTACCACCTGGGGTCTGCTGCTGGGGCTAGGACGGATGGCCCGTGCCGACGAAGGCCCATGGAAACACGTTTTGCGTTTTGCCGTGCAATGGCCGGTGCGCATTTACGTCAGTGCTTTTCGCGGTACGCCGCTGTTTGTGCAGATTATGGTGGTTCACTTTGCTTTAGTGCCACTGTTTATTAATCCGCGTGACGGCATTTTAGTGGCGAACGGTCTGATGTCCTCGGATTTCGCCCGTGCGCTGCGCTCAGATTACGGTGCATTCTTATCCTGCGTGGTGGCGATTACCCTCAACGCCGGGGCGTATGTCTCCGAGATTTTCCGTGCGGGTATTCAGTCTATCGACAACGGTCAGATGGAAGCTTCCCGCGCGCTGGGAATGGGCTGGGGCAAAACGATGCGCAAGGTTATCTTGCCGCAGGCGTTCCGCCGTATTTTGCCGCCACTGGGCAATAACGCTATTGCGATTGTGAAAGATTCCTCGCTGGCCTCGGCGATTGGCCTGGCCGATCTGGCGTATGCCGCGCGTACTGTTTCCGGCGCTTACGCCACCTACTGGGAACCCTACCTGACTATTTCACTGGTTTACTGGGTTCTGACTTTCCTGCTCTCGCTACTCGTTCAACACATGGAAAAGAGGTTTGGCAAAAGTGATTCACGTTAAGGATTTACAGAAACAGTTTGGCGAAACCCACGTGTTGCGCGGCATTTCCTGTGACATCGCAGAGAAAGAAGTGGTGTGCATCATCGGGCCTTCAGGTTCAGGTAAAAGTACCTTTCTGCGCTGCCTGAATGCGCTGGAAAAGCCTAATGGTGGCGAAGTGGTGGTGAACGGTTTTGCGGTGCATGATCCGAAAACCAATCTTAATACGCTGCGTGCCGGCATCGGCATGGTGTTCCAGCGCTTTAATCTGTTCCCGCACATGACCGTGCTGGAAAACCTGATTATGGCGCCGATGTCGCTGAAGGGATTATCGAAAGCGGAAGCCGTAACGCGTGCCGAAAAATTGCTGCAAAAAGTCGGACTGATCGACAAAATCGACGCCTGGCCTTCCAGTTTGTCCGGTGGTCAGCAACAGCGCGTGGCGATTGCCCGTGCGCTGGCAATGGAACCGTCGATCATTCTTTTTGATGAACCGACGTCAGCGCTGGATCCGGAGCTGGTCGGTGAAGTGCTGGCGGTCATGAAACAGCTGGCGCTCGAAGGCATGACGATGGTGATTGTGACGCATGAAATGGGCTTTGCGCGTGAAGTCGCTGACCGCGTAGTGTTTATCGATCAGGGTGTGATTCAGGAGCAGGGGCCACCGGCGCAACTGTTTACCGCACCGGAAAATCCGCGAACCCGCGAATTTTTGAGTAAAGTATTATGATCCGACGGGCGCTTAAACAGCGCCCGTTTTCTTTAATGTGATGAGGTTTGCCATGCAGAGCTTTCATTCTTATTGTATTTCAGCCTCCGGCGAAGAGAGGGCAGGAGGCGATATGCAAGCTCGTTTTCCTTACTGGAGTTTCACGAAAACCGCGATCGCGATTTGTGCGCTGAAACTTAGTGAAAACGGGACTGTAAATTTGGATGGCTGTGTTGATGGCGAAGCTTACACCCTGCGGCAGCTGCTCAACCACACCGCCGGATTGCCGGATTACGGCGCACTGAAAGATTATCACGACGCTGTCGCTGCCGGAGGAGAACCCTGGTCGCGCGACAAATTGCTCAGTGCCGCGTTAGCCAGAGGCATGTTGTTTGCGCCGGATGCGGGCTGGTCTTATTCCAATATTGGCTACATGCTGGCCCGCGAACACATTGAAGCCGCGTCAGGGCTGAGTTTCGCGCAACTGATGACTGACCTCATCTCGACACCGCTCGGACTGACCAGTGTCGCACTTGTCACCACGCGCGAGGAATTCGCACAACTGCACTGTGAAGCCGCCGGAAAATACGCTCCGGGCTGGGTATATCATGGTTGTCTGGCAGGCAATGTGCGGGATGCGGCCAGACTGCTGCACGGATTATTCAGCGGTAAACTGCTGAGCGCAGCGTCAATGGCTGAAATGCAGGTGACCATCCCGCTTGGCGGTGCTCTGGAAGGACGGCCGTGGACAGAATGCGGTTACGCGCTGGGGCTGATGAGCGGTGCAATGGGAGAGGCAGGGCGTTCAGCTGGTCATTCAGGCGGCGGCCCGTCGTGCGTGAACGCGGTCTATCACTTCCCGGATCTCCGCGAACCTGTGACCGGTGCCTGCTTTACTGACGGGCATTACGAAGGTGTGGCAGAAACTGAACTGGGCAGGCTGGTGCAAAACTTCGGGTAAAAGGGCTAAAGCTTCAGGCCTCAGGATGATGGCAACAAATACACAGCTTATTACCGTCGGCATCCCGAAAATAAGCACCGTAGTAATCCGGATGATAATGCGGGCGTAGTCCCGGCGCGCCTTCATCTGTCGCGCCGTTTGCCATCGCAAACTGATAGATTTGATCCACGGTAGCACGCCTGTCTGCCAGTAATGCCAGCATCTGACCATTACCCGCACTGGCAGGTTCGCCGTCATGCGGCTGGCCGATAACAAACAGCGGCCTTGGCGAATCCGGTGCCATCCACGCCGCCCAGGGTTTTTCCCTGTCGCAAAACTTGAGGGTATGCCCCAGTGCCGCCATCACCGCCGAATAGAAAGTGAAAGCCCGTTCAAAATCGTAAACGCCAATACAAATATGGGAAATCAAAATCGCTCTCCTTTTGAAACAGTCCCCCTTGTTATAGCGGGTTATTTTCCGCTCTGCCGTTTTTTGAATGTGATCTCTAAAAAGTCGTGCCGCCGGATCCGTGCTAAATTACCCCCCATTCTTACCCGCATTCCCGAGGCAACATGATCATCCCTTCAAACCGTACCACCCGTGAAATGAAGATAAACAATGTCGTGCTGGTGACGAATGCATTGAAATCTCTGGGCTCGGCGACGAAGGCGGAACTGGCGGGTGTCACCGGTCTGAGTATCGCCACCTGCGGCGCAGTGCTGAATGATATGTGCCAGCGGCACGAAGTGCTGGCGCTGGAACTCGAAGTCTCGCGTGGTGGCCGTCCGGCGCAGCGCTATGCGTATAACCCGAACTATTTCTCGGTACTTAGCCTGTACGCGCAAGGCAGCGACGCTGCCGCACAGATTGTCTGGTCGGTGAATTCAGCCACCGGTGAAAGTCTGGCGCAGGGTGAAATCCGCTTTTTACCGCTGACGCTGGCGACGTTTTATCAGCAAATTGGCAGCCTGCTGGCGGACTATCCCAATATTAAAGCGCTGGGCATTGGCCTGCCGGGCGTGGTGGTCAAAGGAACCGTCGCGACCTGTGATATCAGCGTGTTTGCCGGGGTGGCGGTTGAGCAGCAACTGCGTGAACAGTTCGGGATTTATGTTCAGGCGGATAACGACATGAACTACACCGCATGGGGTTTTTACCGCAGCAGTTGCGCAGGCATTACCGCGCCGGTGGCGTATCTCTTCAAACCTGAAGTGCCTTGTCTGGGCTGTGGCATGGTGATTAACGGTCAGGTATTACAGGGTGCCAGCCAGTTTGCAGGGGAAGTGTCAAATCTGCCTTTTGAAGGATTGGATAAACTGCCGGTCGCAGAAGAAATGGCGAAAGTGATTGTCTCGCTGACCGCCATTATCAACCCGGCCACCATCGCGCTTTCCGGCCCGAAAATAAGTGAAGCACTGCTGCCTGAGCTGAAGATGCTTTGCCTGCAGCGCATTCCCGCACAGCATATGCCGCAGCTGACTTACCGCCCGTCGATGCGTCAGGATTATCTTCAAGGCATCGCGGAACTGACGCTCAGCAACTACAATCTGCACGTTGCTTTCGGTGAATAACGCCGGTTGACTTTGTTGTTCGCCCCCTTATACTGCGGACTTATTAAAAGACTTTTAATAACTAACTTCACCTCGCGGGAGAACCTGATGTCACTGTCATCTGAAATTGCGCACAACGGTATTCATGCCGGAAGTCCTGTCCGGCGTGTCGCGACGCGGGCGATATTTTTTGTCACCGGCATGGCGATGGGGCTGTGGGCGGCGCTGGTTCCCTATGCCCAATTGCGGACGCATTCAGAGGCGGGTGATCTCGGGTTATTGCTGCTGTGTCTTGGTGCCGGTTCGCTGCTGTCGATGCTTGGGTCGGGACGGATTATCGGCAAGTTTGGCTGTCGGGCAGTGATCGTCGCGGCGGTCATTTTGTACTGTCTGATGCTGCCACTGCTGGCGGTGTTCAGTGACATCTGGCTGCTGGCGCTCAGTCTGTTTATTTTCGGCATGGGCATCGGGCTGGCGGATGTAGCCGTCAATGTGCAGGGCACGCTGGTGGAACAGGCCGCGGATAAACCGCTGATGTCAGGGTTTCATTGCCTGTGGAGCGTGGGCGGGATCGCCGGCGCCGGTGGCGGTGCGTTGCTGCTCAGTGCCGGTATCACGCCGCTCGGCAGCACGTTTTTTGCCGTCGTGCTGGTTATCGCGCTGACGGCGTATTCTTATCGCGGAATGTTACCGTTTGGCGCACATGAGGAGCCTGAAGAAGGCCAGCCGAAAGCCAGACCGAATTTCCGTCTGGTGCTGATGGCGGTGATGGCGATGATTTGTTTTATGGCCGAAGGCGCGGTGCTGGACTGGGGCGGTGTCTTCCTGACCCGGGACCGCGGTCTGGCGCTGGAACATGCGGGCTGGGGCTTTGCGGTATTTGCCGTAGCGATGTCGCTGATGCGCCTGACCGGTGATGCGATTGTCAGTGCACTGGGGCGCAAACGGATCCTGATTATCGGCGGGATTTTGGGTATCGCCGGTTATCTGATGGTTGTGCTGTTGCCGGGCTGGATCCTGCCATTGTGCGGTTTTGCGCTGGTAGGGATAGGCGCAGCGAATATTGTTCCGGTGCTGATTACGCTGGCCGGTCAGGAAAAAGTGATGCCGGTCAATATGGCGGTGGCGATGGTGGCGACGCTCGGTTATCTCGGCGTGCTGGGTGGTCCGGCGCTGATCGGCTTTATTGCGCATCTTTCCAGCTTGTATGTCGCATTCTCGGCGGTCGCGGCGGCGTTTCTGATCATCACGTTTGGCGCATACAAACTGAAGTATTGATTGTTTTCAAAGACCAATGATTTATAACTGAGTGGCAAATTTGCCAGCTGGCGCGTAAAAACCGCCAGCCCTCTTTTAGCCTGATTGATTTAAAATCCGACTCTGTAAGGAGCAGTAATGGCTGTAAAACTTATCGCCGTAGACATGGATGGAACCTTTCTCAATCCGCAGCACGAATACAATAAAGCCCGCTTTCGCGAGCAATATCAGCAACTTTTGCAACGTGACATTAAATTTGTAGTGGCGAGCGGCAACCAGTATTACCAGCTGAAATCCTTCTTTGATGATCTCGATACACAAATTGCTTACGTTGCTGAAGGCGGCGGGTATGTGGTCGATAAAGAACAGGAAATTTACTGCGGCAAACTTGAACCGGAACAGGTGACGCAGGTGCTGGAATGGATAAGTCGCACGCCGGGCATTAACACCATTGTGTGCGGTCGCAAAGGGGCTTATGTGCTCAGCGGCACCGATGAGGATTTCATCAGCCGTATGCGCCGTTACTATCACCGACTGACAAAAGTGCATCAATACAAAGAAATCGACGATACGATTTTCAAATTTGCACTGAGCTACGTGGAAGACGATGTCTATCCGCTGATGAGTGAAGTTAACGCCAACCTTGGCGGGATTGTTGCACCGGTGACCAGCGGACATGGCTCTGTTGATTTGATCATCAGCGGAAATCACAAAGCCTGCGGTCTGCAAAAAATCCAGCAGATTTACGGCGTCCGTGATGACGAAGTGCTGGCGTTTGGCGACAGCGGCAACGATCTGGAAATGCTCAGCTATGCCGGTTACGGTTTTGCGATGGAAAATGCCTCTGCACCGGCAAAAGCCGCCGCGAAATACGTCGCGCCATCTAACCGTGATGAGGGCGTGCTGAAAGTGATTGATGACGTGCTGAACGGTCGCGCGCCATTCGCCTAAGCAGTTCAATGTGCATTAAAACGAAAAGGCTGCCGCATAAAACGGCAGCCTTTTTAGCATTGTGTAATGAAGATTGTGCTATGAAAATTAAGGCACGTAGTCTGGCGGCACGCCACTGTTACCGGGCTCTGCAGGGTAGTAATCCGGCGGAACCGGCGATTGCGGTGGTTGATTCGAGCTGTAACCGTCGCTGGCGTCTACCGGCACCTTATTGCCTTTGGCGTACATACATTGCGTGTACACCGTATCATACTGATCCTGTAAATCGCCGCTGCTGGCCCCCGCATTATTGCTGCCCATTGCGCTGCCAATCAGCAAACCACTGCCTGCGCCAATCAATGCGCCCGATCCGGCCTGATGCGACGCTGCGCCAATCAGCGCTCCGGCTGCCGCGCCCACGACGGTGCCAGCGGCAGCGGTACCGGCGGCATTATTACTGGCAGTTTCTGCGCCGCCATTCACACTGCCATAGGCCGCGTTACGGCATGACATTTCATCCATCTGAAACTGTTGATAATCCTTTCCGGTACCTGGCAGCACCATCACATCTGGTCGGGTTGGAGGAGAAACGCAGCCGGATAAGGCCGCGGCTAAGGCGAGAACCGCCACCGAAGTAAACCTGTTCATGACTTTTATCGCCTGTTAACGTGGTCCTGCGACCACTTTCATCCAGCCGCGCGGGCAGGCCGGGACTCGCGGATAATATCCCGCCGGATTCTGGCAGTAATACGCATAAGCCGGGGGTTTCTCGACATACGTTTGCGGCTGCGGTGGCGCAGCGTAAACGACGGCAGGCGGTCCGTAATAGACCGGCGGAGGAATGCCAATCACCACGTCCGGCCCATACCAGCCCCCGCGATAATAGCCGCCATGGTAATAACCATGGCCGTAATAGCCGTGACCATAGTAACCATGATTGTAGTAACCATGACCGTAATAACCGTAGGCGAACGACGCAGAACTGGCCGACATCAGCGCGCCAGCCGTAAGCATCAACAACAATAGCCTTTTCATAACGACCTCGAAGTGCATTGAGCGGATGTCCGAAGTGATAAAACCCACCACTCCTGAGGATAACGATACGCCTGTTGCGGCTAAAAGGTTGGCGGGGGATTAGGGTGAATATGACAAGGCTGTGGCAGCAATTGTGACCAAAAAATTCAGCAGCAAACGTTTGTTTACGTTCAGGGTTTGAGAGGCGGGGGATTCATATTTCAGACCCAGTTTTGCCACAGCAAATCCGGGCTGAGAATTAAAAAATTCGAATTTAAGGTGTTATTTCTTACTTGCTGTAAAACGTCTGAAGGCTTCCAGCGTTTCATCGCTGACGTGATGCTCCACCCCTTCAGCATCCAGACGCGCTGTCTCTGCGCTGATGCCGAGCGCGATGAAAAACGCTTCAACCACGTTATGACGTTCGCGGTTTTCCGCCGCCAGTTTCTCACCTTCCGGCGTCAGAAAGGTTCCGCGATAGGGCAGCTGGTGAACCAGTCCGGCATTGGCCAGGCGTTTCAGGGTTTTTGCCACTGTCGGCTGGGAAACACCCAGACGCGCGGCCAGATCTACCTGTCGCGCTTCGCCAAATTCGTGAATCAAATCTGAAATCAGCTCAACGTAATCATCCATTAATTCCCGGCGATGCGCCTCGCGCACCTGTAAGAAACCCTGCGCGTGTTCTTCCACATCCAGTAATGGATTCATTTTTTTATCTTTCACTACGCCTGCCTCTTTCTTGCTTAACGGTTTTTCACCGCAGCCGCGCTCACCGCAGCAACCCACGCATTGTAAACCAAGTCCACATATCTACCAATTTATGAAAACTTTGCATTGGCTATGGAGTATAGCCTGTGCTATACCTGAATAATAAACCGCCGTTTGATGCGCAGAATGACAGGAGAGATTTCATGGAAAATGGACGACACATCTTAAAATTATTCAGCCATTCGCCGTTTCGTTTGCGGCTGATGCTGGTCGGCATGATTGTGGCGCTGATCACCGGCAACGCGCAGGCGGCAGACCAGACGGCCAGCAAGGACAAAAAAAAGTTTAAAGTCGTGACCACTTTCACGGTGATCCAGGACATCGCGCAGAACGTCGCCGGCGATGCCGCCACCGTGGAGTCGATCACCAAACCGGGCGCTGAGATCCACGACTATCAGCCTACGCCGCGGGATATTGTGAAAACGCAATCCGCCGATCTGATCCTGTGGAACGGGTTTAATCTTGAACGCTGGTTCGGGCGCTTCTTTGCCAACATCAAACATGTGCCTTCGGTCACCGTGACGGACGGCATAACGCCGCTGCCGATTCAGGAAGGGCCGTATCTGGGCAATCCAAATCCGCACGCGTGGATGTCGGCTAAAAATGCGCTGGTGTATGTCGAAAATATCCGTGCGGCGCTGGTGAAATATGACCCCGAAAATGCCGCAACCTACGATCGTAACGCCAAAGATTATGCGCAAAAAATCAGCCAGCTGGATGCGCCGCTGCGTGAACGTCTGGCAAAAATTCCGGCAGGGCAGCGCTGGTTAGTGACCAGTGAAGGTGCGTTCAGTTATCTGGCGAAAGATTATGATTTGAAAGAGGCCTATCTGTGGCCTATCAATGCTGAAGAACAGGGCACGCCGCAGCAGGTGAAAAAAATCATCGATTTGGTGCGTCAGCAGAATATCCCGGTGGTGTTCAGTGAAAGCACAATTTCAGACAAACCGGCAAAACAGGTCAGCAAGGAAACCGGCGCGAAATACGGCGGCGTGCTGTATGTCGATTCGCTGTCAGCGACTGACGGCCCGGTTCCCACGTATATCGATCTGCTGAAAGTCACGGTCGGCACCATTGCAGAAGGGTTCGGACAATGAGAGAAGCCGCGCTGAATCTTAACGTTGATGACATTTCGGTGACCTATAACAACGGTCATACCGCGATTGAAAACGCCTCGTTTACCCTGCAAGGCGGTTCGATTTGCGCGCTGCTCGGCGTTAACGGCAGCGGTAAATCCACGCTGTTTAAAACCATCATGGGAATACTCCGTCCGACGCACGGCAGCGTGACGCTGGACGGCCTGAACGTGGCGAAAGCGCTGAAGCAAAACCTCATCGCCTACGTGCCCCAGTCGGAGGATGTGGACTGGAATTTTCCGGTACTGGTGCGTGATGTGGTTATGATGGGGCGCTACGGCAAAATGTCGTTTCTGCGGATCCCATCGGCGGAAGACAAAAAACAGGTGGCGTCGGCGCTGGCTCGCGTAGGCCTCACTGATCTGGCGCATCGGCAGATTGGTGAGCTTTCTGGCGGGCAAAAAAAACGCGTTTTTCTGGCGCGGGCGCTGGCACAGCAGGGGCGCGTCATGTTGCTCGATGAACCGTTTACCGGTGTGGATATCAAAACGGAAAACGCCATTATCGAACTCCTGCGCCAGCTGCGTGAAGAAGGGCATCTGATTTTGGTTTCGACGCACAACATCGCTAGTGTGCCGGATTTCTGCGACCGCGTAGTGCTGATCAACCGCACGGTCATCGCGGCCGGTGCGCTCGACACTACGTTTACCTCTCATAATCTCGAAAAGACCTTTGGCGGCGCGTTGAGGAATATCGGTTATTTAGTGCCACAGGAACCGGTGAGGCGGGCGGTATGATGGCGCTGCTGCTGGAGCCGTTTCAGTACAACTACATGGTGAAAGCCATCTGGGTGAGTGCCGGTGTCGGCGCGGTGTGCGCATTTTTATCGGCGTATCTGATGCTGAAAGGCTGGTCGCTGATGGGTGATGCGCTCTCGCATTCCGTCGTGCCGGGTGTGGCAGGCGCTTATGCACTGGGCTTTCCGTATGCCATCGGAGCCTTCGGTACCGGCATTCTGGCGGCACTTTCCATGACGCTGCTGCGCCATTTCACCAGGCTGCGCGAAGACGCGATCATCGGCTTCGTCTTCTCGACCTTCTTTGCGCTCGGGCTGTTGCTGGTTTCCCTTAATCCGACATCCGTTAACGTGCAGTCGATCCTGTTCGGCAATATTTTAGGTATCGATGACGCTGATATTTTGCAGGTGCAGATTATCGTCGGCGTTTCCCTGCTGGTGCTGTGCGTGATCTGGCGCGACCTGCTGGCCGTATTTTTCGATGAGGCGCACGCGGTTTCGGTCGGGCTTTCTCCGCTACGACTCAAAATCATTTTCTTCACTATATTCAGCGCGTGCAGCGTGGCGGCGTTACAAACCGTCGGCGCAATTTTGGTGATTGCCATGGTGATCACGCCCGGTGCGACCGCCTATCTGCTTTCCGATCGTTTCTCCCATGTGTTGATTATTTCGGTGATTATCGGCGCAGTCACCAGCGCGGCAGGTGCCTGGTTGAGCTATTTCCTGGATGGCGCAACCGGCGGCGTCATTGTCTGCCTGCAAACCGCGGTCTTCCTGCTGGCGTTTTTATTCGCGCCAAAACACGGCTGGCTGGCCAGTCATTTGCGTATCAAACGCCGGAGCCGCGCATGATGTCCTGGTTTGATGTACTGATGGAGCCAATGAGCTTCGACTTTATGCAGCGCGCGCTGCTGACCGCTATGGCGACCAGCATTGTCTGCGCGATATTCTCTTGTTTTCTGGTGCTCAAAGGCTGGTCGCTGATGGGCGATGCGATTTCACATGCAGTGCTGCCCGGCGTGGTGCTGGCCTATCTGGCGGGTATTCCTCTGGTGATTGGCGCGTTTGGTTCCGGTCTGTTTTGCGCGGTGGCAACCGGATTTATCAAAGAGCATTGCAGGGTCAAAGAAGACTCGGTGATGGGTATTGTCTTCTCGGGCATGTTTGCTGCCGGTCTGGTGCTGTTTTCCCGGGTGAATACGGAGCAGCATCTCAGCCATATTCTGTTCGGCAATGTGCTGGGCGTGACGGACAGTGAAATGCTGCAAACGCTGATTATCGCGCTGGTGGTGACGCTGGCGATCATCATCAAATTCAAAGACCTGATGCTATTTTGTTTCGACCCGGTGCAGGCGAAAGTGATCGGTCTGCCGGTACGTTTTTATCATTATGCGTTGCTGTGTATGCTGGCGCTGACCATTGTGGCGGCGTTGCAGGCCGTTGGCGTTGTACTGGTGGTCGCAATGCTGATTACGCCAGGCATTACAGCATTCCTGCTGTGTAAGACACTGCCAAAAATGATAATCGTGGCTGTGACGGTGTCACTTATTGCCGCCATTTCCGGCACCTTTATCAGTTTTTATATCGATGCAGCGACCGGACCGGCAATAGTGCTGATTCAGGCTATGCTTTTCCTGCTGGCATTAGCTGTGCATCTTTTGCGTAAACCGTTCAAATCGCGCCAGTCAGCACCGAATGCATAGTGTCTGTAACACAGGTTTGGCATGTTTGCGTGCATATATTCCTTATTAAAAGAGATTCTGATGACCCAACAATTTGCTCCTGTCGAACTGGAAAAGCCTCCGCCTGATTAACCACGGCACGACGGCGCTGGCTACCTGTCGCATAAAGACCTACCATCGACCGGCAACAAAAGGGTTTAATGAAGTTCAATGAAGTAAGCGTTAAGGATTGTTATGAGCGAAGTAGCAAGTTCCATCAGTGTTGGCGATAGCTTTACTGTCAAGAACGGCTCAACCCACGAAGTAACTGGCTTTGTGAAGAAGGGAGAGAGAATTTACCCGATGATCAAAACAGATCATGGTGATTCAAGCTTCACCTTCATCAAAGAAATTGTTTCGGTAAATAAAGCTTAAACATTAACAACCTTCTCTGTGATCGCGGCCTGTTTGTATTACGTAAAGAACAGGCTGCGTGATGTCAGTTTCCCACCAATTTCCTCTTCTTTCCTCCGTCTTTGCCATATGCACATCTGCCGGACATTGCAGTTTGAATTAACGATATACCGGCAGTAGATTCGCGCTTGAAAGAATATGTACTGCCGCATTGAGCACGCCGAACAGCAGCACCAGTACGATCATTTTATTCCCACCCCACACGCGGTACAGCGGGCTGCCAAAACGCTGGCGTGATGCGCGTGCCATCAGCGCCGGAACAATCACCGCCCAGACCGTTGCCGCCAGTCCGGCAAAACCAATCGCATAAATGAAACCATCGGGATAAATCACACCACCGATAATCGGCGGAACGAACGTCACCAGCGCTGTTTTGAAGCGACCAGTCCGGCTGTCGTTGAATTTAAACAGATCCGCCAGATAATCAAACAGGCCGAGCGTCACCCCTAAGAATGAACAGGCGACGGCAAAGTTTGAGAAAATCGTCAGCAGCAAGTCCAGACCGGCGCTGTTAAGTATCTGGCTCAGCGACTGCACCAGCACATCAATATTGCCACCCCGTTCAGCGATGCTGATGAATTCAGGACGCGGAATGTTGCCCATCGTTCCCAGCATCCAGATGATGTACAGCCCGAGCGCCATCAGTGTACCCAGCAGCAGACACTTCTTGATGATTAGCGGATTTTTGCCGTAGTACTTCATCAGGCTCGGCACATTGCCGTGATAGCCAAATGACGCCAGACAGAACGGCAGCGTCGCCAGCACATAAGGCATGTAGCTCGGATTAATTTCGACGTTGTTAAGCAAATTCACCGGTTTCACATGCCACAGCAGGCTGCCGAAGGTCAGGAAGAAGGCAATGATTTTCGCGCCAAGCACAATGGCCGTCATCCGGCTCACCGCGCGGGTGCTCAGCCAGACGATAAAGGCCACGACCAGCGCCGTCAGCAGACCGCCGAGGCGGGGAGAAAAACTCACCGACATCTCACGCAACGTATGCTGGATCACCGAGCCGCTGGCGGAAATATAGGCGTAGGTCAGAATATACAAAACGAACGCGATAGTGATGCCGTTCAGCCGGTTCCAGTGTTTACCCAGCAGATCGCCGGTCACCGTATTGAAACTCGATCCCACCGGATAGTTAAGATTTGCTTCAAGGATCATTAGTCCGGAATGCAGCATACAAAACCAGGTAAAAATCAGGGCAGCTACAGACCAGAAAAACCAGGCGCCGGACATCACCACCGGCAGGGAAAACATCCCTGCGCCGATGATCGTTCCACCAATAATCATTGCACCGCCCAGTACTGAACGTTGCGGGGCGGTCACAGAAAGCGTCGCCATAGTGCGTATCCTCGCGTGGCTTTTATCAGAATTCGTTGAAAGAATGGCTGAAAAAGAAAAGAGTTAAATAACGAACAGAAATCGCTGTTTTGTGCTGCGATTTTGGTCTTAAGCGCGGCAATATAGTGGAAATGAAGCGGTTTGTACACTGCTGAACTAGTTTGCTGATACAAAAACGCACATTCAGAAGCTGAACAGGGCAATCAGTAAGATGAGCAGGGAAATAACGCCGAAAATGTGTACAAAATATTAACGTTGTGCAATTTTGCGGTTAATAGGGTGCGGAGTATTCATGGCGCAGATCACAGATTTCATTACGATTTCTTATCTAAAAAAAATAAAAAACCCTGTTTGAAAATACAGGGTTGACACACAACATATAGCGAGTAAATTAGAACTCAGCACCAGAGAGAAGTGAAAAGAAATTTTTATTTCGCGGTGTAATTAGCAAGTTGATAAACTTGTCAGTAATGAGATGCGATAAAGGCCACGAAGTATTTTAGTATGGGTGATTCAACACCGGGCGTTATTTGAAAGTCCGTGAGATGATGCTTTAAGGCCACGCAGTAAAGCTGTGCAATCGCATGATGTGGACGAAAACGCGATGATGTAACGCCTTGTTAGTTAGAGTAATGTTCGCGATTTGGGTACGTAAGTATGAAATCGAGAATGTCGCGACGAAAGTAAGGCCATGCATCAAAGAGTATATATCGCGAGGGTGATGTACTCATTTATCCCGAGACATATCAGAAGGGTAAATGAAACGCGCAGGATACTGATGTTATTCCACAAAATTATAGGAGGATAGCGTTACCAGGCAGTAAAAATATATCCTGTGATAATATGTACATCTTTAGCAGTTGCATTACCTAAGCAGTACACGTAATTAAGTTGATGAATGTTAAATATTAATTTGATAGTACCTTAAAAGCCCCGGTTTAACGACTGGGGCTTTTTCACTTGTACAGCCTGTTACTCATTATTTCCCGCTGATAGTGCCTTCAAGAATCGCCTGCGCGCCCAGACACACCAGAAAACACACCAGCGTGGTGTCTTTACCTGCAGTCGCAGCAGTTAATGCGCTGTCCTCATCGCTGATCGCGTCGCCTTTTGACAGCGTGACATCGCCGATGCTGATTTCGCCGTCCATCACATACAGCCATTGAGCAAATCCCGCATGTGAGGGAACTTCCGTGGTGGTGTTTTCATCCATGCGAATGTCATAGACATATACCGCCTGCCTGATTTCAAGCGGAGACTCAATGCCTTCCGGCGCAGCCAGCAGCGTCCACTCATTGCTTTTTATACCGTCAGGGCGCGTCATAAACTGCACGCGGCCTTCCAGATTTGCCTGACGCGGCCGGATAAATATCTGCAACATCTCCGCCGACACCAGCGGTGTGGATTCCTCATGCCAGAAACTTTCACCGGCGTTCATCATCATCAGCTGTTTCGGTGAAAGGGGAACGCGGTGACCAGCAGAATCTTCATGCACCATAGAACCCCGCCACATATAACTGAGGATTTCGTCGTTATTATGCTCGTGCATTTTCACCAGCGTGCCCTGTTCGAGAGTGGCATGATCGATAACACTCAAAGGGCCGAACGCGTCATCATTTTTCTCAGGCTGGATTTGCCCCGGCCGCATACGACGGATACGAAACGGGCCATATTCAAAGGTAGTTTTGGGTTCAGCACGTAAAACGTTAAACATAATCTCTCCGGCGGCAGACAGGAACGCAGGGTTCGGATGAAAATCGGATACCATTTTTTAACATACTATGTTCATTAAAGCGTACCCGCCGTGAATAAACTTTCCGTTTAGTCCGAAACAAAGGCCCCGTCCCTGAGGCCTTTAGATCCAAAATGAGCAGTTAGCCAAGACTCAACAACGTACTCAGCTGCTCAATTTGTGATTGCCACTGACGTTGCAGCTCAGGTTTCTGGTGCTTAGGTTTGCGCGCCAGATCTTCTGCCAGAAGGTGTTCAACCTCTACCAGCCTCGCCAGCAGTTGCTCTTCTTCTGTTTCCTCAGTGTGGATTACGTCAGTCCCGCTTTCTGAAAGAATGGGTTCCGCTGGCGGGGGAGAACCCGCCAGTACGGCGTAAACCGGCGCAAGGGTATGCCACTCTTTTAACCGTTGCTCATCCACCAGCCAGAACCGGTTACAACTTTGCTCGATGAGCGTCCGGTCATGTGACACCAAAAGCACCGCACCACGGAAGGTTTTCAGCGTTTCCGCCAGCTCTTCTTTGCCTTCCAGATCCAGATGGTTAGTCGGTTCATCAAGCAGCAAAAGCGAATAATTCGCCAGCGTCAGCCCGATAAACAGCAGCCGCGAACGTTCGCCGCCGCTGAGCGTACTCACTTTTTGCTGGTGACGGATAAACGGGAATCCTGCGCCAATCAGCGCCATTTTTCTCTGTTCTTCCGTCAGCGGGGCGAAGTTCGCCAGCGCATCACCAAGAGAATCATCGTCCTGCAACTGATGCTGATTCTGATCGTAATAACCCACCCGCACGCGGGGATGGAAAGTCACACCCGTATGGGTTGTTTCCGGCTGACTGAAGGCGTGCCACAACGTCTGCAACAGCGAGGACTTGCCGCAACCGTTGCGCCCGACCAGTGCGATACGGTCACCGCTTTTGATGCGCATTTCATCCACTGTGAACAAAACCGGAGCATTGCGCGCAGGACGAACCTGCAAACCGGACAGCGCCAGAACCCGGTCCGCCGCCAGCGCTTCGCCTTTTAACTGCAGTTTCCACTGATTACCGGCGGTGACTTCAGTTTGATCCTCTTTCAGCCGGTCGACCTGCTTTTCCATTTGCTTTGCCTTGCGCGCCAGCTTTTCGTTGTCATACACGCTGCCCCACAGCGCCAGACGTTTGGCACTTTTAGTTACGCGGTCAATCTCCTTTTGTTCTGTTTCCCTGCGCACAGCGTCGGAGGCGTCTTTTTCTTGCAGCGCCAGACGTGCCTGCGTACAAGGGAGACGAATAAACTGCAGGGTTTTATCGCGCAGGATCCAGGTGCTGTTGGTCACGTTATCAAGCAGGCTGCGGTCGTGAGAAACCAGCACGAAACTGCCGTTCCAGTTTTTCAGAAACTGTTCCAGCCATAACAGCGTCGGCAGATCCAGATGGTTGCTCGGTTCATCGAGCAGCAGTAAATCGGGCTGGCGGATCAGCGCGCGGGCCAGCAGCAGGCGGGTATGCTGCCCGCCGCTGAGCGTTCCGGCCGTCAGCTGCCAGGCGGATTCATCGAAACCCAGCGTGGAAAGCAACACCTGCGCCTGCCAGAGCTCAGGCTGATGAAGGCCTGGCGGCAGATGGTTCAGAACAGATTCAAGCAGGGTATGGTGGTTCAGTTCTTCGGGCAGATGTTGTTCAACGCGGGCCATCAGGCACTGATTCGCCAGCGTGACACTGCCGGACGTTGCTGCCAGTTCACCGCTGAGGATTTTCAGCAGAGTACTTTTGCCACAGCCGTTGTGGCCGATAAGGCCGATGCGGTCGCCTTTTTTCAGGCCGAAGGAAATCTCAGCCAGCAAAGGGCCAAAAGAATTATCGAATGATACAGATTGTGCAGACAGTAAAGTCATGATGCTTACTCAGGTTTTCGGGCATAGGATGCCTCTCGTCAATAAAGCCGACGATAACCGGTAAGCCGGAGGGAAGAACTCAGATTGTCAGTTAGCTTCGCTCAGACAGGTTATCGCGGCAGGGAGCCGGAAACGCCTGAGCAGCGACGATCGCCAAAGACAGGTGAATATAAAAACCATTCACGGGTCAGCATGGGGATCCTCCTTATATATAAAATTGGTGAATGAATGAACTGATTATATTAGGGAATTTTGAATTGTTCCAGTTTCAAAATTCCCCGACCCGCCGTTACGCCTCAACAACCTCATTTTCCAGTTTCTGCCGCTTACGCAAACCGGGGAACCAGGTCATCCACAATCCGACGACAATCAATGTACCGATGCCGCCAATGGCTGCCGCCGTGACTGCGCCCACCCAGGCGGCCATCAGACCGGATTCAAATTCACCGAGCTGGTTCGAGGTGTTGATGAAGATCGAATTAACCGCGCTGACGCGTCCGCGCATATCGTCTGGCGTGTCCAGTTGTACCAGTGCACCGCGAATGACCATGCTTATCATGTCGAATCCGCCGAGCGCAAACAGTGCCAGCATGGATAACCACAGCGAGGTGGAGAACGCGAACACCAGCGTCGCCGCGCCGAAGCCTGCCACGGCGGCAAACATGGTCATACCCACGTTACGTTGCAGCGCGCGGTGGCTCAGCCAGAAACCGACAATCAGTCCACCCACGGCCGGAGCGCCGCGCAACAGACCCAATCCCCATGGGCCGGTATGCAGAATGTCGTGGGCAAAAATCGGCAGCAGGGCGGTCGCACCGCCGAGCAGAACCGCGAACAAATCCAGAGAGATCACACCCAGAACATCCGGACGGGCGCGGATGAAACTGATACCGGCGAACAAGGTTTTAAAGGTCGCCGGAACACGGCGAGGTTGCGCCTGTTCGTAACGCAAACAGCGGAAGTGGAAACTCATGTTTTTACTGAGTTTATTTTCTTCCCCAAAATCCCTCCAAAACATCTCCCCAAAATGGATTTTAAAAATTATCCCGTTTGTTGGGGAGTAATCCCGTAACTTTCACACAGCTAACGTTATCCAATCTGCTCCTCTGTCGTCATGGTACAACTCAGTCATAGCTGCCGTTTTGTGTCCGAGTAGAGTTTGCGTGTTGATCCCGTGCGCACTGAAGAGCCTTTCAGCCAGAGAACGTTGTTCGTGAAAAGTCGGGGGCGTAGTTCCTTCAGTAAATTTTAAACCACTTGCGATACGCGCCTGCTTAAACATACGAGTTACTCCGTTTCCCGTTACCGGGTCGCCAGGCTTTGAAGAACCATGAGCGCGAGAGTGGTGGATCATGTACTTGCTCATCACCCTGTCCCTGCATTGCCTGATCACATCATCAAGAGACAAATTAATTTCTGGAAGAAATAGGGTGAGAGGTAAAGCTAGCCGTGTTCCTGTCTTCGACTGTGTGATATGCAGGTGACCGTCCCAAACATCTGAGAATTTCATGTTCAGAATATCTGCACGTCGCTGACCAGTAATCAGGGCAAGAAGCATGGAGTTTTGCAGATAGGGCTGAAGGTCTGCCGCATTATCGAAAATCTTTTTCCATTGAGAAAAACTAAGCCTTCCCCTGGTAACTTTATTTCTTGGAACTCTGGTTGCCAAAGCTGGGTTGAATCCGGGTTCTATTTCGCCTGAGTGCTGGGCCTCTTTAAATATATCCCCCCACGTAGCCCTTAACATCTGAGCCATTCTGTTTTTTCCCTCTGATTTATACTCGTCAAGAATTGCGGCAATTGACTTTGTATCCAAATTATTAAGGCGCACATTCGGTAGCCTTTTTGAAAGAACCTGTGCACAGCTTTTACGTGTTTTGAACGTGGCCTTCTTTATTTCCCCTTCTATTAAACGCTCTTCAAGTAGAGATATATATTTACCAACCCAATCCGAAACCCTTATGCCTGCCTCTTTATTTGTTGTTTTTTTCACAGTCATATCAACGAGAAAGTTTATGTGTTTTGATTGCTGCTCTGTGATCATGGTATTGGCTGCAATAGCCGCCTCACGAGCGGTATCTCCATCGGTTCCGAATCCTATAAATTTACCAGTGATCGGGTGACGATATTGCCAATACACCTTGCTGGTTCGACGGTCGAACTTGCAGTAAAGGTTGGGGATATTTACTTTATGTGTGCGTGGTCTGGCTGCCATTTATCGTTTTCTCCAGTAGTGCTTTTACAGAAGCGGGGAGATGATTCGGTATCGCCGCTTTTGCAATAACGCCGACATACTTCGCATCTTCATCAACGACCCATTTGCTGCCTTGTTTGATCGGAGCAGGGATGATCTGGCCGGTTTTTGCATAACGATGAAGTGTTGCTGGCGCTGGTGGATATTTAAACCCTTTCGGACTGGATGCCCATTCCATCAAAGGTACGAGTTGGCCCATACGCTTTTTCTCCACACGTTTAGTTATAGCCGGCTGCACACCGGTTTACTGACTGACCCGAAATCGGCCGTAATATTTTCCAGATCGCCACCAGAGCATTTTCTCCCCTGGCGGCATTGCTGGCGCAAACTCAACTGGAACAAACCACAAATTTAGCATTCGTTTCACAAGTAACCGTCTGACTAAATACGAACGGTTTGACTCAGTCATGCAACTTCCGGTTTGAAAGATGTCTGTTGAATCGCAATAGCCAGGCGCTGACCGGCTGCCTTTTGAGCCGGAATACTTGCAATTACTGTTGGCCGTTCTTTGTCTGTATTTGCACAAATGCCTCCCCAGTTCGAAATCTCGAAGAAGTTTTCCAGTTCAAGAGATGTGCTCTTGCTGGCTAACTCTTCGATCATCAACACAACACCCTGAACAGGCCGATGTTTAAGCAGCTCCTGAATTGCGTAGCCGAATGCATTGATCATCACGGCGTGGAACTGGATGTAATCCCGTTTGTATTCAGCCGGTGAAACAGAATGGTGAAGATCCTTGATAGCTGTAAGACTAAGCCACGCTTCCCAGATGTCGTAAATACACCTTTTGAGACTTCTTTCCCCTTGCTGACAGAGAATTTAGTTGTTGCATCACTCAGTGCCTTAAAGCTGATCCACAACTCGCTTTTGGCCGGAACAACATTGTGCTCAAAGTCAGTTATCACTGAGAAAAGTTCGTGAGTAGACAGGAAAGAAACCATGCTTTGGGCGACAGTATCTCTTCCGTTGTAAGTCATATTGATGGCGGCGGACGGTTTCGAGACGTTGTTATTTATGTCAGAGAAAAACTGCTGCCTTACTTTTAGCGGTAATTTCTGTGTCAACATCAGAGGAATTGAGACCGAGGTGCTGTGGTTCCGGCAAAAATCGCTGATCCCAGCGGCGCGGTGCTGACCATCAAATAATTTAATTTCTGCATCCATAGGGAATCTAACGATACCGACGTTCGTGTTGCCGAACGGTTCGAATTCAATATCACAATCACAGTTGCCAACCAGCGGCGGAATAATGAATGCCGTTTTGGTTTCAACTGAATTGACTAAATAGTCATGGAATTTTTTAACTCGCGTTTTGTTTATTTCACGCTGTGAACGGTCCAGAGCATGGCCGAAATTATCAGATGACAATACTCTGGTCAGCGTTCTGCCCGGAATAGTCATCAGCAAAACATAGGTGTCGCCCTGAAAGCCGTATGACGCAGGGAACTCGAAGTAATATTCCATCTGTGTTTTATCAGTCATGGCTGCTCTCCTGCTGGCGCTACACGTTCGAATTCAATCACCCAGACCCACGGGTTAGTCTGCCAACTGCCTTCGCCGTAAATCGATTCCCACAACCAGGAATAAACTTCATTCGCGCTGTAACTGGCACTACCGAAATATTGGTCACCTGGATTGATGCAGTAGCGGCCTGATGCCGGAAGTTGGCAAATACCCTCGCGGACAGCATCACCCGAACTGATGTTCTGAATCCGCTGTACTCCGACATTGGATATTTTCAACTGAATGCGACTGGCCCAGCGGGGCATGTGCAGGGATGGGCGAAGTTTTCCTGGTTCGGTTACTACTGGGGGAGTGTCAAACCCTGTCCATTTACCAGTACGACCGCCATCAGCTTCAAACTGAATTGGGGCCCAGGGATTCTTATAACCAGCTGACATCGACAGATCCGCCACCTCGCGTGGTGAATGTATATCAAGGCTTCTTGCCATCCTGAAAGCCTCACGTACCCAGAGCTGATCACCTGGCTTACCCAGCGGGCTGTTGCGATAATCACCAGCGGCAACTTCCCCAGACAGTTCATTTCCCGCGAGCTCACAACCCATGTCTTTATCGATAAGCGGGAGTTTAATAACACGTCGCGTTTGCGTCTTGCTACCGCTGAGAATGGCCTTAACCATCTCAGCGTTGAATAAAATAGGGCGTTCTTTCATTATTCCACCCTCGTAGCTGTGCGCAGTACCTGATAAATCTGGTGTGCGATAGTGCGTTCATTACCCACAGGGCAGGCTTTGAAATATTCATAAGCAGCGGTGATCGCCACCTGGTGCTTTCCCAAAAAGTCGGTTTTAAGGCGCGCGATTTCCGCTTGTTCTTCAGTAGTGCGACGGAACCAAACGCTGTAAGGGCCATCTTCGGTATCGTGAACTGATGCGAGGAACCAACCTTCTCCTATTGGTGGAGTTGGCTCCCAAGCTGAAACATCGGCGCCGCCTTCTTCATAGGCTGCGTGAATATCATCAGCCGCCGGATCTGCATCAAGCGAAAGTGTATAAACCTCGACACCTTGAGCCTTTGCCCATGCTTCAAATTCTCCTGGCGCTGGGTATTCGTTACCGTTTGCCGGTTCGAAGAAATCAGGGTGAGTCCAAAAACCCAAGTTATCGGAGTTGCGTTCCGGTATAACCGGTTGAATAAGTTTCATGGCTGCATTCCTAAATAAGTGATTGCCATAACCACGCCGAGAGCCAGAAAAAGGCGATATCAGTTTTCATGAAATAACCCCTATGCGGATTTCGGCGTGAACGAATCCCTTGCCAGTGATGGCAATTAATTTGCTCAGGCATAGATAAGAGCCGCTGGTTGAGCAATGGGTATACCGGTTTCGCTCCGGGGTTGTTTTTACGACCCTTATTTACTCTGGTTTCAGCGGTAAGAACACTCGCGACCAATGCGCTTACCTGCTGTACCGACTTATCAGTGATCTTTCTGCTGCACTAATCCGACGAAAATGGAGAAAGCTGCTACACTAAAATATGAATAGGAAAACTCTTAATAATTCCAATTAAGTCCCGCACCTATCGCCAGAGTTCTAAAAATGCCTGATATAAAACTCTCTTGTGAGAAATGTACTTCTGAACGTTTTGTAGCCTCTTCCAATTATCCAAGCTCTGACATGGTTTCCTCACTCGTCTGCGCTCTTTGCCACCACCCAGTAGATGTGAGCTCAGTAGTCACATTCAGGGACACTCCCTATATTGCCCTAGTTCCGCCTCTGCCAGACCACCTCTTTCACCATATTGAATCCAGCCACCAGGGTTGAATTATTCAAACTGCCATTAAGCTACAGTGTTCTTTCTGTTGTGTGCCTGGTCACTTCTCCACCTCAGGCGGCGGTGTTATCTTGGTAGTTCTCACACAGCCAAGAAGGAAATGAAGGTGAAAAACGCTTCGACTATTTAGTCACTTTAGCCCGTAGGATTGAAGCTCTTGAGAACGCATTCACGGTAGCGCTTCATTCCGTTTCAACCGTCTTACCCACAGTAAAGAGCGACGTCATTGAAAATCTAAATCGTCATGTTCAAGCTTATAAAGGTAAGGATCCTGCCGTTGCCTCGGCAACCAAGTTGCTCATTAACCGAATTGAAGCTTTCAATCCGAAGATAAGAGATTAATTTTGGTAATCTCGCCGTCTTCTATAAAGGCGGCTACTCCCTGTGCTTGCTCTTGCAAGCTTTCAGGATCCGTTTCTTCGATGAACTCTTCATTCGAAGATGCCAGACCAACAGTTTTCGGTTCTTGCTTATCCATCCCGATACTTCATTAAGCTGCTCTGTTCTTGCTGTCGTGCTGCTGATACCTGAGAGAATCATTCGATGCTTCTTTGCCACCTGCAACTACTGCGTGGGCATCCACGTTGATCACTGCTGATGGTGTGAATCTAAAATAATTTAGTTTTTAATGCAACAGTGAAAACTAAAAATATTTAGATTTATAACTGAAAGGTGTTTTGAATGAAGTAGGGCTAGTAGGAAGGGGGGATCAACGCCGTCTGAATTTTCGGTGCTCTACCATTACGCCAATTATTGATATGGGTTCTTGGTCAGAATGTTTTGTTGGGAAATCTTGATTTAGAGGCACAAGTGAAAAAATCTCATTACCCCCAGCATCTCTACCACGTGCTCTGTATTTTTTGAATGTTGCTTCATGTTCACCATTCTTCGCTACAACGTAATCACCAGGCAGCGGACCTATGTCCGGATCAACGATAATTAGATCACCTTCAGTAAACTCTGGCTCCATTGACTTTCCTTTGATTTTTAAGGCAAAAGAACGGGGTGATAGTCCTATGTCAGTTAGGATATAGTCAATATTACCTTCAAGGTTGCTTGCGTCCGACGCGGATGTCCAGATACCAGCCTGAACGTAACTGATAATGGGGATCTGGCGTGTCCCAAAAGATGCGGGAATGATGTTAGAAATTTCTTCTTTACCGTAAAGAATGAAAGCCTCAGAAACACCGAAAAAAGCCGCCAAATTACTCAAAGACTTCCCACCCGGTTCATTCAGGTCACGTTCCCAGTAGCCAATAGTCACATCACTAACACCTAGCGCCTTTGCGACCTGAGCTTGAGTCAGTTTCCTGTCTTTACGAAGGTTTTTTATCCGCTGCCCTTGGGTAAGCATTTTCCATCCTCTTAATGAACCTAAGTTATTTTAGTTTTTATTGATCAAAATAAAATTAAATAATACTATCTAAAATAATTTAGAAACCGGAGGTGTTATGACGACGAGTGACCTTGAAAAATATTTTGGCGAACCCGGTAAAGTCGCTGAGTTTTTTGGGATATCCCCTGAAGCATTTTATTTGTGGAGAAAGCGCCCTGGCCAACTGATCCCGAAAGGCCGAGCTGCCGAAGCTGCATATAGAACCAAAGGTGAACTGAAATACGACCCAACACTTTACAAAAAGGCTATCACCACTGGCGAACAACCATAACTACCAAAGGGAAAACAACATGGTAGACCTGAAATCAGTAGTTAAAACGATGTGCAAAGCCTATCCCGGCGGTCGGTCTGCTATGGCTGGCGCTCTGGGCATGACTGAAACGCAGTTCAACAACAATTTGTACGAAAAGAACGGCTGCCGGTTCTTCGAAATTGCCGAGCTGGAAGCGATGGAAGACATCAGCGGCACTAATCATCTGGCGGATTACTTCGCCCAGCGCCGCGGCGGTTTTTTCGTTGAAATCCCCAATCGTGACGAACTGGACCACGTTGACCTGTTTATCAAAGGGGTAAAGGTTGCCGCTAAGAGTGGGAAGGTCGATCAGCAGATAAATATTTCGATTGCAGACGACGGGGTGATTGATGAAGGCGAGAAGGCAGAAATTATGGCTCTTCATCGTAAGCATTTAGCTGCCCGCGATGAGTACGTGAAGTCAGTGGTGGCTTTGCATGAAAGGGTTGACGCCTCAGGAGTGCAGTCCCGAGGCGTCGGCGCATTAAAAACGTGTGTGGAGTGATTAACGCATGAACAGTCTACTCATAAAAGCTGGCGTTCCGCAAATCCGCTGTGTTGCGAAAGGCGGGGCCGCTGGCTCTCTTTCGTATGAAGTGATGATAGGTAACCGCTGGATGCCGTGCAACTACCAGTTCGCGGCGTGGTGGGTAGGTTACGTCCGCCAGAGCAGCCAGAAGGTGACGGCATGTCTGAAGAAATCCAAAAGCTGGACAGGCGTTACAAGGATTGGCGGGGCGTTGTGGTACACGTCGTGGGCTTCGACAGAGCAGGGGATCGCGTCATCTTCATGCGCGCCGGTTACCCGCATGAGTGCGCCCAGCCTACTGAACAATTCCGGCGAAAGTTTAAGAGGGTCTTATGAGCGTTAAGTTATCCGCATACGTCTGGGATGGTTGCGCTGCTGCCGGTTTAAAAATATCGGCGGTTGCCATAATGGCGCGCCTCGCTGACTTCAGTTCTGACGAAGGCCTGTGCTGGCCGTCGATCACCACCATTGCCCGCCAGTTGGGTGCAGGTGAAAGCACTGTGCGCACTACGCTGGGCAAACTTGAGGCTGACGGCTGGATCACCAGTACCCAGCGCCGCAAGGGAAACCGCAATACGTCGAACATGTATCAGCTGAATATTGCGAAGCTTCGTGCTGCTGCTGAACCGTCAGATTCTGACGCATCAAAATCTGACACATCAAATTCTGACCGGTCAAAATTTGACGCATCAAAATCCAACACGAATACCGGTTTTCACCCGCCAGAATCTGGGGGGGATCCGTTAGTAAATTCAAAACAAGATCCATCAGATAATAAAACCTCTTGTCAGCCTGCTGTGCAGACCGACGCCGAAGTCGAAATTACTGATCAGGCTAAACAGGTTCTGAACTACCTGAACCAGGTCACCGGCTCCCGCTATCAGGTCAGCAAATCCTCACTGGATAACATCCGCGCCAGACTGCGTGAAGGCTTCACCACTGAAGAACATCAGCGGACGGTTGATTACATGCATGCCAAATGGGGAGGCGATCTGGAAATGGCCGAGTACCTGCGACCGTCCACGCTCTTTCAACCTTCAAAGTTCCCTGGCTACCTCGAAGGCGCTAACGCCTGGAATCGTGCAGGCCGTCCAGCGCGCAAAAACGGGAAGTGGGAGCGTGAAGGTGACGTTGCAGTTGATGCAGCCGAGCGGGATGCGGCATACCGCCGGTTCATTAGCGGAGTAGCGGCAACCAAGGCACCGAGTGCGCTGGAAAAAACGGTTTGCGCCGAGGCCAGCAAAGCCAACATCCGTAGCATGCGTGCCGATTTCGCCATATCGCAGTGGGCCAAGATCTGGAAAGAGTGCGCCCAGCGCCAGCAGGGAGTGAAAGCATGAGCTATCAACTGATATATGCGGACCCGCCTTGGCAGTACAGCAACAAAATCAGTAACGGTGCGGCGGGTGATCATTACAGCACCATGACGCTGGAAGACATCAAACGCCTACCAGTCTGGTCAATCGCCGCTGAAAGCGCGGTGTTGGCAATGTGGTACACAGGAAATTTCGCAGAAGAAGCTGTCGAGCTGGCGCAGGCCTGGGGCTTTAAAGTCAAGACGATGAAAGGTTTCACGTGGATCAAGCTTTATGAGCAGGCGCGGGGGCGTATTGAGCGGGCACTTGCAGAGCAGACCATGATCGACTTTGAAGACTTTCTGGATGCACTCAGCGCCGAAACAGTCATGAACGGCGGCAACTATACGCGCGGTAATAGCGAAGATGTTCTGATCGCCGTCCGCGGCTCCGGGCTCGAGCGCGTCAGCGCCAGTGTTAAACAGGTTGTTCACAGCTGCCGCGGTGAGCACAGCGAAAAACCAGCAGAAGTGCGTTTCCGTCTCGAAGAGCTTTACGGATCAGTATCCCGCATTGAGCTGTTCAGCCGTGGTGACGCCGCTGGCTGGCATCACTGGGGCAACGAAAACCCGTTCAACGATATCGATCTGGTACCGGCAACCTTTACCACGATCCCGCCGGCGCTCAATTCCCGCGTAAAAGTGTTGGCCGGTCATTATCTGGCTGTTACGGCTGGCGCTGATTACCTGCAGGAGGGGGCCGCGTGAACGATTTCCAGAAAATCTGGCTCGATGCCTACCGCGATTACCTGAAGGCCATATCCATCACCGGTGAATATTGCCCGGCTGATTACACCGCTTCGCGGGAACATGCTGACGCAGTTCTCAATAGCCTGATCAAGGCGGGAGAGGTGACTGCATGATCCTGGGAAAATTAATCAGTTCACAGCGCTATCTCGATCGGAAGAAAGTCGTTGATAAAGCGCTTCGCTTCAAAATGTTCCGCGTATCAGTGTATCCAGTCGTGCTTCGTGGTGTTCAGTACACGGTCCTGATGGACGGCCACCACAACTTTGCGGCGGCGAAATTGGCTGAAGTCGAGCCGGTTTACATCGGGACACCGAAAAAACTGGTGAAGATATTCAGCAAAATGACCGATCGGGAAATCGAGGTGATGCTGATAAACAACCTGACCGACTGCGATTATTACTTTGTCGATACCGGCGAAGTGGTGGAACACCTTCTGATGCCGGAGTACCACAAATGCAACTGACCCTGCCATTCCCGCCAAGCGTCAACGGTTACTGGCGAGCCATTAAAACCGGCGTAAAGATAAGCGCCCGCGGGAGGATCTTCCGGTCAAATGCGCTGGCGGCGATTTATCAGCAGTTGCGCTGCCGGCCACCCGCGCTGCTGACTGAACTGGATGTGCATCTGGTTCTGTTTCCACCGACCAGGGCGAAACGCGATTTAGATAATTTTCAGAAGGCGCTGTTTGATGGCCTGACCCACGCGGGGATCTGGAAAGACGACAGCCAGGTAAAACGAATGACGGTCGAATGGGGGCCGGTAACCAAAGAAGGGAAGGCAGAAATAACGATTACTGATTTCAAACCCGCCGGTGTGCAGCCGGTTTAACGTGTGGAGTGATTATGTCTAACAGTTTGCTGTCAGGAAAAGTGGTAACGATGTCGAGCCGTGAGATTGCTGAGCTTGTGCAGAGTAAGCATAGCGATGTGAAACGCTCAGCTGAACGGCTCGCAGTTGGTGGAATTTTAAGCGCGCCGTTGGCGCACACCCCCTATTTTCATGAGCA
This sequence comes from Rahnella variigena, assembly GCF_003610915.1. Taxonomy (NCBI): domain Bacteria; kingdom Pseudomonadati; phylum Pseudomonadota; class Gammaproteobacteria; order Enterobacterales; family Yersiniaceae; genus Rahnella; species Rahnella variigena. The sequence goes on from NZ_NSDJ01000002.1 coordinate 304,827, forward strand.
GAACGGTCAGGAGTATCAGGAGTACTGGTTCAATAAGCGTGACTCGCTGGTGCTGGTTGCCCGGCTGTCGCCCGAGTTCACCGCCGCGGTAGTTGACCGCTGGCAGGAACTGGAATCTAAAAGCCAGTTACCCCAGTCATTGCCCGAGGCTCTCCGCCTGGCTGCTGACCTTGCCGACGAAAAGCTGGCGCTGGAGTCACAGCTGGCGCTGGCGGCCCCAAAAGTGGAATTCGTTGATCAATACGTCATGGCTAAGGGCTCTATGGGATTCCGCGCAGTCTGCAAATTGCTGCATGCGAAAGAACCTGAATTCCGGATGTTCCTACTTGAAAAAGACATTGTTTACCGGCTGGAAGGCCAGTTGACGCCAAAGGCGAATCATTTAGAGGTAGGGCGGTTTGAGGTGAAAACCGGTACCAACCCGAATAGCCAGCATGCATTCCGTCAGGCACGCTTCACGGCGAAGGGTGTTGAATGGGTTGCCGGTCTGTGGGCTGGTTATCTGCGCCAGAAACAGGAGAACGCGGCGTGAGAGCATTACTGAAACCATACCCCCAGCGAGAGTTGGGGATCGTGCAGTTCGCGCTGCCGGCGGACATGGTGAAGTTCTTCAGCAGTAAACGCCTGCTGATCACCAACGAGCCAGCCGAACTCCATAAACTGCCTGATGGTGTGGTACCGGCTGAAGCGCAGTTTCTTTCAAGTGACCCGCGTCTGTCTGGTTTTCTGTCATCACCAGCGGTAATTGCCAGAGTTGGCGGCATGGACGCGCTGACGCTGTGGGTTAAACGCCACCGAGTGTGCCAGTGTCCGGACTACAACGGGGAATTCCATCACCATGAGCTGGTGCAGGTTCCCCGCGGTCGTGGCGTGGTCTGCCTGTGCTGGGCGCATGACAACGAATTTCGGGATAAAGAATCGGCAAAACTGGATGCTATCGCGCTGGCGAACGCCGCCGAGTTTGTGACTGAGGCAATCCGGTACCGGTATGGCCTGCCTGATGGTCGTCACCTGACTTTGCCGGAATTGTGTTGGTGGGTAACGAGTAAGGGGCTGGCGGCACAGTTGCCGGAGGAAATCATTTGCGAGGCTCTGGGCGTGAAATACCGTGCGTCTGGTACCCAGATGAAAGAATCCGACACCAATCCGTATGAGAAAGAACCGCGAGATGCCTTGGTGAGCAACATCAAACCGGTGTTGGCGCTGGCAATCGATCCGGAGACACCGGAATCATTCCTCCGTATTCCGAAGCGCCGCCGGTACGAAAACGCAAAATACACCCAATGGGTTAAGCGCCAGCCATGTTGTGCCTGTGGCAACGGGGCTGATGATCCGCACCACATCACCGGCAACGGGTTTGGCGGTATGGCAACAAAAGCGCATGACCTGTTCGTGATCCCGCTGTGCAGACGGTGTCACGACTCACTTCATGCGAATACCCCGGCTTGGGAAGAAGAACATGGTGATCAGATGTATTTGGTCATGAAGACATTAGACCGCGCGCTGGCGATGGGTGTTATCGCTACCGGCAAGCAAAAATAAGTGTGGAGAGAATAATGCGTGATATTCATGAGACTTTAGAACTTTGGGGCGCATGGGCTGCTAGCGACAATAGCGGTGTGGACTTTGCTCCGATTGCTGCCGGGTTTAAAGGGCTTCTGCCACAAACCTCGAGGTCACGCTTAAAGTGCGATGATGATGAAGGCATCTTGATTGATGGATGTGTGGCACGGCTTAAAAAATACAGGGGTGAAGAGTATGAATTGGTAATTTTGCATTACGTATTCAATATTTCACTTAGGTCGATAGCCAAACGACGAAAATGTGCTGACGGAACGATTAGAAAAAAAATGCAAACGGCTCAGGGGTTTATTCTTGGCGTTGTAAGTATGCTTGATAAAAAATATTAACCCTATTTAAAATATCGGATAGGTAATTTCACCTTGAGGTTACTTATCCTTTGGATCAAAATGTAAAACAACTGCTACATGCTTAACCTTGTAAGGAAGTCCTGAACTAACATGTTTATGGGTTGTATAAAAGCTAAGTTTTCCTCTTACTTCACAGTCTTCTTCAGAATATTCAGGTAGTGCTTCAGATTGTATTTTTGCTTTCCAATTATCAATAACTGATTTGGCATCTTTTACTCGCACATAAATAATCAAAGCTCCCTGAGAACAATTTTCTGTACCAGAAGAATATCTGGTGCATAATTGATTAAAACCTTTGACTAAATAGTCATATCCACTATGTATTTTAGCTTCACCTAACCATTTATAATTATTTTTCTTCAGAACTAAATCTGTATGGCCACCTTTAATCATTTCATCACGAGACGCAACATAACCGCGGCCCTTAAAAAAAGTGATTATTTCGGTTGAGAGACGGTCTTCTCCGTCATTAGATCTAACCTTCGCATCTTCCTCAATGATGTTGATACAATCTTCAAGATTGCTATATACGTTTTTAACAAAATCATCATAACTGTTACAGAAAAGTTCTTCATAGAAAATTTTTGCGCTTGGGCAAGATTTGGCTAAAATTCTTAATGTCTGAATTGAGATGTTATCTGTATCGTTCATCATTCATCTCTCCCTGTATTTAGAGAGAAATAAATATGAATTTTAGCTTGGAAATCCCTGATTGGATTACCAGAAATATATAAAATTCCTGTTTCATTTGCTTCTGCAACTTCTGCTCTAGTTAATTCCTCGCTAAAGTCACCTTCACTATATAAAAAGTTTACATTGAGAAGATGAGAGTTTTCACCAGTGAGATAAGTTGCAGCTCTGAAAATAACACCTTCATTTTCGGTAGGAACTTTCTGTTTCAAAGTATTGAAAGTAATAAATTTAAGACTATCATTATCACTTTTTTCTAAGAAGTCAATAATTAAAATGCAGGCATGTAACGCTTGTTGGTCCAAGCGTAATTCATCATGTACTTTCATTTTGACTTCTTCAATGTTCATTTAAATCACCTTTGATAACAACATGGTGAAATCACGTTTAGTACCACATCCATCAATTATAACATGGTCTATAGATGGATTCGAGCTTGTTGTTAAAGACGTAGTGCCAGGAATCGTAAGTACAAGATCGGTATTAAGTTCGCCCTTCCACGATTTAGATATAGCGTAATTATTAGTAATGCCATTTAGCGCTTTTAGACCAGCAATATGAAAGCTTTCATTTCTAAGGTCATTAGTTTTTTTTCTCATTTTCTCTGACTTATCAGAGCCTGTGCCTGTGGAATGTCCGAGGTTAACTATATTACCGTCTGAGTCATTGTAAAGTTTATTGATTTTATTAAATAAATTAAGTCGGCTAATTGCAACAACATCATTATGTTTTTTCATGATTCCTTTAATAATAAATATTCTATATCTTTCCTCTGCCTTGAGTGCTTCTTCAAGAGTTATGGTTGAGCAGTTGTCTATCTCGAACCTGAAGGTGAAGTTTTTTTTATCATAAATGATTTTATCAAAAAACTGCACGTATCTATTTTTGACACCAATGACCTCATCGAACTGATCAAGGTCTTTTATAGTTGTAGTGCTCATTGTTCCAAAATCTATTACATCTCTTTCTTTAAATACTCGTGGGTATGTGAAAACTAATGAAACGATATCATTATTAATCTCAACGTCAACAGCAGATGGTCTAAGCAATGACATTTTATTAAGTTCATTTTCCGGTAAAGGAAGGGGGAATTTTTTAAGGTACTTGTTGGTGTTTTTTTCAGTTAGGTCAACAGAAGTACTCAAAAAATTAAATATTTTATCTGATAGTTTTGTATTCGTTAACTTGCTTAAAAAAATAGTTCTCTTACCATAGTGGAATTGAGATTCATAAATTTCCTTCCAATCACTGAGTACTTGCTTGTCTTGACTATTTACATAAACGTCCCTTAGTAGATCCCAACCGCGTGCTGAAGTTAGTTGGTATTCTTTAAGCAAAGCTTGTACTAGTCGGAAAGACACATTCCTTCGCTCTAAGGCATCAATATAATCTATGGCCTTCATGTGTATTTCAATCCTCTGAAAATAGATGTTTTTTAATAGGAAAGCACTCGTTATGATGGTTAGACACTAAGTGTAACTATCAGTGACCAAGTGTGAAATAAACTATACAAAAGAATTAACGCGTACGCAAAAACTCTTGTAGTCTGGTAAGAGTGGTCACGTAGTCACAAAGCTTAGACAATCTCAGAACCTCGCTCCGGCGGGTTTTGTCTTTTGTGGGCATCTGATAGGTTTATGCTGTTGCGGTGAATCCTACCTATGCGGTAGGGCTAATCAGTTTACCCTCGAAGTGAAGACAGCGACCGCGGTTGACTGATCAACGGTTCACCGGGAGGCACCCGGCACCGCAACATTGCGGGCATCGTATAATGGCTATTACCTCAGCCTTCCAAGCTGATGATGTGGGTTCGATTCCCACTGCCCGCTCCAAACAATGTTTTTCAGTCTGCGATGATGGGCACCCCAGAGTGACAGGAAAGCACATTCGCATGAGTGCTGTGATGATGTTTTTAACGCGTGCGCGATAATTTTATCTTCTCAATGATCAGAAGAAATTTCATTAGTCAGAGGTGAGAACTTGGCAAAACCTGAAGAGCCTTATCGCCCGCTTAAAGTTGAAAGCTATGAGATTCAAAGCAGCTCGGGCAAAAGAGGGAAAATTCACATTAGGCCCCTACCAGGGCAGTGGGCTAAAGTCTCACTTCAGGTAGAATGCTCCAAGAAATTATCGAACGATTATCCCGTTGGTAGTAAGTTTGAGATTTTAGCTAAACTTACCGACCGGGAAGAAGGGGGCGAGTACATCTATAGCTCTTTTAGATGGAAGTTTAAGCTGCTTTTGTAAGTAAAAAATAATTCATTAAGGCTGCCTTTGGGCGGCTTTTTTTTATGCCCTCAATTCGGTTGTGAGGACACCAGCAGCGAAAGTTATATTAAAAAAAATGCCCCGGCAGTGGACTGCACCCCAAAAGTTGGACACCCAACTGAGTAAGGTGCAGTTTTTTATGGCGAAGCCAAAATATACCCTCGAAACCAGAATGGCTGTGGTCAGCCATTACCTCTACGGAAATGACGGGACACAACGGACCGCAGAACGTTTTGGTGTCGAAAGAACATCCGTTCGTCGCTGGGTCAGAGCCTGGCAATTACACGGTATTGATGGCATTACCTGGAAAAATGACCGCCATTCTCCGGCATTCCGGATTGCTGTTGTCCGGACTGTTCTCGGTGAAGAACTTTCAATGCGCGAAGCTGCCGCACGGTTTAATATCTCAAACGAGACCGTCGTCCGGCACTGGGTTAATGTCTACAAAGACGCTGGTGAGAATGGACTTCTGAGCATAAAACCCGGCCGGAGAAAAGGCATGACAAAACCCAAAAAAGCATCCCCACTTACCGATGAGGCGCTGGAAAAGTTATCTCCCGAAGAGCTGCGGGCTGAGCTCCGTTACCTGCGTGCAGAGAATGCCTACCTAAAAAAGCTAAAGGCCTTAGTTCAAAGCGAGAAAAACGGCAAAAAGCCGCAATAATCAGTGAGCTAAGGCGTAATTATGCGCTTAGTGACCTTCTGCGTGCAGCGGGGATGTCCCGCAGTACGTGGTATCACAATATGAACGCGCTGAAGCGAGTGGACAGGCATGCCGGACTGAAAGACAAAATCAGAGAGATATACCACCATCATAAAGGGCGTTATGGTTACCGCAGGATCACGCTCTCACTGAGAAAGCAGGGGCTGCTGGTGAACCATAAAACAGTACAGCGGCTGATGGCAGAGGTGTCGCTCCGGTCGCTTATCAGGGTGAAGAAATATCGCGCCTGGAAAGGGGAAGCGGGCAAGGCAGCCTCCAACCTCCTGAGTCGGGACTTCAGTGCATCAAAAGCCAACGAAAAGTGGGTTACGGATGTTACAGAGTTCTCGATACAGGGTAAAAAGTTGTACCTGTCACCGGTTCTCGATCTTTTTAACCGGGAAATCATCTCATACAGCCTGTCGGAAAGACCGGTGATGGAAATGGTGAATACCATGCTGCGTGATGCGTTCGCAAAGCTCAGTCCAGAAGATGCCCCGTTGTTGCACTCGGATCAGGGTTGGCAGTATCGAATGGCAGCCTATCAGGCAAAATTAAAGGCAGAGGGCATAACGCAAAGTATGTCGCGTAAAGGAAACTGCCTGGATAATGCTGTAATGGAGAACTTCTTCGGTACGCTGAAATCGGAGTGTTTTTACCTGAGCCAGTTCGGGAGTCTCAGGGAACTGAGGGAGGCGATAGAGGGGTATATCCATTACTACAACAACGAAAGAATAAGCCTGAAATTAAAAGGCCTGAGTCCGGTAGAATACCGAACCCAGGCCCTGAAAGCCGCTTAACATGAACTGTCCAACTTTATGGGGTCAGTCCACAGCTGCCAGGGCTTATTTGTTTGTGGAATGGGCGGCGTAGATGATGCTGATAACATCGTGCACGCCATTCGCCCGTTAGTTGGTCACGAGCGAACCGAGGCCCATTGCTGATGTGCACACAGCAAATGGAGCCTATCAAAAAGGGCGTCTCTGATCTATGAAAAATACTGTGAATTTAAACAGTATAAATATTATTTGTGCTGACTCACTCCAATACATCAAAACCTTACCTGATAACTGCATTGACCTGATAGCCACGGACCCTCCGTATTTCAGGGTTAAATCATGTAAATGGGACAATCAATGGCCTGATGAGTCAGCTTATCTGGCGTGGCTTGACGAGATGTTTGCGGAGTTCTGGCGCGTACTAAAACCATCAGGCAGCCTGTACGTCTTTTGCGGTTCTCGTTTGGCTGCTGACACAGAGTTACTGATGCGTGAGCGGTTCAAAATTCTGAACCACATCATCTGGGCCAAACCTTCTGGGCCGTGGAACAGGCAGCACAAAGAAGACTTGAGGTCGTATTTCCCAGCCACTGAGCGGATCCTCTTCGCTGAGCATTACAGCGGTCCTTATAGAGGTAAGGCATCAAGTTATTCCGCGCAGTGCAAGGAGCAGCGCAAAAATACGCTCAAGCCTCTGGTGGATTATTTTAGTGATGCCCGCAAAGCCTTGGGGATAAGTGCTAAAGAAATTCATCAGGCAACTGGTAAGCAAATGGCTTCGCATTGGTTCAGTGAGAGCCAGTGGCAATTACCCAGTGAGAAAGACTATCTGGCGCTTCAAAGCTTATTTGATCGCGTAGCCCGCGAAAAGCATGCCCGGCAAGAGCTGGAACTTCCTCATCATCAGTTGGTAGTTGAATATCATTCATTATCCCGACGTTATGCGGATCTGGTGGATGAGCTAAAGCGATTGCGGCGGCCTTTCACTGTGACGAGTCTTGTACCATTTACTGACGTGTGGATGTATAAGTCAGTTCCGTATTATCCCGGTAAACATCCGTGCGAAAAGCCGGCGGAGATGATGAGAGACATCATCAACGCCAGCAGCCGACCGGGTGATGTAATTGCTGATTTTTTCATGGGATCAGGTTCCACGATAAAAGAAGCAATCAAGCTGGGCCGTTTCGCGCTGGGCGTGGAACTTGAAGAGGAACGGTATAAACAGACATTGGGAGAAATATTTCCGAATGATGGCTATAAAAACTCATAATCTTTTGGCTAATACGTGGCAAAAAAAAACCTCACCTCTGCTCCGAACAGTAGGTGAGGTAGCCAATTTTCGGCCAACACCAGGGAAGCAAAAACCATACAACTTTAGTGGATAATAGTTAAATATTTTTTAAGTGAAATTAAGGGCTGCCAATTGGTGGCCCTTTCAGCATTTAGCGGCCAGTCAATCAGCTTCCCATTCAACTTTCGCAAAGTGACTGAGCCGCTAATTCCTTCTTTTATCACGACTGCGCACCCAACCGGCTGACCGGAGGGGGAGACTATGAAAATGGACAAATTGACTACAGGCATTGCGTACGGAGCATCCGCCGGTAGCGTCCTGAACGGCCTGTTAAATGCATTTAGTCCGGATCAGTGGAACGCTATAGGTGTGCTGGCAGGTATATCGGTCGCGCTCCTCACATACCTGACGAATCTGTATTTCAAAATCAAAGAAAACCGCCGCAAAGCACTCAGGGGTGAATGATGGCATCTCAGCCGGGAGTTAAAAGCAAACTCAGCAAAGCTGTAATCGCTCTGATCATTTCTGGCGCTGGCGCATCGGCTATCCTCGGACAATTTCTTGATGAAAAGGAAGGTAATAGCCTGACGGCTTATCAGGATGGCGTGGGGATTTGGACTATTTGCCGCGGCGTTACCCGCATTGATGGGCGGCCTGTTTACAAAGGCATGAAGCTGACTGCGGCGAAGTGCACCGATGTGAACAAACTGGAATCCGATAAGGCGATAGCGTGGGTTAAAAATAATGTCACGGTCACGCTGACTCAGCCCCAAATTGCCGGTATCGCATCATTTTGTCCCTACAACATTGGACCGGTGAAATGCTTCACTTCAACGTTCTACAAAAAACTAAATGCCGGAGATAAACGTGGTGCCTGTGCTGAGATAAAGCGGTGGGTGCGCGATGGCGGGAAAGACTGCAATGTCCGGGCAAATAATTGTCTTGGGCAAGTGATACGCCGGGATCAGGAAGGCGAGTTGACGTGTTGGGGGCTGGATGAATAACAATTTACCGATTGTAATGGCCTTCGTGGCTGGCGCTGCTCTTGCCTGGTGGGTTGAAGGTCTGCGCTGGGATGCTGACGCTTCCAAACTGAATGAATCCCACACCGCCGCGCTGAAGAAACAAAGCGATCAGGCCGTAATTGACCTGACCAACCAGCAGAAGCGCACCGAAGCGGCACAGTCCGCCCTGGCTGCGCTGGATGCTAAGCACACGAAGGAAATGGTAGATGAACAGGCCAAGAATGATAAGTTGCGCGCTGATGTTGCTGCTGGTACTCGCCGGGTGCGAATCGCCGCGGCAAACCTTGCAACCTGTCAGCTCGTCGGGAACAGCACTTCCGGCACCGGCGGCGTGGGCGATGCAGCACAAGTCGAACTCTCTGGCGCTGGTGGACGGGCTGTTTTCGATCTCCGAGCCAGCGCCATTAAAGACGATCAAGTGATCCGATATCTTCAAGACTACATCCGAAAAATTTCTAAATGAGGGATGATCTTTAAGACTTTTTGCAACTTCAATTTTCCAACCTCTGACTAAACTTAAAGCGTTAGGTTAGGGAGGAAACATATGGCAGAGAAAGATGCATATTCCATCTTATTGGAAGCCTCACATGGGAAGTTGAATTCGAGTGATCTATATAAAGGAAAGCCAGTCAATTCAGTGATTGAAGTTGCTCTAGATGCGATAAACGAGCTTGAAATGGAGATTCAAAGGCTAAATTACATTATCCGACAAAAAAATAAGCAACGTTAACCGCCTTTAGGCGGTTTTTTTATAACTGCAATTAGGTGCAGCTAAATGACTAACAAAATTCACTTGAGCTATAACCGTCTTTACACGTTGAATGATGGCGATTGTCACGGTGCAATGCATACTTAAACGGTTAGCCACGCTGTAAAGCGCTGCGTGATCCTGAACAAGATTCATGCAAAAATGGCGCTTTATTTAAGATTTTTTCCAACTTTGAACTCCTCAAGCTACACTTTGTATAATTATATTGAACCAGCTTTCCTGACTTAGTAAGATGTAGAAAAGACATTATGAAAAAGGAAAATCAATATACCTGAACACAGTCAGGGTGTTCACCTTAGGCTTATTTGCCGTTGCGAACGTTGTTCGCTTTTTAAGAAGGGTATATAAATGAGTACAGAAGATGATTTGAAGGAAATCAAAAAAAGTTTACACCGGATTGCTTATGGTGGTCCATCTATTGGGAATCTTTGGCTTATAGTTGCCGAAGTTATTGTATTCAACCTGTGCCTTGTGTTCATGACAGTTGAGCATGCAAAGGTGTCTTTTGGGTTAACTTTTGCGCTAGTTTATGGGGTCTCTGCTGTCTTATTGCTTCTGAGTAGACTGAACCTTATACCTCTTTTCATATGCTATACATATGTCAGCCTTTGTTGGTCCGTAATTCCTTATGGTGGATTTATGGACGCAAGACTTCCTGTAATTGCATGGATTAGTGCTGCTGCCGTATTTGTCTTCTCTATGTGGATTCACATCTTTTATGTAACTGAGGATGCGTTTAATGGAAAGAAAAAGTCTAAGCGCATAAGTTAAATATATATTTAGTTTTATCCAAGGCTCGCTTCGGCGGGCTTTTTTATTGGAGCTAATATGCAGGTCACTATTGATGGTGTCCCGTATGTGTCTGCGTGCAATTCAGGCTCTCAGATTGGAATTGCCATCACGACCCACAACCGGCCCGCTGTTCTGGCGAAAACGATTGAGCAACATCTGAAGTATCTGCCGGCTGGCGCTAAGTTTATCGTGATAGATGATGGTTCAGCGCCAGCAGCCACCGCCGCCGGTATCGAAATAATCAGGCATGAGAAATCACTGGGGATCGTGGCTTCGAAGAACCGGAGCATCGAGGCTCTGATTGATGCGGGGTGTGAGCACCTTTTCCTGTGGGACGATGACGCTTATCCGATCAGCGATAACTGGCACGTCCCATATGTCGAATCACCTGAGCCGCATCTGGCTTACCAATTTCTCGATCTGGCTGGCGCGCAGAAGCTGAAAGATATGGCGGTGCTGTATCGGGATGAACAACATATCGCTTACACCGGCCAGCGTGGGTTGATGCTGTATTACCACCGCAGCGCAATTGAGAAGGTCGGCGGCTTTGACCCGGTTTATGGTCGTGGTATGTACGAGCATCCCGATCTGGCGCTGCGCATCCATAACGCTGGCCTTTCGACGTGGGCGTTTGCTGATGTAACGGGTTCGGAAAAGCTGATTTATTCGCTGGATGAGCATGCGGCTGTCGAACGTTCTGTTCCACGGCCTGACCGTGAGGCGCTGGTAAAGCGCAATGTCGGGATTTACAACAGCAGGCGTGACAGTGGCTATACCGGCTTTGCCCCTTATCGGTGTGAACGTGACGTGGTCATTACCACCTTACTGACCAGCCAGCCAGACCCACAGCGCGCCGTGCCGATGAAATCAGATGAATCCGTGCTGTCTGCCTGGTCGTCTTCGATTCGCGGCGCCGACGCTGTGGTGCTGGCTGATCAGCTCAGTGTTGCACCTGCGGGCGCTTCGCTGGTTATGGTGCCCGCGGTTCAGATGAGCCCGTACTTTGCTCGCTGGGTTCACATCTACCAACACCTCAGAGCACATCCTGAATATCGGTTCGTCTGGTGTACGGATGGCACTGACGTTGAGATGTTGCGTGAGCCTTGGGCTGACATGGTACCCGGCAAGATATACGTTGGCTCTGAGCATAAGACTTACGCCGACGGATGGATGAAGGCCAATCACCACGGGCGCGCATACGGAGAATTCATTGATCAGCACCGCGATGACCCACTGCTTAACGCCGGTCTCCTCGGCGGCTCGCGCGCTGACGTGATGGAGTTCGCACACCGGATCGTCAGGCTGCATTACCGCATTGAGAGCCAGCGGTTCTGGAAGATGGAAACAGCGCCAGCGACCGCGGTTGATATGGGAGCATTTGGGATGGCTGCAAAGTCATTCGGTGACCGCATCGTTACCGGGCCGAAGATCCACACCGTTTTTAAATCTGATGATGGTATGGGTAAGGAGTTCGCCTGGTGGAAGCACAAATAAAGGTTGTGGTGGTCGGCCATCATTCCCGGCGGCATCAGGCCAGCCAGCTTGCGCACCTGCTTGATGCTCACCTGCTGATGGATGAAGGGGACAATGGCGCCAACTGGAATCATCGGCGCGCTATCGGGTGGGCCAGCCAGCAGGAATGCCGTGTAGTGATAATGGAAGATGACGCGCTTCTGCTGCCTGGCTTCACCGATTCAGTACGTGAATGGGTGACCCGGTTCCCCGATCACCTCATCAGTTTCTATCTGGGTACCGGCCGCCCGCCACAGTATCAGCAGCAGATAGCAGCCAGCCTGATTGATGCCGATAAGCACCGCAGAGATTACATCACGATGGACCGCCTGCTTCATGGTGTGTGCTACAGCCCGCCAGTCAGCGGACTAAGCCGCATTATCCAGAACTGGAACCGAACCAAAGCGGCTGACTATGCGGTAGGTGACGCTCTGGGCGGCAAGGTCATTTATCCCTGCTACTCGCTGGTCGATCATGCCGATGGCGCGACAGTCGAGCGACACCCGGACAACCAACCAAGGATTGAACGCCGCCGTGCGTGGCGACTTGCAGGAGGTACCGCATGGCAAAGCTGACGACGCTTAAGCCCCGGTTACAGGCAGTCACTACACAACGATTGAAGCCAATGGTCATCGCTGACAGCCGCATTACTGGATGGAAGTTACAGGCGCGGCGTAAACGAATGTGGGCAGCCAGTCCATGTTGTGCAGTCTGCGGACGACTTACTGAGTACCCGAATGGATTTGAACTCGATCACATTATATCGCTCTATCAGGGTGGCCCTGATACCGATGATAACTGTCAGATCCTCTGCAATGGTGATGACGGCTGCCATCGGAAGAAGACGCGGGACGACATGAAGGGCAGGTGAGCGCGCCCGAGAGGGGTGGGGGGGTAAGGGAAAGCTTCAACCCCTCTCGCCCGCGAAACCGCGCTCCCTCTCACGCGCAGAAAATTTCCCCCTTTGGAGGGTGTAAACATGTTAACAGCGCAGAAGCGAAAATTCGCCATTGCGCTGGTTTCCGGTATGTCACAAAAAGACGCGGCAATTAAAGCTGGATATTCAGAAAAATCCGCTCGTTCCAAGGGGTCGCAGCTCGCTAATGACCCGGAAGTCATCGCATTTATTAAACGAAAAAAGAAAGAAAAAGTTGAAGTCGATGATGTACCGACGTTCGGAAAAAATGTTAACACCCCATCAGTAACAGCTACCTCTCCACGACCTGAAGAAAATGCCGGAGGTATAGGCGTTTATGAGGACCCGCTGGATTTTCTAAAAGCCGTGATGAATAGCGCCGCTGAGGATATCGACATTCGAAAAGATGCAGCAAAGGCTATGTTGCCTTATGTTCACAGCAAAAAAGGCGAAGGCGGAAAGAAAGATGCGAAGCAGGCAGCAGCAAAAGCGGTTGCCAGCAAATTTGCGGGTATGGCCCCGCCACAGCTTGTGGTCAACAACGGGAAACAGTAAATGCCTGAATGGTCTACTGCATGCACTGACTGGGGTTCGAAGCTTGTTAACCGTGAGTCAATCATCCCGCCACCGATATTCCCTGACTCTGGTCAGTATGCTCTGTCGATATTCAAAGAGCTGAAAGTGACCGATGTGCCCGGCAAACCGACGTTTGGAGAGTGCTCGGAACAGTGGGTGTTTGACTTCGTGCTGGCAATATTTGGTGGGTATGACCAGGCAACCGGAAATCAGATGATCCGAGAGTACGGACTACTGATCAGCAAAAAGAACACAAAATCCACTATCGCGGCGGGCATTATGCTCACCGCGCTGATTATCTGTTGGCGCGCCGATGAAGAACATCTGATTTTAGCGCCAACAAAAGAAGTGGCAGATAACTGCTTTAAGCCAGCGGCCAGCATGGTGAGGGAAGATGAGGAGTTATCAACCATCTTCCATATTCAGGATCACATCAGAACCATAACCCATCGTATAAACCGTAACAGTCTTAAGGTTGTGGCCGCTGACAGCGACACCGTGTCCGGGAAAAAGGCGGGGCGTATTCTGGTTGAAGAACTCTGGCTTTTTGGGAAGAACGCAAAAGCTGATGCGATGTTCATTGAGGCATTAGGTGGTCAGGTATCACGTAATGAAGGTTGGGTAATTTACCTCACCACACAAAGTGATGAGCCGCCTGCCGGTGTTTTTAAAAAGAAACTCGATTACTGGCGAAATGTCCGTGATGGCATCATCAAGGACGGCAAAACGCTCGGGATTTTGTATGAGTTTCCGCCAGAAATGGTTGAAACTGAGGGTTTTAGAAATCCAGACAACTTTTATATTACCAATCCCAACATGGGGCGTTCGGTAAGCAAAGAGTGGCTGGATGATGAATATCTGAAACGCTCCCAGGAAGATGAAGGCAGCCTGAGGAAGTTTCTGGCGAAGCACCTGAATGTCGAAATAGGCATGAATCTTCGTAATGACCGATGGGCCGGTGCTGAATATTGGGAAACTCAGGCCGATCCGGCCGTCACCTTCAAGCAGATACTGAGCCGTTGCGAAGTGATAACCGTAGGAATTGACGGCGGTGGCCTTGATGACCTTCTGGGTCTTTCGATAGTTGGAAGAGATAAAAATACGCGGGAATGGCTGACCTGGTCACACGCCTGGGCGCATGAAAAAGCCCTCGAGCGTCGGAAAAGCGAAGAGAGCAAACTGAGGGATTTTGAAAGGCAGGGCGATCTGACGATAGTCAAAACAATGGGCGATGATGCCGATGAAGTCGCGATGTATGTTTCTCAGATTTATGAGGCCGGTCTGCTCGACAAAGTTGGCATGGACCCCGCCAGCGTGGGCGTGTTGCTCGATACTCTGATTGAATCAGGTATACCACAGGATTCTGTCGTTGGCGTGAGTCAGGGCTGGCGACTGGGAGGGGCATGCAAGGCAGCAGAAAGGAAGCTGGCAGAAGGTGTGCTGAAGCACGCTCTGCAACCGCTGATGAACTGGTGTGTGGGTAACGCAAAAGTAGTGATCAGCGGCAATGCCCCTCTGGTGACAAAAGGAGCCAGCGGCATTGGTAAAATCGACCCATTAATGGCGCTCTTTAACGCCATTTATCTGATGGCGCTGAATCCAGCCCCGACAAAAAAAGATTACGGCGTTTTCTTTATATAGAGACAGCGTCTTCCATGACCCGCCACGGCGGGTTTTTTCGTTTCTGGAGATCAGGAAATGAAGCAACAGCATGCCGTCAGTCTTCTGAAGGTGAAATCGGTCAATGAGGAGACGCGGGAGATCACTGGCATTGCAACCACGCCGACACCTGACCGGTATGGCGACATCGTAATGCCGGAAGGGGCAGAGTTTCAGCTTCCGATCCCGCTTTTATGGCAACACGACCATCAGGCCCCGATAGGAGAAGTGACAAGCGTTAAGGTCACCCCCGAGGGGATTGAAATTAAGGCAAAACTGGTTAAGGCAGATGCCCCGAGCCAGCTGGCCGCCAGACTTGAAGAAGCCTGGCAAAGCATTCGCCTCGGGCTGGTTAAGGGCCTGTCTATAGGCTTTCGTCCGATCGAATACGCCTACATCGACGAAGGCGGCATCCGCTTTACGAAGTGGGAGTGGTACGAACTCTCAGTCGTGACGGTTCCGGCTAACGCCGAGGGGACGATTCAGGCAGTCAAATCTATCGATGAGAAACTGCGCGCCGCGTCAGGCACAGGGCAGAACGATTCGAAAAACAACAAACGCGCTGGCGCTACAGCATCAAAAACCAATTCGATTAAAGGAACAAAAATGAACATTTCTGAGCAAATCAAATCGTTTGAAACTAAGCGTGCAACGCTGGAAGCGACCCGTGAATCTGTGATGGCAAAATCTTTTGAAGAAGGCCGCACGCTTGATCTGGAAGAAGAAGAGAAATACGACGAAGTTTCTGCGGAAATCAAAAGCGTCGATTCTCACCTCACGCGCCTGCGCGATATGGAAGCCACCAAAGCCGATACCGCAAAACCGGTTCAAAAAGCCGCCAATGGCCATGTTGTTACTACGGAAGGTAACCGTGCTCCGGGCATTATCCGCGTGGAACAAAAGCTGGAAAAAGGTATCGCGTTTGCCCGCTTCGCGAAATCTCTTGCCGCCGCGAATGGTAGCCGCTCCGAAGCGCTGGAAATTGCCAAAAAGCAATATCCTCACGATGCAAAACTTCACCATGTCCTCAAAGCCGCTGTTGGTGCAGGTACCACAACTGATCCGACATGGGCCGGTAGCCTGGTTGAATATCAGGAATACGCCAATGACTTCGTAGAATTCCTTCGACCTCAGACCATTATTGGTCGTTTCGGGCAGGGAAGTATCCCGGCGCTGCGTCAAGTTCCGTTCAATATTCGAATTCCGGCGCAAACGTCCGGCGGTTCGGCCAACTGGGTTGGACAGGGGAAAGCGAAACCTTTAACCAAATTCGATTTTGAGTCGATCACGTTTGGTTTCTCAAAAGTAGCCGCTATCGCTGTGCTGACTGATGAGCTGATCCGCTTCTCTAACCCTGCCGCTGATGCGCTGGTACGAAATGCACTGGCTGAAGCGGTCATTGCCAGACTGGACACAGACTTCATCAACCCGGCAAAAGCCGAAGTTGCGAATGTGTCACCGGCCTCCATCACAAACGGTATTGCAGGCATTCCATCTACTGGCGATCCGGACGCCGATGCAGAAGCGGCATTTGGTCAGTTTGTTGCTGCCAATCTCCAGCCGACGGGCGGGGTGTGGATCATGTCCAGCACCAACGCGCTGGCGCTTTCAATGAAGAAGAATGCACTGGGTCAGAAAATGTACCCGGAAATGACTCTTCTTGGTGGCAGCTTCCAGGGATTACCGGCAATCGTGTCTCAATATGCCGGCACGAACCTGACACTGCTGAATGCGCCTGATATTTACTTGGCGGATGACGGCGGTGTTGCTGTTGATATGTCTCGCGAGGCTTCTCTCGAAATGGAAAGCGACCCTACAGGTGACAGCGTTACCCCGACAGGTACCGAAATGGTGTCAATGTTCCAGACCAACAGCGTCGCCATCCGCGCAGAACGCTGGATCAACTGGAAGCGTCGCCGTACTGCTGCGGTTGCAGTGATTACCGGGGTTAATTACGGGGCGAACGCGGGCAGCTAAGCGCTTAAACGTCAGGAGATGCGGGGGGAAACCCCCGCATGCTTTGCATGAAACAAGTTCGCTATCTGAAAGATACACACGATGCACATGCCGGTGAAAGGCGATTTATTCGTGACGATTATGCCGAAGTACTTCGTTTAACGGGTCATGTAGAAATCATTGACACTGTCGAGAAAAAAACGAAAACGCGAAAAAAAGAATAAAACTCAGGAGAGGCAGCGATGTTAAGTTTTTTCCGCAAAAGACCAAAAGAAGAAAAAGCGCTGCAGGCTGCTAACGGGGGATCATGGAGGAGAATATTTGAATCCTTCACGGGTGCCTGGCAACGAAACATAGAGGTTGATAGCGCAACCGTTCTGGCTTATCACGCCGTGTTCTCCTGTATTTCTTTGATATCCGCCGACATCGCAAAAATGCCGCTGCTTTTGAAAAAAAAGGTAAGCAGTGGGATCTGGACTGAGCACGCCGATCAGAAAATTTCTACTTTGCTGAGAAAGCCGAATAGCTTTCAAACACGAATGCAGTTCTTTGAGTCATGGATGAACTCCAAGCTGTCGGATGGCAACACATACGCACTAAAAATACGGGACGCCGCTGGAGCAGTGAAGCAACTTCGCGTGCTTGACCCCAACAAGGTGACCCCATATGTGACGGATGATGGAGAAATTTTCTATCAGGTTCGGCCAGACAACATTAATGGTCTGGAAGCTGAGGTAATGGTTCCTGCTCGCGAGATGATTCACGACCGGTTCAACTGTTTTTTTCATCCTCTTTGCGGATTATCTCCTATCTACGCCTGTGGCCTGACTGCAATGCAGGGCGATGCAATCCTCACGAATTCAGCCAACCACTTTAAAAATGGCGGTAAGCCCGGCGGGGTGATCACCGTACCCGGCGCGGTTGATGCTGATAAGGCGAGGGAAATTAAAAACGCATGGGATGAGGGCTATTCAGGGGCAAACGCCGGTAAAACGGGGCTTTTGGCGGATGGCGCAGGGTTTATGACAATTGCGATGACGGCGGTCGATGCTCAGATGGTTGAACAACTTGACCTGACTGCCAAAATTATCTGCTCAACTTTCCATGTTCCACTTTACAAGGTCGATACCGCGACAACCCCGTCTTATAACAATATTGAGGCGTTAGATCAGGGCTACTACTCCCAGTGCCTTCAAACGCATATCGAGGCTATTGAGCTATTGCTGGATGAGGCGTTCGAGCTTGACCCACAGACTAGTATTGAGTTTGACCTCGACGTCCTGATACGGATGGATACAGAAGGGCGATACAAAACCTATAGCGAAGGCATTGGTGCTGGTTTTCTTACGCCGAATCAGGCGCGAAATAAAGAGAACATGCTTCCACTTGAAGGCGGGGATACGGCTTATATGCAACAACAAAATTACAGCCTGTCTGCGCTTGCTAGGCGAGATGCTCAGGAAGATCCCTTTAGCTCGGGCAATAAATCTCAAACCACTATCGCACCGACGCCAACACCGCCCGCAGAGAATGAAAGCAATAAGGCTCTGTCCGAGCCTGAGCAATTCATGGTCAGGGCAATGCTGAAAGGACTGCTTACTCATGAATGAACGTGACATGTCACTGCTAAAGGCTGTCGGAGAGGCGGTCAAAGAACAACTGGCTGTGGTGCAGCAAAAGTATGAAAGTGCGCTGTCTGCGCAATCTCAGGAAATTGAAAACCTGAAAGAAAAGGTGAAAATGGTTTCAGCGGCATCACCTGATGAAGCTGCCATTGCCAGGGCTGTTTTAGCGCAGATTGCTGTCCCCGTCGCGCCTGAATTGCCAGACATCCAGCAGCTGGTGAAAGATGCGGTTTCAACTATTCAGCTGCCAGAAGCTCCGAAAGCCCCTGAGTTGCCTGATATTGAGGGCATGATAAATAAGGCCGTCGATCGAATTCAAATTCCGCAGCCGGCTTTACCCGATGTTGAGCAGTTAGTTAAAGATGCAGTCTCTGCTATTCAGCTGCCTGAGGCCCCGAAAGCACCTGAGCTTCCTGACATTGAAGGCATGATCGAGAAGGCTGTTAACGGAATTCAAATCCCGCCCCCGAAACTGCCTGACATTCAACAGATGGTAAAAGAAGCTGTGTCTGCTCTTCCTTCCCCAAAAGACGGTGATCCGGGAGAAGACGGCAAAGATGCGTTGCAGTTAGAAATAATGCCCTGCATCGATGAAGAAAAATCATACCCACGCGGCAGTTATGCAATACATCACGGTGGATTATGGCGCTCATACCAGAAAACAACCGGGTTGAATGGCTGGGAATGTCTGGTTGATGGCATTTCCTCCGTTGATATCAGCCAGGCCAATGAGCGTGAATTTACCATCACTGCTCAGCTGGCCAGCGGCACTAAGACCGAGAAATCCTTCAGCATACCGGTAATGATTTACCGCGACATATTCAAAGACGGTGAAAAGTATTTACCCGGCGACAGCGTCACATGGGCAGGGTCGGTCTGGTATTGCCACGCAGAGACAACCGATAAGCCAGGTGAGCCGTCCTCAAAAGGATGGAAACTTGCGGTTAAGCGCGGGCGGGATGCGAGGGCAAAATCATGATCGGGCTGGTTACGCTTGACGAGGTGAAGTCCTATCTCCGTATTGATACTGATGCTGCTGATAATGATCTGCAGGAGGCGATTTATCAGGCCAGTGCTGTGATTTTGGATTACGTGAAGGGCTCACGCTCATTGATCATTGATGATTCCGGAGAAGTCATAGAGGGGGAGGCTTTACAAAGAGTCAAACGCTCAACTCTCATTTTGGTGGGCATTTTCGACAGAGTAAAAAATGGAGAAGAGGAACAGCGTTACTCTCAGGGCAACCTTCCTTTTAGCGTGACTGCTTTCATTTATACCCTCCATACTCCAACGGTTGTTTAAGGATGATTTTATGACAACGGGTCTCGAAGCCGGCAGGCTCACTGAACAGATAACGCTTCAAGTCATAAATATATCGACGGGTCCCCTTGGCGAGCCTTTGCCAGACGTTCCTGTCGATGTTGCAAAAGTCTGGGCGGCAGTTGAAATGAAATCAAACAGAAAGATCAGGACGTTGGACCAGCAACAGGTTGTCGAAACCTGGCATTTCACCATCAGGTCCGGGCGCGCCGTGAGTATCGACTGGAAGGTGAAGTGGAAGGACGCAAGCTACACCGTTGTGTCGGTTGACCACAGCCTGAAAGACCGGCTGATCCTCAAGGCTGAGAGAGATACACGCCATGATTGAAAATGCCATCCTCAAGGCACTCGGCGGACTTTCCGGCCTGCCAGTCTATCCTCTGCTACTCCCTGATCCGGTCCAGCAAGGGATCACTTTCCAGCGCATATCCGATCCTGAGGTAGGTGGTGGGTTGGTGCGTACGGGCCTAACCGCAGGACGGTTTCAGATATCGATTTATAAGGTTAATGATTATACCGCTGTCGTGGAACTGGACCGTGCCATATGGGAAGCATGGCGCGATATAAGGCATGGAAAAATCGCGGATTATCCAGTCCAGTACGTTGAGCGCGGTGGCATTGTTCAGGACTGCACCACATTGCCGAGCAACAGCGTGCAATACCGGCTTGTAAGGGACTACATCATTTATTTTTATGAGGATTCATCATGATCAGAATGGAGGTAAAGGGACTGCAAGAACTTGAAAGGCAACTTGCAGCTATGGGTGAAAAAATAGCTGTGAAAGTGATGGCTAATGCGGGTAAGGAGGCGATGCAAATTGTCAGCGCCGATATGCAGCAGCATGCCGGTTATGATGAGAAAAGCCCCGGTCCGCATATGCGTGACAACATCAAAACCACCTCCCGTAATCGAATGAAAGATGGCCGGTATCTTACCGTTGTCACCATCAGGGTTGGTCCATCCAAAGCACATACACAGAAAGCGCTGGCGCAGGAATTTGGCACTGTCAAACAGGTCGCCAGCCCTTTTATGCGGCCTGCGCTGGACTTTAATCGTACCAAAATACTGAGCATTCTTGCGGTACGTCTCCGTGAGGGTATCGAAAACAATCGTTAAATGAGGCAATGAAATGGCAGATAAAAGCTCTCCGGAATACGCAATGCTCCCCGCTGGAACAGTTGTTCTGTGGGGGGGATCGGCGATACCGTGGCGGAAATGCAGCCGCTGATTAACTGTAAAGCGCTTGGGGCAACAGGTGCCACGGGTTCCTTTGTTGACTGCACGACCCTGATTGATAAACAGAAACAGTTTATTTCTGATCTGCCGGAAGGCCCTGAAAAATCACTCGGATTTGTCGATGACCCGTCTAACACCAGCTTTACAGCTTTCATCAATGCTGCAGAACAGCGTCAAACCGTGCAGTTTTACATCCAGCTGCCGAACGGGCGTACCGCGACAATGGTAATGGCACTGTCTGGCTGGCAGTTGAATGAAATCACAGCCCCGGCCAGTGATGTTATTCAAATCACTGTCAACGGTAAACAGAACAACATCGACTGGGGCTATACGGCGCCGGGCAGTTAATCACCATCCTAATAACCTTTGAGGCCGCCATATTGGCGGCTTTTTTAATGGAGAATTTTAATGAAAGACCTTAAATCCCGCTTGTTGTCCCCCGAAACTGTCGCTCATCCGATCGTCTTATTGGGTACGGAGCTATTTATTCGCCGACTCACGGCCTACGAACTGGCCGATTTTGAAGACAAAGCCGCTCAACTTCGCGCTGATGGTAACACCCGGGACATGGCGCTCGCCGGTGCCTCACTTGTCCTGAATTCCCTGGTCGATGAAAATGGATTGCCAGCTCAAGACCTTCCGGCACCGGATGAGTTGATGAAGTCCCATTCCTATGCGTCGCTCATTGAGGCGTTGACCAAAGTTCAGCGTCACAGTTACGGCACGCTCGAGGAAGCGAAAAAAAACTAAGGGACTCCCCCTGGCTGAGGCTGGTCTTTTCACTGGCTGAGCGCTTCGGGGAGTCTGACCCACGGAAAATTGCCAACTTACCGGCTGAAATTCTTTTGCACTGGGAGGCCTGGTTCTCTCTTTCCGGTAATGCCGAACCGCCTGACCCGGCGGCGCCGGTTGTTGCCACCAATACCCCTGCTGACCGGCAGTGTGCCGATGTTATGAGGATCCTTGGACAATGAGTGATGTCGCAAGCCTGTCAGTTGCCCTGCATCTCAATTCGGCAACCTTCAAATCTCAGATTACAGATGCGTATCAGAAGGCAGGGCAAGCCAGCAAGAAATTCAACGAACAAGCGACGTCTCAGGCAAACGAATTGTCTGAAGCCATTGCAAAGACCGTCACGGCGGCAAAAAATATTAGCGGCCAAAGTGCAGGTGCCGACCAGTTTGCCGGAGCGACCCGTGGCGCCGGCCAGCTTAACTTTGTGCTTCATGAGGTGGCTGCTGGCAGCAATGTAGCCAGCAGCACGATCATTAATGCACTGATCCCGGCCGTTCATTCACTGAAAGGCCAGCTTGATGGTTCAACCAGCGGCTGGCAGGCGCAGCAAGAAGCCGCAAAAAACGCCGCTGCTGAGTTGGCAACAGTCGCACAGGCACAGATAGCGGCGGCTCAGGCAGAAAAACAGGCAGCCATTAACCAGGCCGCTATTGCTGAAAAAACGATTGTGGCCGCGCAGGCGCAGCGCGATCAGGCCATCGCGCTTGATGAGTATTACGCCAAACAAACCGAAGTTAACAAGCTTTACGGTCTCAGCGTCAGTTATCAGGATGAACACCTGAAAAACGAACGAGCGATCATCGAAGCAAACCGTCTCGAAGCCAGCGGACTGGATAAGTTGAAAGCGGCAAAAGCGTCTGCGATTGCTGCGGATCTGGCTGAAACGGAAGGCAAGGCGGCTTTGGTTGGCGCAACGGAGGCGGCGGCGGCGGCAAATACCCAACTTTCCATTACGCAGCGTATTGCCGCCTCCAGCAGCCGCGCACTGAGTGGTGCGATGAGCCTGCTTGGTGGGCCGGTCGGGATTGGTCTGAGCGTGCTGGCCGCGGGCGGCACACTGCTTTACACCGAATTCAAAAAAGCAGAAGAGCAAACCAAGAAACTCAATGCTGCCGTGCTCGACCTGAGCACGTCATCCCTTGTATCAGCTTCGGACCTTAAAAAACTGAATGGTGAACTGGGGAACACTGATGTAGCGGTCGATGCCATTACAGCATCGGTTAAAGGGGGTTTTAGCGGACAGATGTTAACGAACGTCGCGACTCTGGCAAATGCCTATGCTCAGGCCGGTGGCAGTGCTCAGGACTTGGTTAATTCTCTGACGTCGCTTCGTGGTGAGCCTGTAGCCGCGATGGAAAAACTGACGGCATCAGGAATTGCTCTGAGCAGTTCAGTCATCAGCCAGGTCATGGCGTTAAGCCAACGCGGTGAAGCTGCGCAGGCCAGTCAAATTCTGATCGAGGCGGCAATTCAGGCAGAAAAAGAGCGTCTTGCAGAACTGGGGATTGAAGTCGATAAGACAGCTGAATCGGTGAAGAACCTCGGGATAATGTGGGGAACTACCGGGGAGCAATCCTCAATAGCGCTCGGCGGGGCAATTGATAAAGCGAAGGTTGCGCAGCAGCAGTTTGATGATGTTTCGCGTCGTTTCATTGCTTCCAGTAAAGCCGGTTATGCGGAAGCACAAAATGAAAGGTTAAAGAATTCAGCAGGCCTGAAAAATTATCTGGCCGAGGGTACCAGCGCTGCTGAGAAGCGCGCGACAGCTATCAAAAAACTCAACAACAGTATTTATTCGTCCAATTCATCTGAGTATCAGAACATCCTGAAGGGGATTAATGATGAATACGATAAAGCGACCAAAAAGAATAAGCCGCGGTCAACCTCTGGTGAGAGCGAAGGCCAGCGCGCTCTGGAACAGGCTCAGCAGCGAAATGCTGTGTTGCGGGAGCAAGCACAAACAACTGATGCGCTGACCGACTCGGAACGTCAACTGGCAGCGTTTGATCAAAAAATTGCGGGGCTGAAAGGCCAAACCCTGAATGCCAGTCAACAGAGCCTGGTCAACATGCAGGGGCAGATTCGTGCGCAGATGCAATCAAATGTCCAGTTAGAGAAAGAAGCCGCGCTGCGGAAGGTTTCGCAGAAGTACCAGGACGAAAGCCGTAAATGGACGGAAGAAGCGGATGCAATGCAGCGAGAAGCCGCGATTAATCTCGGTAAATACAGCCAGTCTGACAGCGAGTCCGCAGATGCTGATGCGCGAAACGCAATCATCAACCGATTCAACCAACGCCGGATTGCTCTTGAAAAAGACTTCACTGATAAATCGTCAACGGAATATCAGGCCCGTTTGGCAGATCTGGAGAATGCCAAACAACAAGAGCTGCAGATCACTGAGCAAACCAATCAGGACAAACTCACCGCTGAACAGGATTACAGTGCGGGTTTCCGCCGCGGTACGCTTAACTGGATTGACAGCGCACGTGATGCAAATAGCCAGATTGCCACTTTCTCATCTGGCCTTTTCGACAGCATGACTGATTCTCTGGCGACTTTTGCCACAACAGGTAAATTCAGTTTTAAATCATTTACTACATCTGTTCTTTCCGATTTGGCAAAAATCGCTGCGCGGATCGCTATGTCCAGCGCACTAGAGGGCATCTTTGGGGCAGCAACTAGCCTGTTTGGTTCCGGCGCAGCGGCTTCTGGAGCTGGCACAGCAGCGAGTGGTTTTTCAACCGGTGCCTATAGCAATCTTTCATTGAATGCAAAGGGGGGCGTTTATAACTCACCGAGTCTGAGTGCATACAGTAACGGCATCGTAAGTTCGCCGACCATGTTCGCTTTTGCGAAGGGGGCCGGATTGATGGGCGAAGCGGGGCCGGAAGCTATCATGCCGCTAACGCGGGGATCTGATGGTTCGCTTGGGGTGCGCGCGGTCGGTGGGAGTTCTGCGGGCACGACCGCCTCTGCTGCACCTCAGGTGTATATCACCATCGACAGCAGCGGCGATTCTTCATCGCAATCCACTTCTGGCTGGGAACAGTTCGGTTCGCAGATCGCTAACTACGTTAACCAACTTTATCAGCAGAATAAGTCAAAGGATTTACGCCCAGGTGGCGATATTTGGAATGCTATAAAAAGCAGGTGATAAATGGCTATTGAAACATTCACATGGTATCCACGGGTGAACGCTGAGGCGGATGTAAAACACCGCGTAAGAAAGGCCAGTTTTGGCGATGGCTATACACAGGTCGCGGGGGATGGGATTAATCCGCGCGCACAAGAATGGAATCTGAGTTTCATCGGCACAGAGGAATACATTCAGCCAATTCTGGACTTTCTCGATCGTATGGGCGGGACTAAATCATTTCTTTGGAAGCCACCACTCAATCCGTTGGGTTTTTGGCGTTGTTATGAATATAAAGCGGTCCCGATGGGAGGAGATAACTACACACTCACAGCCACTTTTGAGCAGGCATTCAAACCATGATAAACAGTGATTATCAGAAATTAGAGCCGGGGGACACTGTCCGCCTGTTTGAAGTGGACGGCACCGCTTTTGGCACGGGCGAAGTGCTTCGGTTTCACAATTACAATCTGGCATACACCGAGGCAGAAATCGTGGCCGCCGGTGGCGATGAATCGAAACTGCCAGCGAAATCCATCTGGTGGCAGGGTAACGAATATTCAGCTTGGCCTGTTCAGATTGAGGGAATCGAAGCATCAACCAGCGGCAGTAGTGCGCAGCCAAAACTGACAGTGGCAAACCTCGACGGTTCGATCACGGCCCTTTGTCTGGCTTACGATGACATGCTTCAGGCCGTGGTGACGATTCACGATACGCTGGCGCAATATCTCGACGCCCGAAACTTTGCGGGCGGGAATGCCACGGCGGACGCCACGCAGGAAAAGCTGCAGGTTTTCTACGTCGACAGCAAGAGCATGGAAACCAACATCTCTGTTGAGTTCACGCTGAGCAGCCCGATGGATTTGCAGGGATTGATGATCCCGACGCGGCAACTTCATTCTCTTTGCACCTGGTGCATTCGTGGAAAATACCGTTCAGGGGATGGATGTGATTACGCCGGTACCAACTATTTCGATAAGCATGGTAATCCGGTTAGCGATCCCTCGCTCGACGTATGCAACGGCACGCTGAACTCTGGCTGCAAGCCCCGCTTCGGGGCAAACAACGAATTGCCGTTCGGCGGCTTCCCGGGCACCTCTCTGATTAAGAGCTGAATATGCGAGATAAAACCCTGCAGGCTATTTTTGAACATGCCCGGCAGAGCTACCCGTACGAATGCTGTGGCGTGGTTGCACAGAAAAGCCGGGTAGAACGTTACTTTCCTTGTGCAAATCTGGCAGCTAACCCCACCGAAGATTTTCATCTTGATCCTGTGGGATACACTGATGCTGAGGATTGGGGAACGGTTATTTCTATCGTTCACAGCCATCCTGATGCAACGACGCAGCCCAGCGAACTGGATAGGGTGCAGTGCGATGCAACCGAATTACCCTGGCATATTGTGAGCTGGCCGGAGGGGGATTTTCGAACCATCCAGCCGCGCGGTGAACTCCCTTTGCTCGAGCGCCCGTTTGTACTCGGGCATTCAGATTGCTGGGGATTGGTCATGAGCTATTACAGGCAAACGCACGGCATCGAACTTACCGATTACCGCGTGGATTACCCATGGTGGGAGAATGACTATCCGGATAATTTTTATCAGGACTGCTGGTATGAATGCGGGTTCCGAGAATTTAGCGGGCCGCCTATGCCTGGCGATATGGTGATCATGCAGGTTCAATCCAATAAATGGAATCACGCTGGGATCCTGCTGGAAGGCAATATGCTTCTGCACCATATGTATGGCATGCTCAGTAATCGGGTACCTTATGGTGGGTACTGGCAAGAGCGGACAATGAAAATTGTCCGACATATGAATCTTATATAACAGCATTGCCTTGCTATAATCTGGTGGTAGGATGCTATTACTTGTTATGGATTAGAGGATAGGGAAATGCGGATATTAGGTTTAATGATTTTAGTGGTTGGTATCATATTCGCTATATCAGCGTTCACAATGGATGTGAGTGTTTTAGCTGGAAATGGGTATAGAGTAAATAACATTGGACTGATGTCTACAAGACAAAATGGAATAATACTTGGAGGCTTCATAAGCCTATGCGGGCTGTTGCTGGCTATATTTGCCGATAAGCTTAAAAGCTCGGATTTAAAGCAAGTGAAGTGTCCATTTTGTGCGGAGAGGATCAGTCCAGAAGCCATAAAATGTAAGCACTGTGGAAGCAATGTGGAAAAGAATCCCTTGACCGAAATAGCTGCTGGAAATGATGAAGTTAATCATGATTCTTCATATCCTATATATTTATTGGTAGCGGTTTTGTGTATTTTTGCCGTTATAGGTGTAAGTTTAATCATTTCTCGAATGCATTATTAAGGATGACTATGAGATATATACTTATTTCATTGTTGGCACTTGGTCTGGCAGGGTGCTCGACAACGCCAGTATCTTCAAGCCTAGCAAAAGAGGTCAAAGCGTCCTCTTCCTACCAATTTAGACAAGGATACGTGCCTGTGACAATCATTAGAGATAAAGGGATGATTGCTAGTGCATGTGCAATAACCGCATTTATTAATGGCAATAAAGTTGCTGAATTGAACACCAGCGAAAAAGTTGTCGCATACGTCGAGCCTGGTGAATTGATTGTCGGTGCTGGATTTATAGGATCAGGCCTATGCAATGGGGCTCCAAAAAGAGAGAGAGAATTTATAATCAAAGAAGCACAACCACGAAGCCTACGCATATTTATTGATCAAAGTGCTAATGTAGACATTCTGCCGACCACTGAATATTGACATAACCGATTAGCGAACAAAGTCAGCCTAAGAGCTGGCTTTTTTTATGAGGATTTTTATGCAAGGAATAATGACTAAAATTGAGCTTGGCGGTTCTTTGGGGAAAATATTTGGGAAAACCCATCACCGACTCATCAGAACAGTGGGGGAAGTAGGAAAAGCATTAAGCTGTACAATCCCTGAATTTGGACGCTATATGAATAATAGTAAACAAAGAGGGATTACTTACGCTGTATTCAGAGGAAAGAAGAACATAGGAGAGGATGATTTAGGTTATCCGGTCACGGAAGAGGTTATAAAAATTATCCCCCTGATAATTGGAAGTAAAAAGGCAGGGCTTCTACAGACAATTCTCGGCGCTGTTATCATTGCAGCTGCATTTGTGGTTTCTTTTACCCCGTTTGCTGCCGCATCTCCATTTTTATATGCGATGGGTGCATCGATGGCGCTGGGAGGTGTAATCCAATTACTTTCACCACAAACTGCTGGTTTATCCAGTAAGCAAGATGCAGATAACCAAGCATCTTACGCCTTCGGCGGTGTCACAAATACGGCTGCTCAGGGCTATCCGGTACCGCTTCTGTATGGGAAACGCCGAATCGGCGGTGCTATTATTTCCGCCGGGATTTATGTCGAAGATCAGCAGTAAACCCTACCTACAATTCTTCCATTAAGGTCGCTCAGGCGGCCTTTTTTTATGGGCGCAATATGGTAACCGCAACCAAAATAAAAGGCCGCAAGGGCGGCAGTTCTTCATCTCGTACGCCTGTAGAACAGCCTGATGACCTTCAGTCTATCGCGAAAGCAAAACTGCTTATTGCTCTGGGTGAAGGTGAATTTGGCGGTGGCCTAACAGGCCAATCCATTTTTTTGGACGGAACGCCGCTTCTGAACAGTGACGGTTCGAGCAATTTCAGCGGGGTGGTGTGGGAGTTCCGCGCCGGGACGCAGGCACAATCCTACATTCAGGGGCTGCCGGGCACGGAAAACGAAATAAGCGTCGGCACTGAAGTTAAAAGCGCCGTAGCCTGGACGCATACATTCACGAATACCCAACTCTCAGCTATTCGCTTGCGTCTTAAATGGCCGTCTTTATTTAAGCAAGAAGATGACGGTGATCTGGTTGGGTATTCGATCAACTACATTATTGAACTGCAGACCGGCGGCGGCGCATTTCAGACAGTTGTTAATACAGCTGTTACTGGGAAAACTACCTCGGGGTATGAGCGTAGCCATCGCATTGACCTGCCACCGGCGGGCACCACCTGGACAATTCGTCTGCGCAAGATTACGTCAGATGCGAACAGTGCCAAGATTGGCGATGCAATGACGATCCAGAGTTACACGGAAGTTATTGATGCAAAACTGAGATATCCGAACACCGCGCTGCTGTATATCGAATTTGATTCCAGTCAGTTCAATGGCTCCATTCCGCAAATTTCATGCGAGCCACAGGGCCGCGTTATTCGTGTACCTGATAATTATGATCCGGTGACACGCACGTACAGCGGTACATGGACCGGTGCTTTCAAATGGGCATGGTCAGATAATCCTGCGTGGGTTTTCTATGACCTTGTGGTCACTGATCGCTTTGGATTAGGCAACCGTCTCACCGCGGCTAACACCGACAAATGGGAACTTTACCAGGTCGCACAATATTGCGATCAGATGGTACCGGACGGAAAAGGCGGCAGCGGCACAGAGCCGCGTTATATCTGCAATGTTTACGTACAAAGTCGAAACGACGCCTATACGGTTTTGAGAGACTTTGCGGCGATCTTCCGTGGCATGACGTACTGGGGCGGGAATCAGATTGTTGCACTGGCCGACATGCCGCGCGATATCGATTACAGCTATACGCGCGCGAACGTTATTGACGGCCAGTTCAGCTACTCAAGCAGCACCACCAAGACCCGATACACGACGGCCCTTGTGTCATGGTCTGATCCGGACAATGCCTACGCTGACGCAATGGAACCCGTTTTTGAACAAGATCTGGTTACTCGTTACGGATTTAACCAGTTAGAACTGACGGCTATTGGCTGCACGCGGCAATCAGAGGCTAACAGGAAAGGGCGCTGGGGGATCCTGACCAATAACAAAGACAGAGTGATAACTTTCGCTGTCGGTCTGGATGGCATGATCCCTCAGCCGGGTTACATCATTGGGGTCGCCGATGAAATGCTGTCGGGTAAAGTTATGGGCGGTCGCATAAGTTCAGTGAATGGCAGGGCCATAACGCTGGACCGCGCGCCGGATGTTGTCGCCGGCGGCCGGCTTATTTTAAACCTTCCCTCAGGTGCAGCTCAGTCACGCACAATTCAGTCGGTGTCGGGGAAGGTTGTCACTGTCACCACGGCTTACAGTGAAACCCCGGAGTCGGAAAGCGTCTGGGTGGTAGAAACAGACGAGCTGTATGCGCAGCAATACCGCGTACTCAGCGTGGCTGACAACAACGACAATACCTTCACCATTTCTGCGGCGTATCACGATCCGGATAAATATGCGCGCATCGATACCGGCGCAATTATCGATGAACGCCCGATCAGTGTTATCCCTCCGGGCAGTCAGTCGGCACCGGCCAACATTCAAATCGGTTCCTATTCCGTGGTCAATCAGGGGATCAGCGTTCAGACCATGCGGGCGACGTGGGACGCAACGACGAATGCTATCGCCTATGAGGCCCAATGGCGACGCAACGACGGCAATTGGGTAAACGTACCGCGAAGCTCAACCACTTCATTCGAAGTGCCAGGCATCTACGCTGGCCGCTATCTGGTGCGTGTGCGAGCTATCAATGCAGCGGAAATATCAAGCGGGTGGGGTTATTCCGTAGAAGTGACTCTGACCGGCAAAGAAGGTAACCCGCCGAAACCGGTAGGTTTCACGGCCACCGGCATCAACTGGGGTATTCAACTGAATTGGGGCTTCCCGGAAAACACTTCGGACACGCTGAAAACAGAGATTCAGTACACGCCGAATTCTGATCAGTCTAACCCGCTGTTGCTGTCTGATGTCCCCTATCCGCAGGCAATTTATACTCAGATGGGATTAAGGGCAGGTCAGGTTTTCTGGTATCGCGCGCAGCTGGTGGATAAAACCGGAAATGAGTCGGGATATACCGACTGGATCAGAGGGATGGTGAACGATAATGCCGATGATTATCTGGGCGATATCGCTGATGACTTCCTGAACTCAGCCGACGGTGACCGGCTGACCGGTGACATTGAAACCAACATTGATGCCATTCTGCAAAATGCTTTGAACCTCAACTCAACCGTTGATCACCAGTTTGCCCAGAACGGTGAGGTGCGCGCTGATATTCTGACTGTGAAAACCACAATCGCAGAAGTCGATCAGGGACTGGCTGATTTAAGCACTCAGGTTCAGGCGCAAATCGGGGACGTAACAGCGGCGCTCGAGGACAAACTAACGGCCGTTGTTGATGCCAGCGGTGCTTCAGCTATTTACACCCTGAAAACCGGCGTGCGGATCGGTGGCGTCATGTACAACGCAGGTATGTCTATCGCTGTGCTGGCGCAGGCAGGCCAGCCCGTGGTGACGCGGGTGGGCTTTAACGCAAACCAGTTCGTACTGATGTCGGGATCGGGTGACACGCAGTATTCACCATTTGCCGTGGTGAATGGCCAAGTGTTTATCAGTGATGCGTTTATCCAGGACGGGACGATTACCAATGCCAAGATCGGTAATTATATCCAGTCGAATAATTACGCGACCTCGGGTACTGGATGGAATCTCGATAAGAACACCGGCTTTACGTTTAAATCGGCCACTGCGGGACAGGGCAGCATCACGCTGGATGGTCGTGGATTACGTGTTTATGACAGCGTCGGGAACTGGAAAGTTAAGGTGGGGGATTTAAGCTGATGCCTTTCGGAATAGCAGTCGCTGGTGCCAAAAGTTACGACATGTCAGTCAGCCGGCCATTAACGTGGATCGGCAGTCTTTCGATTGGTGCCAGTATTGGTAACGTAAACACCTCATCAGCAGATTTTTCGGCGAAATGCCCGGCGGGTTCACAACTGGTCGCCATTCCGGATAACGTGGTCGCGATATTAAAAACATCGATATCTGCGGCCATGCAGTTCAAATCACTGGCAATCAGCGTGGACAACAATGCAAGGACGGTGACAGCCTCTCTGGATTTAACCACCAACTTGCAAAGCCCGAGTTTTGCCAGTAGTTCGGCTGATCGTCCAAAACTGGTCAATGTGTACTGTGTTTACCCGGGCGAGATAAATCAGGGCGGTTTTGGTTTCGCTGTGGCCGCCGGCGGTTCCTTCCCTTATGTCGTGGACAGCAATTCAGGCTTATTTCTGACGTATTCATACAACGGCGGGTTCACGGGAAACCTTACTCTTCCAGTGGGCGCAAATTCCACCGTGTTCTGTTATTGGGATGACCCCAATATTGGAATGATATACGA
Organism: Rahnella variigena; assembly: GCF_003610915.1. Lineage (NCBI taxonomy): Bacteria > Pseudomonadati > Pseudomonadota > Gammaproteobacteria > Enterobacterales > Yersiniaceae > Rahnella > Rahnella variigena. The sequence continues at coordinate 337,002 of NZ_NSDJ01000002.1, forward strand.
CGAGGCAAGCCGTACGCTTAAAGGCTACAGCAGTGCCAATAGTCAGGCGGGGATCAATATCGCTATCAAAATTTGCGTATTCACCATTAAAACGCCTGTGGTACCAGCCTGGGGTATTGCGGTCCGTGGGATTGATGGCGGGATCAGTTTTACGAGCGCCGAAACACCGATGATGTACCGGGGAAACATAAATACTCCAGCATCAAATGGAACGGCCACCGCATTCGGTGCTGGGGATCAGGCACAGCAGCCAATGGTGCCGATTATGAAAATTGGCGGCCAGCTCGCAGCGCAGAGTTGGTGCCATCTCGGCATGGCCAGAAGTGGAGCGTCATTTTTCGGACGGCCCACAAGCTTTATCAACGGTGGTGATTCAACGAATCCTAATCAGCAGGTGGTCGGTTACGCCAGTAAGCCACTGCCGTTTCTATGGGCGACAGATTATTTCTAACGCCATACTTCCTCAAAATTTTAAGCATTCTCATCAACCCGCTACGGCGGGTTTTTTAATGCCCGGAGAAAAACATGTCAGCAGGCACAATCGCATTAACCAATAATTCAGCAAACGTCACCGGTACCGGAACTGCCTTCACCGCCGATTTAAAAGCGGGTGACTTCGTTGTCGCTATTGTCGGCGGGGTGACCTATACGCTAGGTGTCAAAACAATTACTTCGTCCACGGCATTAACTCTGGTTACAGCTTATGGTGGACCTACCGCGACAGGTAATGCATGGACTGCGGTACCGAATGCAACATTGGTAGGTATCACCGCGCAGGTGGCCGCTGACACTGCAAGGGCTATCCGCGGTTTAAATCTGGACAAAGCTAACTGGCAACAGGTCTACAGTGGCACAGGCAACATCACTGTAACGCTTCCTGACGGTTCCACTTTTACCGGCCCATCATGGAACTACCTGGTAACGAACATGGCTACTAAAGTCGGTGGCGCTGTTCCGGTAAATCAAGGGGGCACTGGCGCTACCACAGCCGCGGCGGCTCGCAGTTCTTTAGGAGCAGCACCCACATCTGCTCCCGTTATAACCGATGGAGCAACATTAAACGGTACGATTGCTATCGAAGGAACTCAGTTAAATCTCAGGGCATCGGCATCTGGCGGTGGTTGGCCATTTTTTATCACTTTCATGGCAGGGCAGGGAAACAATCTTCCTTACTCACGGATATATGCCGAAAACTCTGGTGATATAACGATGGCCACCGGCGTAAACGCCACCGTGAAATATTTCCAACATACGGCAAGTGGTGACTTAATCGTCCCGAGGAATATTCAATGTACAACACTTATTCAGACGTCGGACCGGGACAAGAAAGACTTCATTACGCCGATCGCCAATGCTCTGGATAAAATTAATGCCATTGACGGTGTAACTTTCGCATGGAAAACGGACGGCACTCCATCAGCGGGAGTGATTGCCCAAGATCTGATGAAAGTGTTACCGGAAGCCGTTGGTTCTATATTCGATGAGAATGACGAATACGGTACTGAGGAACAGCAGGTAGAAAGAGAAGTTGTGGACGATGAAGGCAACACTACCACCGTGACGGAGACTGTCAGTGTTACCAAGCTGACCAGCAAGCGTGACGAATCGAAACGGTCGTACACTGTGGAATACAACGGTGTTATTGCGCTGGCAGTGCAGGCTATCAAAGAGCTTTCAGAAAAGGTTGCGGCAATGGAAGCTTACATCGGCCCCGAAAATCTGACCGCCATGTCAAAAGAACCCACTTCATAACTTTCTCTCCATGCCGAACATTCACACCAATTTGCCCTATTTCAAGTCATCCTATGCTAGGCTCACGAAAACTATTTCGAGGTGCTTATGCTTACAGATGAAGAATATTCACAAATACGGCAGGAAATTGGTGAGGCAGTTATAACGGTACTTGAGGAAGGTAAGATAGTAAGCGTTGAAACAATCATTACTCAGTTGGAGCAAAAGCACCAAAAGGTAGTTCATCTGCACCACAAGGATAGATTTTGGAAAGCTATTGACCTGCTAATAGGTAAATCTTAAAGAAAGCTTAGCGGGGAAGGTTAGTGGATCTGGATAAAAATTTAGTCCGGAACAATCTAAAAACTCTATCGTAAACAAAATATTAGGAGTTTAATTTGCATTTAGAAACATAATGTAAAAAAAATTACAATCTTCTGACATTTCTTTGCAGTGTATTTAGGAGTACTCTTAATTCACATACTGCTTTGGAGTTGTTGAAAGTGAAAAAAAGGAACGCAGCTTTGTATGGATTGCCACTGTTGTTAGTGGGTGGCATTGCCTTCGCTAGCTATAGCGGTGGGAATAACCCGGTCTATGTTCAAGAAGCTATTACAGCTGTGAGTAGCAAAATGTCGTATAGTTACGGCCCTACCAACTGTAAAGCCATTGAGAAAGATGCATCTCATTGGGATATGACCTGCAGCTCTTCCATTACCCCTTCAGCATTAACGTTTACCATCCAATCGGCCGACAAAGCTCCCTACGATTTGGCGACTTCGTTTTACCTGATTGCCAGCAATGACCCGGCTAGAAAGGCATCTGATGAAGGTTTGCTTCGATATTTGATGATTAACGACGGTTCAAAAATTTAGTCGACTGTATGCTTTAAAATAACCCGCTTCGGCGGGCTTTTTTTTCGCTCAATAATCATCATTCGTATCATCGGCACCCGATTTCATAACCCACCAAATCAGCCCAGCAACAATCGCCAGAACGATGAGTATAAGCAGTATGATTTTCACAATGTTCGTAGTCCTCAGAAATTTATGCAATCTTCCGCTGAATACCCTTAGGACTCCAATGGTAATTACCGATCGAAACGCAACTATTGATCGTTATTACCGATCGAAAAACCAATCGTTCTTTATTTTCTATCTGTGCCATATAGTTATTGTGGTTGGAGTTTGAATAACAACCTTCATGAGTTCCGGCTTAGGTAACCTACAAGGGTGTTCACTCAGGTACAGTAAAAAAGCCCTCGCGAAGAGGGCCAGTGAATCATCACAAAAAATTTAGTTCGGAACAGGAGTGTTACTCCTTTGTTAACAATAGCTGATAAATAAAATTTGGGTTAAGTAACATTAGTTTTGTAGTTAAAAAAAAGCCCGCGTTAACGGCGGGCAAATATCAAGGTTATCAACATTACTTAGTACTGGTAGGTAGTCACTCCATCCATTTTCAATTTTAGTCCAGGGCGAAGAAAAAGCTATCTATGGGTAAAAAAGAACCCACGTATAAGGTGGGTTATCAGAAGATAGGCATGCATAGCCTTGGCAGGCTTGCTGTTCTACGTCAGCTGATATGAGAATAGTGCAGGGCGGTGATTTTGCCAGATTACAGGCACAAAAAACCCGGCTCGGTGGCCGGTTGCTGTCATGACGGAGAAAATATAATTTTGGTTTTTTTATGGCGTCAATATTGGCCTCAAATTTCATGAACCAGGCTGATACCAGCCCTCCGCGCTTTCCCACGTATTCTGCAGCATCACGTCGATCACTTCTTTATCCCGCGCCGTACCTCCCATCACAGAAAGCCCATCGCTATGAACACGCCGAACTGCGAACGTCGCGCCCGTGTAATGATCATCAAGCCTTTTCTGGAATTCTTCTTTCAATGCCTCGACGGCACCGGCGCTTTTTATTGCTTTGCAGATCAGCCCTCTAAGAATTTACCCGCAGTCTACCCTTCACAATCACAAGATCACGTGATTATACTGTATGCATAAACAGTATTTTGTGAGGTTATTATATGAACATCTTTTACCCAATACCAGACCCATTGAAGCTTCTAATACCTTTCTTCCAAGACAAAGTGCAGGCAGGTTTCCCCTCACCAGCACAGGACTACATTGAGAAAGGTATTGATTTAAATGAGCTTTGTGTAAATCATCCCGCAGCTACATACTTCGTGATGGCGACAGGCATGTCGATGGTCGATGCTGGAATCTACGAAGGGTCTTTACTTGTTGTTGACCGAAGCCTGCAGGCTAAGCATGGAGACATCATCATTGCATCATTGGCTGGTGAGTACACCGTGAAGCGTCTCTGCACTCATCCAGTTGTTCAGCTTGTGCCAATGAATCCAGATTTCCCGCCGATCGTTCTTCATGACGGTGGCGATGAACTTGAAGTGTTTGGAGTCGTCACTTTCAGTATTAATGGGTTCCAGTAATGTTTGCCCTTGCCGATGTGAACAGCTTCTATGCCAGCTGCGAGACTGTGTTTCGTCCTGATTTGAAAGGGCGGCCAGTGGTTGTTCTTAGCAACAATGACGGTTGCGTAATTGCTCGCAGTACAGAAGCGAAGAAACTAGGAATTAAGATGGGGGACCCGTTCTTTAAGATGCGTGATCTCTTTGAACGTCACAAGATAGTGACCTTTAGCAGCAATTACGCGCTGTATGCAGACATGAGCTCGAGGGTGATGACGGTGTTGGAAGAAATGTCGCCAGCCGTGGAGGTTTACTCAATTGATGAGGCATTTATGAACCTGCAAGGGGTTAGTAATTGCCAGAATCTGGAAGAGTTTGGACGCGAGGTGAGGGCTAAGGTTCTTCGGTGGACTGGTTTGACCGTAGGTGTTGGAATTGCACCGACTAAGACCCTAGCCAAACTAGCTAACCATGCTGCAAAGAAATGGACAAAGACCGGCGGTGTGGTTGATCTGTCTCTACTTGCCAGGCAGCGTAAGCTGATGGCATTGGTGGAAGTTGGGGATGTGTGGGGAGTTGGCAGGCGCATTTCCAAAAAACTTAATGATATGGGCATTAAAACTGCGTTGCAGTTGGCAGACACTCCGACGCCGCTGATACGAAAACACTTTAATATTGTATTAGAACGAACCGTGAGGGAATTACGTGGGGAGCCATGTTTAGAACTCGAAGAATTTGCGCCAACCAAACAGCAGATCGTCTGCTCTCGTTCATTTGGTGACCGCGTTAGCGAATATGACCTGATGCGTGAAGCTATCTGCAGCCATGCAGTGCGGGCAGCAGAGAAGCTTCGCGGTGAGCATCAGTACTGTCGCCATATTTCAGCATTCGTCAAAACCAGCCCGTTCGCTATGAATGAACTGTATTACGGCAAAACTGCAGGTACAAAACTGCAGATACCTACTCAAGACAGTCGCGATATAGTAGCCGCTGCCACGCAGTGCCTGGATGCAATCTGGCAAGATGGCCACCGGTTTCAAAAATGTGGAGTGATGCTGGGTGACTTCTATAGCCAAGGGGTGGCACAACTGGGCCTATTCGATGAGTACAAGCCACGTACAAATAGTGAGCAGCTCATGGCTGTTCTCGATGGTATCAACCACAGTGGAAAAGGACGAGTCTGGTTTGCGGGGCAAGGTATTCAAAAGAGTTGGGAGATGAAACGTCAGATGCTCTCACCCGCCTATACCACGCGCTTCAGTGATTTGATGCGCGTGAAAGTCTAACCAGTGGGTCATTTATCGGTTTTATCAGCTCAGGCCCGTTGTTCCGAATGCTGCCGACCTTTTGCATAACTGGATGCCAGGTGAATTTTGACGACGGCACGGACTCCTTCTCGGCTATTTCCAATGCGCGTTCTGGAAGAGTGTCACCATCCAGCCACTCCAGCGCCTGTGTGCGGTCAAGAACGAGCGGGCGTCTGTCATGGATATCGAGCAGTCCCTCATCACTAGCAGCGGTCACGATTACAAAGCCATCATCCTCCGGCGTTTCGGCTGCGTCAGGGTGATACTGGCTTATGGCCGCAAAGAACAGCGGGACATGTGATTTATGGTAGATGAAGTACGGCTGTTTGATCTTAGCGTTAGATTGGTCTTTCTTCCATTCGTACCAGCCATCCGCCATTACTAATGCACGCCCATGCTCGAATAGCGGTTTAAACATCCTGCTCGTTGCCACCGTTTCAACACGCGCATTGATCATCGGTGGCCGCTTTGATTCTTTCGCCCAGCCAGGTTGATATCCCCAGTTAACAGGATCGAGAAACATTTTATCGTCGCGCTGATTGAGCAAAAGGACGCGTGAACCGGGTGCGACGTTGTAACGGTCGAGCGGTATATCATCGATGCTGCTGGCGAACTCTTTATCAGGCGAGAGAACTTCAATGTAATGAGATCGGGGTTCGTACTGAGTGAAGCGTCCGCACATATAAAATCCTCCATTGGTGGATCATAAGTATAGACCTTGAAGATAACTTGATGGGGTAGTCAGTCCTTCTGCACAACTAATTATATTATTCGTAAATTCATGCAGTTATAAACACCACCTTTCACAAGTTAAAAATTGCAGAAACAGATGTATTTGCTTTGCTAATCAGAAAGTTAAAATATTTCTTCGCGCTGCTGCTGCGTCATATGGAATGCGCGGAAAAGAGAGATAGAGGGAAAAACCTTCCCCAAAACGAAATGTAAGTGGTTGATCTAAATAGCATGAGATATACACTGCGTGCGACTGAAAAAGCGCAAGAAAAACACACTTAACACACTGTTTTTTATAAACAAAGTAAATATTTTAAGCATGTACTCGTAACGTAAACGGCTGACCATCACAATCGATAACAGATAAAGACAGGCGCACACCGAGTAAGCGACGCCGGCTCCGGCGACATACATAAAACCGCCGAGCGCCGGGCCGACCATAGACGCCGCCTGACCTGAAACACTGTTAGCGGCCATCGCCCGCGCCAGTAAATGCGGCGGCACCAGTGCCGGAAGCATCGACTGTAAAGACGGCGCTTCCATGGCTTTGGCGGTCGAAATGATAAAAATCAGGCCGAGGATAATGACTTCGTTGACGTGATGCGTCAGTGACAAATACGCCAGGGCGGCAATCGCCACCCATTCTGCGATTTGTCCGAGCAAGACCACGCGGCGGCGGTCAAACTGATCCGCCACGTGTCCGGCGACCAGCGCCAGCGCGACAGAGGGGAAAAACTGCACCAGCCCGATCAGCCCCAGATCAAACGCCCTTCCGGTAATCGAGTAGATTTGCCAGCTCACCACAATGGAAAGCATCTGGAAACCAAAACTGGAGGCCGCACGGGCTATCCAGAACGCCACAAACGAGCGGTGCTGTAACAGTGAATCCGGATTACCGGAAGAAGATGACATGACAAATCCCTGAAAAATGAAAGATGCCGTGTCTGCTGGTCGCATGCGACAAGTTAGCCCGGCAATTATTGTGGATACAAATAATTAACAAACAATCTTACCGGCCGTTTTACCATAAAAAATTCAACAAATCTTCCTATCACATTGTGAAGAAAGTGTGCAGTTCGTGTGCAAGTGCCTCTGGTTGCTCCTCGGGAATAAAATGCCCGCTGTTGGCGATAATAATTCCGGTGACGTTTTCTGCGAAATCTCGCAACGGTACGGCCATATCCGGGATAGAACCCTGATCGGCACTCACCGCCAGCAGCGGCATCTGCAATTTTCCCTGACGGTTAAGCTCACGGTTCTGCTCAGCAGAAACTGTGACCGAACGGTAATACGCCAGCCCGGCGCGCAACCCGCCGCTTTTGAGGAGAACGCGCAAATATTCGCTGATATCTTCGTCCGTAAAGGCATCAGGCGCTGCCGTTTTTCTGCGTAAAAACCAGTCCAGATAGATCCGTTCATTTCCGGTAATCAATGCTTCAGGTAAATCGGGAAGGGTATGAAACGCAAAGTGCCAGGTTTTCCATGATTTATCCGGCGTGACCGGCAGCGCATCCGGTAAGGTAATTCCGGGGATCCCGGCATCGAGCAGCGCCAGCCGTTTCACTTCATTCGGGTAGAGCGCGGCATACGGATAAGCCACCCAGGCTCCGACATCGTGGGCAACCAGAAAATAGCGTGTATGTCCAAGAGACTGCATCAGCCCGTGGGTTTTCTGCGCCAGACTCTGTGTGTCGTAGCCGGTTTCTGGCCGGTCGGAATCGCCCTGACCCGGCAGATCAGGGGCTACCAGCCAGAAAGTATCCTTCAGATCCTGCATAACGTGACGCCATGCAAACCAGCTCTGCGGGAAACCGGCCAGCAGCAGTAAAACCTCGCCGTCAGGATTTCCGCCACAAACGTAATGCATTCGCACGCCGTCCACTGTGGCGTAATGGTGATGAAATCCTTTCAGTGTTGGATCGGGTGTACCGAAAGGCGCCGTGGCAACGGAAGTGGAAGGCATAATCTGAGTCATGATATTTCTCCTGTTAAAGTTTATTAGGAAATGTTTATTTCCTAAATGACAAAAAATTTTTAATCGAGGATTTTTAGCGCCAGTTCCAGCGTGGAGTCAGCGTCCGGATTGTTTTCAACTTTGCCGGCAACACGCATTCCCAGCACGATATAAAGCATCAGGGTTGATGCGGCTTGTGCATCAATGGCCGTTGAGACTGAACCGTCACGTTGCCCCAGTTCGATCAGCGAAATCAGGAACGCTTTATTGCGGGTAATCGCCTGGCGAACCAGCCCGGCAACTTCATCATCGAAAGTCAGCAACTCAACAGTGCCGGCGACAACCAGACAACCGCGACGGCCTTCAATTTCATGGGAGGATTTGAGATAAAAGCGCAGCACCTGGGCAATACGTTCGCGCCCGGTCGTGACGCTCTCAATCTGCTGGCGCAGCTGAGCATTGCGCAGAGAGGTATAGCGCTCAAAAACGTTGAGAAACAGAGTACGTTTATCAGTGAAAGCCTTGTAGATGCTGCCCGCCGTCAGGTTCATCGCCCGACTCAGGTCGCTGACTGATGCGGCATGAAAGCCTTTCTCACGAAATACCGTCATGGCGTTATCCAGCGCCAGACCGGTGTCGAACTCACGCGGGCGTCCGCGTTCTCTGGAAGGGGAAGGTTGCATTGGAATCGCCACCATTAGGAAACGTTAATTTCCTAATGGTGGCACTGCGTCGAGGAACCGGCAAGCTATTTTTCTAAAGCTGGCAGAATTGACGCAAAACGGGTGTTTATTTGTGACTGTTTGCCAGCAAAAAGTTACCAGCGTAACTTACGACCAGAATATTCCACGAAATGATGGCCGCCCTTACCGGATAAGGCTTCAAACTGTTCGACAATACCGGTGCTACTTTCTTCAATCGTCAGGGTGGCATTTTCACCGCCCATATCAGTTTGTACCCAGCCCGGATGGACGGAAAGCAGCGTCACTTCCTGTTTTTCTGTCTGTTCCTGCAAACCACGGGTCAGCATATTCAGCGCGGCTTTGCTGGCAGAATAAAGCGGATAGGTTGCCACTTCGTTCTCGTTGAGACTGGAAAGCTCAGACGTCATCAGCGCCAGCACGCCAGTGCGGTGGTTTAGCAGCGGCAGCAATTCGGCAGCGCAGCGGACAGGGGAGATGGCGTTGGTCAAAAACAGCTGAAGAATTTCGTCATCGCTGGCCTGATGAATATCCTGATGATCCGGACCGAACACGCCTGCATTCACAAAAATCAGATCAAAATGGCTGGCGGAAAGCGCGTCTTTTACCGCCTCCCTCGCTTCGGATTTATTGATGTCCAGTTTTACCCATTCAACCGACGCGGGGCTTTTATCAGGTACGGCCTCACGCGTGGTAGCAGTCACCTGCCAGCCGCGCTTTGTGAGTACGTCCACCACACCTAAACCGATACCGCGCGATGCGCCGATGATCAATGCTTTCTTAGAGTCAGTCATATTCATCCTTATTTAATCAATACGTTAACATCAGTTTATTGTTTTCATTAAATCCGTAAATCTGCTTCGTATTAATTGCAGTATGAGCCTGTAAAGTTTGGGCAACAATGGGCTGGAGTCTGATTTTCCTTGTCGGCAGAGCGCCTGATGATGGACTTTGGTTTTATGGCTAGCGCTAGTGAATGAGGCGGTAAGTCTTTATTATAGGAGCGGATGAAGTATTCATGTTGTTTCCAACAGACAGGCAAAGGTGAATAAAAGCATGATCGCCATAAAATGGTTTAGCCTCGTATTTGTCCTCGTTTTACTGCTGTCTTTTGGATACAGCTATGCAAAAGCCTCGCAAACCCGTGAAGAACCCGCAGGGCAGAGCTGGTCTACGGCGCGGCGGGATTCCGCCGGAATTGCGCCGGATCCGGCCAAACTCAAAAGTACCGCCATTGTGCAGATTTATGCTGCACCGACCTATGGCTGGCGCGGACTGGTTGCTGTGCATCCGTGGATCATATTCAAGCGGGAAGGGGAAACACAGTTTACCCGTTATGACGTCATCAGCTGGGGCAGTACCAATGTGGTTCGCCGTAATTACGCTATTCCGGATGGCTACTGGTTTGGTTCGCAGCCACGTTTGCTGGTGGATCACCGTGGCGCGCAGGCGCAATTGATGATCCCAAAAATTGAAGCCGCCATTAAAAGTTACCCGTATCCGCACACTTATCACGCCTGGCCGGGACCAAACAGCAACACGTTTATGGCGCATATTGGCCGTGAAGTGCCGGAACTTGAACTGGATATGCCGTCTAACGCCATCGGTAAGGATTATCGCGGAATCACTAATCCGATTGGGTTGCCGCCTTCCGGGCGTGGTGTTCAGGTATCGTTGCTTGGGCTTCTGGGCGTTACGCTGGGCGTGGAAGAAGGTCTGGAAGTTAACGTGCTGGGGCTGAACCTGGGTGTCGATGTCAAAAACCCGGCGTTGCGTTTGCCGTTTGTCGGGCGCGTAGGATTTGATAATCCGGGAAAAGCAGAGCTTTAATCAAGACTTAACCGGCATTTCAACAAAAAAGGCCCGCCATTTCTGGCAGGCCTTTTGTCTTTCAGGAGGCGCTTACTTCACGCACTTCGCGCAGGTGCTTGCGTGGATTTGCTGGAAGAAATCGTTGCCTTTGTCATCCACCAGAATGAACGCCGGGAAGTCTTCGACTTCGATTTTCCAGATGGCTTCCATACCCAGTTCAGGATATTCCACACATTCCAGGCTCTTGATACTTTGCTGAGCCAGAACTGCTGCCGGTCCGCCGATGCTGCCGAGATAGAAACCGCCGTGTTTATGGCACGCGTCGGTCACCTGCTGGCTACGGTTACCTTTTGCCAGCATGATCATGCTGCCGCCGTTGGATTGCAGAAGATCCACGTAGGAATCCATGCGGCCAGCGGTGGTCGGGCCGAGAGAGCCGGAAGCGTAACCTTCAGGGGTTTTCGCCGGGCCTGCGTAGTAAATCGGATGATCTTTAATGTACTGCGGCAAACCTTCGCCGTTATCCAGGCGCTCTTTCAGTTTGGCGTGCGCAATATCACGACCAACGATAATCGTACCGCTCAGGGAAAGGCGGGTTGATACCGGATATTCAGAAAGCTGCGCGAGGATTTCTTTCATCGGACGGTTCAGGTCAACCTTCACCACACCGGCTTCGCCTTGCTGACGCAACGCTTCTGGAATGTACTTGCCCGGATTTTCTTCCAGTTTTTCGATCCAGATACCGTCGCGGTTGATTTTGGCTTTGATGTTACGGTCTGCTGAGCAGGAGACGCCCATACCGACCGGACATGACGCGCCGTGACGTGGCAGACGTACTACGCGGATATCGTGGGCAAAGTATTTGCCGCCGAACTGTGCGCCCAGGCCAAGATTGTTGGCTTCAGCCAGCAGTTCCTGTTCCAGATTGACGTCGCGGAATGCCTGGCCGTGTTCGTTACCTTCAGTTGGCAGACCGTCGTAGTAATGGGTAGACGCCAGTTTCACCGTTTTCAGCGTCGCTTCAGCTGAAGTTCCGCCAATCACGAAAGCGATATGGTACGGCGGACACGCTGCTGTACCCAGCGTGCGCATTTTCTCAACCAGATAATCTTTCAGCTTAGCTGGCGTGATCAGCGCTTTGGTTTCCTGATACAGATAGGTCTTGTTCGCTGAACCACCGCCTTTGGCGATGCACAGGAATTTGTACTCGTCGCCATCGACACTGTAGAGATCGATTTGCGCAGGCAAATTGGTGCCGGTGTTCACTTCTTTGTACATATCCAGCGCAGCGTTTTGGGAATAGCGCAGGTTATCTTCAATGAACGTGTTGTACACGCCCTGAGACAGGCTGGCTTCGTCGCCGCCACCGGTCCAGACGCGCTGGCCTTTTTTACCCATGATGATGGCGGTACCGGTGTCCTGACAGGTTGGCAGGATACCTTTGGCCGCGATTTCAGAGTTACGCAGGAATTGCAGCGCGACATATTTGTCGTTTTCGCTTGATTCCGGGTCATGAAGAATAGAGGCCACTTGTTGCTGATGCGCAGGGCGCAGCATGAAAGAGGCATCGTGGAACGCCTGCTGGGCCAAAAGGGTCAGCGCCTGCGGTTCCACTTTTAACACTTCTTCACCATCGAAGGTGCTGACAGATACGTGATCTTTGGTCAGCAGGTAGTATTCGGTGTCATCTTTAGAAACGGGGAAGGGATTTTGATAATAGAACGGTTTGTTCGACATTGTTTTCTCACTTTTTCCGTTTTTGCCGCCACGGATGGGACTGTTGACTCGGTATAGCAGAGGTATTCGGGGCGACGTTTATATTCGTTCTGTATGTTGCCAGCCAAGTACACAGGCTGGCAACGGGGTTTATATGTTTTCTTTCAGTAAATGCTCTGTTAATGCTTTGTGGGTGATTTTATCGCCACAATCAGAACATCATCACCATCCACGGATAACCGATTACCAGTAAAGCAATCAGGAAGATGGCACCAAAGATCGTCCCGAGACGCCAGTAATCTTTGGTTGGCAGATAACCGCTGCCGTAATAAATCGGGCTTGGACCGGTACCGTAAGGTGTGATGATCCCCATAACACCCAGAGACGTCACCATCAGCAGACAGAATACCTGCATATTAATACCCGGAATGGCGGCACCAATAGTCAGCATAGCCGGTAACAGCGCGGTGGTGTGCGCCGTGGTGCTGGCGAACAGGTAATGCAGCAAATAAAACGCCAGCAGCAGGGCAATCGTCGCCGCACCCGGGGAGATACCGCCCATCAGCGCTGCGCCTTCTTTACCCAGCCAGGCGATGAAACCGGTGCGGGATAAGCCGTCGGCCAGTGCCACCAGTGTGGCGAACCAGGCAAAGGTGTTCCAGGCGGGTTTGTTGCTGGTGATGTCGTTCCAGTTCAGCACACCGGTCCACAGCATCAGTACCACGACCAGCAGTGCGGCCATTGCCGGTTCAATGAAGCTGGCTGCGAAAATCCACATTGCCAGCGCACAGCACACGAATACCAGCAGCAGGATTTCATGACGGGACATTTTGCCCAGTTTCGCCAGTTCAGCGGTCGCCCAGCGAGGTACTTCGTCATTGATTTTCACTTCTGGCGGGTAGAACCAGTACGCCAGCAGCGGCATGGTCAGCAGAAGCAACAGACCGACCGGCAGGAAGGCGATGAACCAGGTGCCCCAGGAAATGTTGATACCGGTTACGCTGTTCACGATGCCCAGCGCCAGCAGGTTTGGTGCCAGTGCAGACAGGAACATGGAACTGGTGATACAGGCTGCGGTAATCGCCACCCACATCAGGTAAGAACCAATTTTACGTGCGCTCGGGTCATTCGGTTTTGAACCGTACAACGGCGGCAGGTTGGCAATGATCGGGTAGATTGTGCCGCCGCTGCGCGCGGTGTTGGAAGGCGTAAACGGTGCCAGTAATAAGTCAGCGAAGGTGATGGCGTAACCGAGCGTCAGGCTGCGGCGGCCGAGATATTTCACCAGGATCAGCGCCAGACGGCGGCCAAACTGGGTTTTATCGTAGCCGGCAGCAAACATGAACGCGCCGAAGATTAACCAGACCGTGGAGTTACCAAAACCACTGACGGCCCATTTGAAGGACTGTGCTGCGGTTTTGAATTTAGGATCCGCCAGCTCAGCCGGGCTGAACAACAACCACTGGCTGAACAGGGCGATGACCACTACACCGGTTAAGCCGATAACGGCACCCGGCAATGGTTCGAAGATCAGGCCAACAATGACGCCCACGAAGATGGCGAAGAAATGCCATGCATAAGGTTCAAGCCCGGCAGGCACCGGAACCAGCAGCAACAACACCGACACCAGCACGGGAAGTATCATAAAGATCCAGCGATTTTTTTTGCCGGGTTCGGCTTTTTTCGCTGGCTCTTTCACCGCAGTTTTTGTTATTTCGCTCATAATATTTATCTTAGGTAGTTAGGAATATTGTGATGATGCATAGGTAAGATGTAGTCTGGTTTTTTTAGTTACTTAATATTTTTTTAGTTATTAAATGGTGGCATGTTCATTGCCTCATTATTGTTATTTTTGTCTGATAACTCTTATTCCCCGTAAGAGGGAGGAAATGTTTATATAATGCGATTTCCCTATTTTTAACTGTTGATCTTGATCAAGAAAATACGGGGCTGAATTGTTTTTTAAATCGAATAAAACAAAAGAACAGGCTTTATCTGATTAATTATGGCGAGACAGGAGGGCGACATCGTTTGCGGGCAGTATTCTGGAAGTGTTCGGGGAGTAGATCAGCAAAAATGGAGTAGGGCAAATGAGAGGCATTCACAGTGTTGAGCTACATCCGCAGGTTGTCTTCAGGCTTTCATGCGCCACTTGTCAGCGGCTGAACTTCATGATCTGCCGGAGGATAAGGGCGGCAGGATGTAATAATATTCTCATCAGTTAAATACAATTACACCCGTAGTTTACAGGAATGTGATTATTTAATTTGTTAGTTAACATATTTTTAATATAACAGGCATTAAGTTAATAGATAAATAGTTAATTAACTAATGTTAGAGGTTTAGAAAGTAAAAATAAAACTATATTAATAAGCATGATTCCGGCTTTGAAATAATACAACGAATAATAAATAAACATTTCAACACGCTTCACAAAAATAGCGCGCCGGTGACGAATTCAGATTTAAAACCTTAAAGTTTGGAGTCACTATTATGAGCAACAACGATCTGCTATTGAGCCCGTTTACTTTACCGAATGGCACTGTGCTGAAAAATCGCATTCTGATGGCGCCAATGACCACCTGCACCGGCTTTTATGACGGCACCGTCACCAGCGAACTGGTCGAATACTACCGTGCCCGCGCCGGTAGCATCGGTACGGTGATTGTTGAATGCTGTTTTGTAGATGACAAAGGTCTGGCATTCCCGGGCGCCATCGGTATCGACAACGACGCTAAAATCGACGGACTGGCGAAAATCGCTGCCGCAGTGAAATCTCAGGGTTCAAAAGCCGTTCTGCAGATTTATCACGGCGGCCGCATGAGTGAGCCAAAACTGATCGGCGGCCAGCAGCCTGTCGCGCCAAGTGCATTAGCAGCACCGCGTGAAGGCGCAGCCACACCTGTCGCGCTGACTGCAGAAGAAGTCGACGGCATGATCGCCAAATTTGGTGAAGGCGTGCGTCGTGCCATTGAAGCCGGTTTCGACGGCGTAGAAATCCACGGTGCCAATACCTATCTTATCCAGCAATTCTTCTCTCCGAATTCCAACCAGCGTGACGACAAATGGGGCGGCAGCCGTGAAAATCGCGCACGCTTCCCGCTGGCAGTGCTGGACATTACGCATGAGATGGCGAAGAAATACGCCGACGACTCTTTCATTATTGGTTACCGTTTCTCTCCGGAAGAGCTGGAAGAACCGGGTATCCGTTTTGCTGACACCATGTACCTGCTGGAACAACTGGCGGCGCGCGGTCTGGATTATCTGCATTTCTCCCTCGGTTACTCGCTGCGTCCTTCCATTGTCGATACCACGGATCCGACACCGCTGATCGACAAATACGTCGCAATGCGTTCCGACACACTGGCAAAAATTCCGGTGATGGGCGTGGGCGGCATCGTCAACAAATCCGATGCGGATATGGCGCTGGAACACGGCTACGACATGATTGCTATCGGTAAAGCGTGTATCGCTTATCCGGACTGGACTGACCGTATCGCCGCCGATCAGAAACTCGATCTGTTCATTGACAGCACACAACGCGAAGCGCTGACCATTCCTGAGCCGCTGTGGCGTTTCTCGCTGGTAGACGCGATGATCCGCGACATGAGCATGACGTCGAAGAAATTCAAAGCCGGTGTGTTCCAGGAAAAAGTGCAGGCCCCTGCACATGAACTGGCGATCAGCGTGAGTCTTGAAACTGATCGCATTGCGGATATCGCGCTGGAAGCAGGTGCGGATCTGGATGTGGAATTCACCACCAGTTTTGAAATTATCCGTACCCGTATTCTGGACGCCAACAGCCCGCACGTTGATGCGGTGACTGGCGCGACCGAACAGAGCGAAGCGGTAAAAAAAGCGGTATCCAAAGCGATCGCTAAATCCTGCAAAGCGCAGTTGCTGGAAGAGGGCGGCAGTCTGAATGAGCCACAAAACTACGACGTTGTGGTGGTGGGCAGCGGCGGCGCAGGTCTGGCGGCGGCAATTCAGGCGTGTGACGAAGGGGCGAAAGTCCTGATTGTTGAGAAAATGTCTACCATTGGCGGTAACACCATTAAAGCGTCGGTTGGTATGAACGCCGCAGAAACCCGCTACCAGAAACTGAAAGGCATCGAAGACAGCAAAGAGCTGTTCTATCAGGAAACCCTTAAAGGCGGCCAGTTCAAAAACAATACTGTGTTGCTGAAAGAGTTCATCGAACGTGCGCCGCAGGCGGTGGAATGGCTGGCGGAGCACAATATTGAACTGAGCGACATCACCATTACCGGCGGGATGAGCATCGACCGTACGCACCGTCCGGCGGATCGCAGCGCAGTTGGCGGCTTCCTGATCAGCGGCCTGGTGAAGAATCTCAACAAACGCAACATCGACGTCATGCTCGACACTTCTGTCACTGAAATCCGTTATGCCGATGGCGCGGTGCAGGGCGTGAATCTGCTCAATGATGAAAACGAAGTGCTGGTGGTTAACGCCAAAAGCGTCATTGTCGCTACCGGCGGTTTCAGCGCTAACCGCGACATGGTCGTGAAATATCGCCCTGAGCTGGACGGCTTTGTGACCACCAACCACAAAGGCGCGACCGGTAGCGGCATCGCCATTTTGCAAGATATCGGCGCTGGCACAGTTGATATGGGTGAAATCCAGATCCACCCGACCGTTGAACAAACGACGTCTTATCTGATTTCAGAAGCCATCCGTGGCGGCGGTGCGATTCTGGTCAGCCAGGCGGGCAAACGCTTCTTCAATGAAATGGAAACCCGCGACAAAGTCTCCGCGAACATTATCGCGCTGCCGGAGAAATTTGCTTACGTGGTGTTTGATGAGCAGGTGCGTCTGAACAACAAAGCGGCTGACGAATACATCGCCAAAGGATTTGTGATCAGCGGCAATTCACCACGCGAACTGGCGGCGAAACTGGAGATGAACTCAGACGCCTTCCTGGCGACGCTGGAAAGCTATAACGTGGCCGTTGATAAGCAGGATGACGTGGAATTTGGTCGTCGCACCGCGCTGCGCCACCCAATCAATCAGGGGCCGTTCTATGCAATCCGTATCGCGCCGGGCGTGCATCACACCATGGGCGGCGTGACCATCAACACCGATACCTGCGTGCTGGATGCGCAGCAACAGATACTCGGCGGCGCATTTGCGGCGGGTGAAGTGGTCGGTGGTATCCACGGCGGTAACCGTATCGGCGGTAACGCCGTTGCAGATATCATTATCTTCGGTATCCTTGCAGGACAAAACGCCGCGAAATTCGCGATGCGGTAACCGTTTATCACCAAGGTAATACAATGACGCCAGACGATCGTGTTTATGCTTATTCCGCTGTTTTGATGGGTTCGCCCATTCTTCTTAAGCTGTTTGAACATAACGAGAGTCTGGCGTCTGGCGTTTTCAGGCTGATCAAACATCAGGAAAACACCTTCACGGTGAACCGTCCGCACTCCGATATCATGGCGATTAACCATGCCGCAGGACGTGACCCTGTCACTGTCAGCCCACCGGTGTTTGAGTTAATCCGTCGCGCTAAAGCCATCAGTTGTCTGCCCGACAGCAGTTTCAATTTCACTATCGGCCCGCTGGTTAAACGCTGGAAAATCGGCTTTAGCGGTCACAGCATTCCGGCGGCTCAGGATCTCCAGACGCTGCTGGCGCTGACAAATCCTGAAGATGTGATCCTTGATGAACAAACCCGCTCGGTGTTTCTGCAACAGGCAGGAATGGAGATTGACCTTGGCGCGATTGCTAAAGGTTATATTGCCGATGTGGTGCGTGATTATCTGCGTGAACAGCAGGTTGAGAACGCGTTAATCAATCTGGGCGGGAACGTACAGACGTTAGGTGCCGGTGCGGATGGAGCGTGGGCAATTGGCCTGAAAAAACCGTTTTCCGAGCCGGATACGCTGATTGGGGTAATCAACGTTATCGGTAAATCGGTCGTGACGTCTGGTATTTACGAACGTTATTTCGAGCTGGAGGGTCACTGTTATCACCATATTCTCGATCCGAAAACCGGCTATCCGCTGGATAACGAATTGCTCAGCGTAACCATTATTTCAGAAGATTCGATAGACGGGGATATCTGGACAACGTTGCTGTACGGAATGGGCGTGGAGAAAAGTCTGGCGTATCTGAAGCAGATACCGCACATCGAGGCGATTTTTGTCACCCGCGACGGGCAGATTGTTTTGTCATCTCAGCGGCAGTTTACCTTCACGCCGCTGGATGACAGTTACCGTGTCACAATTTACTGACAATACTGTTTTAACAGCGAATAGTGATCGGCCTGCAAACGGTAGCGGTAAACCGGGCGGCCGGTGACACCGTAGTGAATGCTGGTAAACAGAATGTTCATCTGCGCCAGCCAGATCAGGTATTTACGGCACGATACCCGCGAAATATTCACCGAACTGGCCAGTTCATCCGTGGAGAATTCCATGGTCGGATGGGCATCAATCCACTGACACAACGTGCGCAATGTCTGCGGCGTTAAACCTTTCGGCAGCTTTTTGGTGTCCGCAGCGGCAGGATTACTGCCGTGGATCAACCGGTCAACGTCAGACTGCTCGTAATACTGCTGATTATCCATCAGCGTTTTTTTCTGCTGCCAGCCGGTCAGCGCTTCCTCAAAACGGGAAAACTGGAACGGTTTGATCAGATAATCCACCACGCCATAATTGAGCGACTTCTTGATGGTTTCCGCATCAGCAGCTGAGGAAATCACAATCACGTCGATTGGCCGGCGGGCGTTGCGCAGTTCAGGCAGTAAATCCAGCCCGTTGTCCTGCTGCATATACACGTCGAGCAGAATCAGGTCGATAGAAAGCTCTGAATTCAGAACCAGATCTTTCGCCTGTTGCAGCGTCGATGCCGTACCGCAGCACGTAAAACCTTCTATCTGGCCAACATAACAGCGGTTCAGCTCTGCTACCATGGCATCGTCGTCAACTATCAGCACATTGATCAAGAACTTGTCCTCTCCGCATCCCAGGGAAGTTGTACAAAAAATTGGGTGTAAACGTCAGGCTCTGATTCGACATTAATCGAACCGCCCAGGCTTTCGACCTGCTGTTTAGCCAGGAACAGGCCCATACCGCGTTGATCGCCTTTTGACGACACCCCTTTTTCAAAAATGGTTTCAATATTTTCCGGCTGAATGCCCGGACCATCGTCACTCACGATGCACGCCAGCTGTCCGTTCTGATAATGCAGCAACACGCTGACTTCACCATCAGGCTGCTCACCGAGTGCGTCCAGCGCGTTTTCAATCAGATTGCCGAGCACGGTGATCAGCGCAGCCACCTGATCTTCATTATTGTTGTCCGGCAACAGGCTGTCATCGCTGAGCGTCAGCAAATGCCGGGTATCAGACGCGCGGTTAATTTTGCTCAGCAGGAAACCGGCAATCACCGGAGATTTAATTTTCAACAGCAGGGAACCGATTTCCGCCTGATAATTATTGGCCGTTTTGAGGATGTAATCCTCAAGTTGCGCGTAACTTTTCATATGCAGCAATCCGAGGATCACGTGCAGCTTGTTCATAAATTCATGCGATCTTTCACGCAACGAATCGGCATAGTTTACCATGCCGCTCAGACGCTGCATTAACTGGCTGACCTCGGTTTTATCCCTGAAGGTACAGATGGCGCCAATAATCACGCCATTATTGCGTACCGGCACCGTGTTGCTGAGCAGTAAACGGCCTTTGAAATTGATCTCTTCGTCACGGCGCGGCACACCGGTATTCACCACGTCCCGCAGATTGGCGATCAGCGGCAGAGTGCTTTCATCCGGTGTCACGTCTTTAGCGGTTTCCTGAAATATTTGCCGGGCTGTCTGGTTAATCAGCGTGACATGCGCCAGATCGTCTACGGCGATTACGCCTTCTTTGATCGACTGCAACATCGCCTGACGCTGTTCGAACAGCGTCGAAATTTCATAAGGTTCCAGCCCGAACAGGATGCGTTTGAGCATTCGCACCAGACAATACGTGCCAAGTGCGCCGACAATGATGCCGAACAGCACCGTCCACAAAATACTCCAGCGGCTCTTATTGATTTGCTCGGTGACTTTGACCAGCGAAATCCCGATAGCAACCACGCCGATTTGTTTGTGATTATTGTCGTAGACCGGCGTGAAAACCCGCAGCGCTTCATCGAGCGTGCCTTTATTGATTGAGACGTTCTCTTTGCCGAGCAGTGCCGGATTGATGTCATCGCCGATAAAATGATGACTGATCACATCCGCATTCGGATGCGAATAACGGATGCCGTCCATATTGGTGACTACGATAAACAGCAGATCGTTACGTTTTTGGACGGAGCTGGCGATCGGCTGAATGATATTGCTGTCAGGCGGCAGAAGCAGGGCGCGTTTGGTTTCCGGCAGATCCGCCATGGTGCGGGCCACGGCCAGCGCTTTATCTTTCACACCGTCGCGGGCGGTATCACTGACTTGCACAAAATACAGCATATGCACGACCAGCAACACGGAAGCTATCACCGCGCTGACCATCAGAATGACCGATGTGCTGAGTTTCATGGGGTGCTTGCGCACGGGATGGCGTTGCTGCGAGTCGCTCATGGGATGGGAGCCCCGGAAAAAGAGCCAAATGCTCATTGATGATTTTGACAGTTCGCGTTGTTCGTCCGGCGGCCTGGCGTTGAACACTGCGTGAACCATCCCTGTTCACGCATAATGATATGACTATTTGTCTGATATTTCCGCTATTTAATACTTTCAAAAGTGGGATTCACGGGGAATCTTCATCAGAACCAGATCTCAGTTTGCACCCCGAAGTTCCAGTTTCCGCCTGCGGTGAAGCCTTCACTGCCAAAATCATCGTTCACCGCATAACGATCCAATTCTTTATCCCAGTTCATGTAGGTGACAAAGAAACGAATTTCAGGGCGCGCTTTGATATCGAACACGTCGCCGACCTTGAATGTCGGAGCAAAGGTCAGTTTGTAGAAATCTCCTTTTACAGCCTGATACGCATCAATATCTCCGTCATTGTTGTAGGTTCTGCCGTTAGGATTGAGATCCATATATTGCCACGAGGCTTCGTAAAGCAGCGCGAAGTTCTGCGTGATGGCCTGGGAGGCACGAAGGTTGAATGTTGCCCAGTCATAACGGTCGCCATTGCGGTAACGATCCTCACTGTGTTGTGCAATTACTGACGGCGCGATTTCCCAGTTTTTCGACACCGGCAGAATACCGTAAGACGCGAACCTGACTGACATGGCATCACGGGTCAGATCTCCATCGCTGCCCGGTTGCCGTGCTTCTGCACCAAGACCGTGACCGAACTGTAATGCACTTTCTGAGCTGCCCGGCAATACACCATAGAACCGCTCTTTATCATGATAAGCCAGCATCGCGTAATACCCATGTTGCGCGGTGTTGTCACTGCGCAGCGCGTAACTGCCGGTGGTGGAGGTGTTGTCTTTCAGCTCATCGTTACCCTGCGCCGCCATGCCGGTCAGCATCAGTTGCCAGTTATCATAGAAACTGTTAGCAGTAAGCATGACGTTTTGCACATCGTTGTCGTTATAGCGGTCACTGCCAAGATCGCCAAAATTGCGGGCATAAAGGGAGAAATCGTTTTTGAAGTGCGGTGTCCATTGCACGTCATTAATCCCGCCACCGGTGCCGCCGAGGAACATGATGTCGCTGTCGGTGAAGTGGATATCAAAATTATCCCGGTCGAACCTTTTGCCTGCCCAGAGAGTGGCGTTTTTAACCGGCCCGCCAAAACTGGGTAAATCCGCCATTTCGACATAAAGCTGACGCACATTCAGATGATGGCTGTCGTTATCCTGAACCCACGGATCGGGATTGTTTGCCCCGTCGGCCAACATGGTTTTAAACCGTGCTTTCGAGCCATCATCAAACTGAAGATGTTTGATAAAACTTAATTCTACGTAATTATCTTTTTCATTACCCAGACGCCCGACATGGGCATCGCCGCCAATAGAGCTGGCCGGAGACACGCCCGGTCCACCGCGGGCACCCCGTCCGTTACTGTTGATTAACATGCCCGACCGCGCGTAACCGGAGAATTCAAATCCATTGTCTGCGGGGTTGGTCTTTGCGGACACCAGAGCGGTATCGTCGATTTTTTTGCCCGTTTCCGCAGTTTGTGCCTCAACGGCTGACGTGCGGTTTTCCAGTTGTTGCACCCGGTTTTCCGCCATCCTGGCACGGGCATCGGCATCACGGGTTTGCTGTTCAGCCTGTGTGGCGCGTAACTTCGCCTGTCTGGCATCATTTTCAGCCTGATTTAATCGTTGCTCCAGCAAAGCCAGACGCTGTTCTACCGTTAACGTATTTCCGGCTGCGAAACTGATTGCCGGCGATGCCATGCCGATAAAAAGACATGACATTCCTGCGTAAATTGTCGTTAAACGCATAGCGAACCTTTATTGTTATTTGAGGTTATTGTTGAAAGGGCAGTTTATTTTTATTTTAAAGGTTATTAACTGTTTGTGGTGCTACCTTTCGTCCGGAATTATTGTCGTTTTCAGTTTTTCTTTTATCCAGTTCGGATTTAATTTTCTCATAATTATCATCGAGCCGGTAATAACACCCTATCCAGAACATTGAGCAGAGAATAAGGGCAGCAGGGATATACAGATAACAGGCTTTGATGGCCAAAAGTGCCTGCGGGTTTTGCGCATGGTTAGCGACATACCCGCCCGCAGAGAGCAGGATGCCGCTGATTGCGCCTGCGCCAGCCATAGCCACCTTACCGAGGAATCCATTAATGGAGGTCAATATGCCTGCGGTGTTAATACCGGTTTTCCATTCGCCATAATCGACAGGATCAGCCTGCATTGAAAAATAGATCGCCGTGCGTTGCCCCGCACCAATTGATAATATTGTTGCCCCTGCAAGTAAGCCTGTAATGGCGCTGCCGGAAAATATCATAACTATCATGCCGGCTAAGTTAATCGCGCAGGATAATAAATAAACGTGCCGCTTTTTCATTCTCGCTGCCATAAAGGGCACGGTTAATGTGCCTAATAACGGAACAAAGGTTGAAATACCTGCAGCAATAGCAGTGATATTTGGATCACCGACATAATAATTAAAGAAATAGACCAGCGCGCCAGTCTGGAAAAAGAAAGCGCCCCACATCAGGAAAATATTAACGGCAAAAACAAACCACGGACGGTTATGTCGCAGACTGGTCCACGCCCGGCTAAGGGTCATTCTTTCGTTATGCACGTTGATGCTTTCTTTGACGTTGGCAAAGCTCAGTAGCAGGAAAAAGATGGCAATCCCGCCGAAGATCATCGCGGTATACAGGAAGCCGGACTGCTGATTGCCGTTGCCGAGCGAATGAACCAGCGGCAGGGTGGCGACGGCCACAATGGTTGAGCCAAGCGATCCCATGACAATACGCACCGCTGAAAGTGTGGTGCGTTCTCTCGAATCATTGGTGATAAAAGGCAGCATGGCGCAGAAGGGGATATTCACCAGCGTGTAAAGGAATGAGAGGCACAGATAGGTCAGGAATGCATACCAGAGTTTGCCTGTCAGACCGAAATCCGGGACATAAAATGCCATCACGCATAACAACCCAAAGGGCACTGCGCCAATCAGCAGATAAGGACGGCAGCGTCCCCAGCGGGTATAAGTGTTGTCGATCACCAGTCCCATCAGGACATCGGCGACACCATCCACCAGCCGCGTGACTAAAAACATCAGTCCGGCGTAGTAGGCGGGCAATCCCATAATGTCGGTATAGAAGAACATCAGATAGAGCGAGATCATTTGCCAGACGAGGTTACAGGACAAATCTGCGATCCCATATCCCAGGCGTTGCCGCCACAGGGAAAATGTTGTGTTTTGCATGGTTTATTCTCTTCAGGGTGGAGGTTATTGTTATTTTTTAAAACGTTATAACCCGTATTTGCGAATGAAATAAGCGGGGGTACAGCTCCATGCATGACAGTAGCTGTTAATCAGTTTGCTGCCATACGGAGAAAAGTCAGGGCGTTTCGGGTCATATAATTCCCAGAACGTATCCGCACCGGCCTGAACCATGCCGCCCCAATAATTTTTTATTTCCTGCACTGCGCGGCTTGTCTGCCCTACGCTTATCAGTGCATCAATGAAATGGTGCATCATGTAGGGGGTATTCATGCCGGTCTCCGGTGGTGTGGTCAGCAGATTCGCCATGATGCGGGCACGAAATTCCTCTTCCCCCACACCAGCCAGCACCAGCCAGACCTGAGAGGCACAGGAGATTTGCGCCTGAGTGCCGCTGACAAAAAAGCCTTTTTCTTCGTCCCACAGTTCATTTCTGGCCGCCGCATCCAGACGTCCGATTTGCTGATCCAACCAGGCGACACGGGGGTGATCACATCGCTGCGCCAGTTCCCGCCCTTTTTTAAGGCAGTAAATCAGCACGCCCTGTGCAGGCGCTTGTTTATTCAGTGATTCATGCCAGTCGATAAATGCCCACCAGTCTTCGCTGTCGTGCAGAATGCCATTTTTGCCGACACGTTCAAGAGCTAGTTCCATCTGCCGTACTGCGGTTGGCCAGAGGTCATTCTGGGTCGTCAGGTCGTCCGTTGCCTCTATGTAGTCGGCGAGCGTTGCGACAAAAAAGAGGGCGTAATCAAGTAAAAAAGTATCGTCTGCGATGATCTCGGGTTTCATAAACAAGTTCGATGAAACCATGCCATCTTCACGGGTCACTCCTGCGAACAAATACAGGCAGCGCCTGACCAGATCGTTCTGGCCGTAGGTCTGGTAATTGACCAGCGCCTGCAACCGTAAATCACCCAGCCATAACCTGCGGTCACGTTTTGGGCCGTCTTCAAACACCTCCTGCATACAATTACGTAAGGTAAGTACGCTGACCTGATCGATCTGACCCAGCAGGGCATCCGGATGGTTCAGATTTTCAAGTGCGGAGGGATCTGCTGACGTCACCGTCATGAGATGAATGTCGCTAAGGCGCAGCGAAAATTTAGCAGAGGTCGATATCACTTTAATTTTGACGTAGCGGCAGCAATAGCGGCGGGGCAAACGGACATGCGCGGGCAACACATCCAGATAGAGATCTTCCTGTTGCAACCAGCTACTGCTAAGCCAGCCATCATAGTCACTGAAGGGTTCGGCGATTTCCGCAGGTGTTTCACCAAAAATGAATTGCAGATGGGCCGGGGCGTCAGGCGGGCTTCCGGCGGCCTCACAGCGCAGGCTGAAGTAACCGACGCAATGCGTTCCGAAATCGACAACGATTTCTTCCCCCGGACCGAATTCCCGGTTTGCCAGTCCGGCCGGCGTACCGCAGGAATCGGTGCGCCAGCCGTGGATCTGCGAGGCATCGGGGACAGCATTTACCAGACTTAACGCCGGACAGCGATGCTGTTGCAACGCAGGTACGAGGCTGGCTGCGGTAGAAAGAAAGTGGGTGTTGCGCTGAAAAATCACTTCGCTGTTTTTTTGAATTCCCTGGGACATGCCTGATTCCTGATCGATATTGTGGTGGCAATCAGTGTGCACCCGGCGGGAGCGGCCAGCTATTCTGAGATTGCCAGCCAGAGGGCAGGGATGGCAGCCAGAGTGGGGTAGTTAAGGTAATGATCACAAATTCCGAAAACAGATTCGCCGCCCTGAAGGCAATAATTTATGTTGGCTGCCTGCCCGGATATGTTAACGAAAAGAGATAACGTGCCCTATGGAGAAGCTCAGAGTTGAAGCCTATTTTCCGTCTGCTGATGAGAAACTTTCGGTCTATTCCAGTGACCCGGAAGATAATAACAGTGAGCATTGTCATGATTTCAACGAACTGGTGATCGTGGATAGCGGGCACGGCCTGCACGTGATCAATGGCAAACCTATTTTTATTCAGGAAGGGGACGTTTTTTTTGTCAGGGACAATGACTACCATTTCTATGATGAGCTGGGCACGCTGAAACTGATTAATGTGCTTATCAACCCGCAAACTCAGTTCAATTATCTGACCAATACGGAAAGTTTATTGTCCCGCTTTTCAGCCAGCGAAGGCAGCCATTACGGCTGGCTGTTGCCTGACGTCAAAAATCATTGTCGCGGTCTTGTCGGTCAAATGTTTGCCCATAACCGGGAACAGGATCCTCAGGCGTTACAACAAGAGGGCCTTTTTTTTCAACTGATCATGAATCTGGTGAATCAGCAGGAAACCGGGGATCGCAATCATACCCAATACAAACTGCACCGTATGCTTGGTTATCTGCAGGAACACTGTTTCACCGAGATTAACTGGACAGATGTGGCGGATGAATTTTTGCTGACCCAACGAACGCTGTTCCGGCGCATTAAGGAAACCACGGGCATGACACCGGAAAATTACCTGAAAAGATTACGGTTGGTTTCTGCAAGGGTGAAAATTAAAAATACCGAAACGTCCATTACAGATATCGCTTTTATGTGTGGGTTCTCCAACAGTAATCATTTCACCACATCCTATAAGCAGGTCTTTGGCCTGACGCCTTCGCAGGAAAGAAAAAAGGCCTGAATCTCTTAAGGCCCTTATCTTTGCAATTCGCAGAGTCGTTTACTTGCGGATCACTGGAAGTAAATATCACCGTTTTCGGCTTTGAGGATTTTGCCGTCGGTATCGGTGATCAGCGCGTAGCTGCCGCCGATATAAGTCCAGTGGCTGCCTGCATCCGGGGCTGGTAAATGACGTTCCTGCCAGCCGACGATTTCGTAAGGCTTGGTGCGGTACAGCGCCGGAACCTGGTCACCGATCGCATACAGTTTGGAATCATCGTAGAACGATTTGATTTCATGCGAGTTTGATGCGGCAAACGCCGTATTGGCCAGAGGTAACATTGAAGAAACAACCAGAGCAGATAACATAACAATTTTAAAATGACGCATAGATTATCCCGTTTAAAACCATCAACTTAATGCGTGCCTCGGTGATATGCTGCCAGTCCATTGTATGAGTCATAAAGCCAAAGCCTGTGCTTTTTCTGTAGGACAGGATAATAACGAGAAAGTGTCCGGATGACGGGACGTTTTTTTGTGTCGAAATGCAAATGATTTCAGAACTGTCCGTTAGTGCAAACGCCCGTCGAAATTTCTTCTAGCCTTATAGTTCACTCATTTTTCAAATAAGGAATGTTGATGAGCAATCAAAAAACGATTCCCGACTCACTCAATGCGCCACATGTGGACGCTTTCCCGACACCGCCGTTCGAACGCCAGAAACAACCGTTTCCCGGACTCGCCAGCAAAATGAAGCCGGTTCCCGATCACGGCGAGAAAACCTATAAAGGCAGCGGGCGTCTGAAAGGGCGTAAAGCGCTGATCACCGGCGGTGATTCCGGCATAGGCCGCGCAGTGGCGATTGCGTTCGCCAGAGAAGGCGCCCAGGTGGCGATCAATTATCTGCCTGACGAAGAATCTGATGCGAAAGAAGTAGTTGAATTGCTTGCAGGTGAAGGGCTGAAAGTGGTGACGCTTCCCGGCGATATCCGTGATGAAAAATTCTGTCAGCAACTGGTGAACGACGCTGCAGAAAAACTCGGAGGCCTGGATTTGCTGGTCAATAATGCCGGTCGCCAGCAGTTCTGCGATTCGATTAAAGATCTGACGACCGAAGCGTTTGATGCCACCTTTAAAACCAACGTATATGCCATGTTCTGGATAACTAAAGCAGCGCTGGAATTTATCCCTCGCGGCGGTTCGATTATCAATACCTCCTCGGTTCAGGCATTTTTACCAAGCGATAATCTGCTCGATTATTCTCAGACCAAGGCGTCTATCGTGGCGTTCACTAAAGGTCTGGCTAAACAACTGGCGCCTGAGGGCATCCGCGTGAATTCAGTTGCGCCGGGCCCGTACTGGACGGCGTTGCAGGTTTGCGGCGGTCAGCCTCAGGAAAAGGTCGAATCGTTCGGTGAACAGGCTCCGCTGAAGCGTCCGGGACAACCGGCGGAAATCGCGGGTATGTATGTGACGCTGGCTTCGCAGGAAAGCAGCTATGCCTCGGGGCAGGTCTGGTGCTCTGACGGCGGCACCGGTACGTTGTAGTTTTCATTCGCTGCGATGACAGAAAAAGTCACCGGCGTCTGCCGATGACGTCGTGGTTTGAAGGGAGCAATCTGCGGATTATTCCTATTTTTCATCACGCAAGCAAAGTCGCCTCGCGGACAATGTAAAGGAAGCTATGATTGATTCATCTGTACCACGCTACAGATAACCACTGCATTTAATCCTTGTGTCTGTCTGTGATTGCCCGCCGTCGTGCGGGCTTTTTTTTTGTGGGATTTCTGACCAGTTAACGAAAAAAAGCCACTTTCCGTTTGAAAACCCTGAGTTTTACTATGGACAATGAGAATTATCTAATTATGCTATATTTAACTTAAATATTTATTCTTATTGCCGGACCCGTCACATGCCAGATATCAGGATTGTCTGCGAACAATGCGGCTCAGACCGCTTCGTCGCCAGCGCAAATACACCTTTCGCTGAACAGGTGAATGCTATTATCTGCGCAGTCTGTTCGCATCCGGTCAGGGTGGATGAAGTTGTCATTTTCAGAGAAGGGACCTATATCAGCGGGATCTACGACAACTTCCCCGCTGGCATACCACGAATGAATGATTTCGATATCTGACGTTATAATCCCCGTGCGACCCATTCCTCCGGCGTCAGCGTTTTGACATCAAACTGGTCACGTGTGCGGGTGTAAGTGTGACCGCCCATTCTTCCGATGGCATCCATTATCTGCTGGTCGATGTGCAGATTCGACGGGTCAACCGCATCGCTGCGGACATACACACCAAGCACTTCACCGAGAATAATTTCACGCGCCGGTCCCACCTGAAGTGTGGTGTGACGACGGCATTCCAGCGCCGCCGGTGCCGCGAGAATACGGGGACTTCTGACCATCAGCCCCGGCGTGGTATCCAGCCCCGCTTCTTTAAGCTCGTCTACCTCCTGTCCGAATTTAATGGCACAGATTTCCATCTGACTGACCAGCGCATCATCGACGATATGAACCGTAAATTCGCCGGTTTCGCGGATATTGCGCGCGGTATCTTTAAAACGCATATCGGCATAATTTTCTACGCCTATCGCCACAATCGCAGGGTCATGCGTCAGGACATTAAAAAAACTGAAGGGCCCGGCATTCGGTATGCCGTCCTGACTGACGGTCGTGACCAGCGCGACAGGACGTGGGATCACCGTGCCGATCAGGATTTTGTACCGCTCACGTTCCGTCAGCTGTGCAAAATCAAAATGAGTGTGCGAAGAAGGTCGGGTCATATCAGTTTCCTGCCGTAACGCGATGGGTTTCAAGTGGCGTGTGACGGCTCAGATTTTCAAAACCGTCTTTGGTGACAACGTAACAATCACCGATATTACAACCTGCGGACAGCGGCTCAAGCCACTGAGTATGCAGGACAAACACCATACCTTCTTCCAGTGTGTCGTAATTATGCGACGAAATATTAAAGCTGTTCTGCGCACCGGCCATGCCGACGGAATGCCCGAGATTGGGATTGTGCGGGCCATGTGTCGCCGGATAAACATGCATCAGCTTGCGCCCCTGCGCTTCCCAGTCGATATCCTGCACATACTGATGCGGTATCAGCCGCGCGTCGCCGTCCGGCATCGGTGCCCAGTTATACGGCATCGTTCGCGCCTCCGGTGAGGTCAGCATGCCGCGCTCAATCATCGGACCGAAGGCGGCATTGTTGATATCACGCATTAATGCACCCGGACGGATCAGCTTTTCTGCCCGTTTCACACCTTCGGTACAGGCGGCGAGTACGTCTTCCTGATGCGGTGTGATGTCGCCGACCGCAATCATTCTGGCCGTTTGCGCGGTATAACCCCGGCATGTCACGTTGGAAATATACAGATTGATCAGATCGCCCGGACGGACCACATGCCCGTAGGGTTTGCCGCAATGCGTGCCAAATTCGTTGATACCAATCTGATAACCATCGCCGGTTTCGCCTCCGGCTGCCAGCTGAGCAAAAGAAAACGCCGCGTAAATTTCATGATCTGTCACCCCCGGCCTGGCGACATGGTAGGCGGCCTGTGTCCCGAGGCTGATCATCTGCGCTGCGCCACGGAATAACGCAATCTCACGCGGAGAACGGACTTTTTGCAGACGATCCAGAATGGCGTTATCGGCCACGTATTTGCATTTTGGCGTCAGCGATCCGAGTGCCGCCCAGAAGGTCAGGGATGTACGGTCACCGATTATGCCAATCTGCGCGGCGGTCAGTGCGAAACGGGCAAGTACCTGCGCACATTTTTCCGCTGTTTTAATCACGGAATCACCCGGACGGTCGGCGTATTCGCGCCCGATGGGCCCGATTTGCCATATTTCATCCACCAGCACCGGTTCGCCACCCGGCGGCAGCAGCACGGATTGCGTGAAGAAAGAGAGCAATACCAGCGGCTGATGCGAATCCGTGGGAATGATCAGCACACCTTCGCGCATCCAGTCGCAGATATAACGCAGATACGCATTCGACGCATGGAACCAGCCGACGCTGCCGGCGTGAACCACGATAGCGTCGTGTCCGGCTTCGACCGCCTGACGGCGGATTTTACGCAGACGTTCTTCGAATTCTTCCACCGGCAGAGGAAGCGGGGCGGTGAAATCGAAATCTGGCTGGAAATCCGCCAGCAACTGTCCGATGCGGGAACCGTTGGCCATCGTCGCATGAGTGTTCATAGGGTCTTCCTTACGTCAAAAAAAGAGTCAGTGAGTTATGAGTTTTCAGGTATGGGACGCGGGGCGAGAACCCGACGGGCAACCAGCAGGCCGAGTAAAGTGACAGCAATCAGGATCCCGGAAATAGCCGCCACGCGGACATCCAGCGATTCTTCAATCAGCGCGAACATGCGCAGAGGCAGCACCGTGGTTTTGGCGTCTGCAAGGAACAGTGAAACCGACACGTTGTCGAGCGACTGGATAAACACCAGGAACGCGCCGGCCAGGATCCCCGGTAGCAACAGCGGTAACGTGACGCGGCGCAGCGTCATAAACCAGCTGGCACCCATGGTGGTAGAGGCTTCTGCCAGCGAAGGGTTGATCCCCTGCGCAACTACCGACGCCGCGCGGTACATCAGCGGGCCAAATACCACTACATGCCCGATCACCGTGAGCCACAGCGATGGCTGAAAGCCGATGAAGTTAGCCACAATCAGCGCCGCCAGCCCGTAAACCAGGCTCGGCAATACCAGTGGCGCGAGCAGCAGCGGCTCGATAGTGCTGACGCTGCGGCGCTTCATACGGGTCATGCCGATAGTGGCGGGAACCGCGAACAGCAAGGCACCAAGCACGGCCAGACCGGCGATTTTCAGCGAGTTCCACGCTGCGGTCTGCTCCGTGGCAGAACGCACCGGATCCAGCAACGCTTCGTACCAGCGCAATGAAAAGCCCTGCGGCGGGTATTTCAGCGTCTGACCGGAGGTAAACGACATCATCAGGGCGATGACAATCGGTGCCACCAGATAAATGACGCACAGCGTGCCGAAGCCATACACGAACAGTTTGTAGAGCAGCGCCGGAAGCGGATTTTCTCGTTTTTTAAGCATGACCGACCAGTCTCCTGTGGCGTGAAATCATGGTGAGCGCCACCAGCAGGCAGCCCGTGGAGAGCAACAGAACCACGGCGATGGCCGAGGCCAGCGGCCAGTCGAACAGCGTACCGACTTCACGGTAAATCAGCTGCGGGACGTATACATTTCGCGCGCCGCCGATCACTGCCTGAGTGACGAAAGAGCTGCTGGTGCTGGCAAAAACCAGGATCCATCCCGCCAGCAGACCTGGCAACATCAGCGGCAGCAGCACGGTCACCAGAATGCGCCACGGCCCGGCGCCTGAAACCTGCGCCGCTTCGGTAAGCTGATACGGCGTGCGGGAGAGAATGGCAATCAGCGGCAAAATGATCAGCGGCAGATCAATCTGACACATCGCCATCACCAGCCCGAGTTCGGTAAACATCAGGCTGACCGGCATCCCGGTAATGCCCATCGCCATCAGTGCCTCGCTGATCGGCCCCTGACGCCCGAGGATCACAATCCAGGCAAACGTGCGCACCACGTTGCTGGTCAGCATCGGAATGAGGGTCAGGAATATCAGGATCTGCCGCAGATTGCGTCCGCCATGCCAGTAAAGCAGGGCAATCGGAATGCCCAGCAGAGTGGTGCCGATAACCGTTTCGATACCGAGCCGCGCAGTGTTGACCAGTACGCGGAAATTAAACGCATCCCCGAAGAAACGGGCGTAATGATCCAGCGTCATTCCGCCGTTACCGGTAAAGCTGAAACCGACCAGCACGGCGAGTGGCGTCGCAAAAAATGCCACGGAAAGCAATAACATCGGTACGACGTAAGGGAAGCCGCTCTGCTTCATCATTCCACCTCAGCCTGCAACCAGTGTGTCGAACTGGCGGATCCAGTCATCACGGTTTTTGTTAATTTCTGCCCAGTCCGGATAGACCAGGGTTTTAAGCTGTTCGCGGGTGACATAGGCGGAAATTGCCGGGGTCAGTGCCACGTTTTTGTTGGTCGGGAACATCTCGGTCGGCGGTTGTTCCAGTTGCTGCTGTGCAGACTGGGAAATGGCGGCATCCATATAGGCGTAGGCGGCGTCGAGATTTTTGCTGCCTTTGGTCAGATGAATATTGACCGGCGCGGCCGGAGAGCCGGTTTCCGGATGCACGAATTCTGCATTCAGCCCGAGGCTTTTCAGGCGCGCCACGTTGCTGGTGCTGCACATGAACACCGCGATTTCGCCCTGCTGGAACAGCGTCATCTGATGGTTGGTGCTGTCCACCACGCCTTTGAGTTGCTCAGGATGTTCCTTGAAAAGCTTAAACACGGCGGCCATATCCGCAGGCCCTTTGCCGTAAATTTTGGCGATTTCGGTATACGCCATCACGGCGGTATTCGAGGCAAAACCGGTCCACGACACCAGCCCTTTGTAAGCCGGATTTTCAAACAAATCGCGATACCCTTTTGGTCGGGGCACCAGATCCGGGTTATAGGCGATACCGTTCACTTCTACGGTCACGGTCGGGCCGTATACGCCCTGGAATGACGGGTCGAGCAGGCTCCAGTTTTTCAGTCTGGACGGGTCAATTTTCTGGATAAGATCGTTCTCAACC
The DNA here is from genome assembly GCF_003610915.1 of Rahnella variigena. Taxonomy (NCBI): domain Bacteria; kingdom Pseudomonadati; phylum Pseudomonadota; class Gammaproteobacteria; order Enterobacterales; family Yersiniaceae; genus Rahnella; species Rahnella variigena. Next base: position 370,537 of record NZ_NSDJ01000002.1, read on the forward strand.
GCAATCGTCATTTGCCCTGGCGACATCAGCAAGGTGTCATAAGGCGGATTCCCTGGGCTGGCCATGATTTTAGCCAGCTGATCCTGCGCCATGGCAGGTGCGATGGTCAGGTCAAAGCCTTGTTTTTTCAGCACCGGTGTAAGAACGTTGCGATAGGCATCTTCCCAGTTGCCGGGGAAGGTGGCCGCAACCGCACTGCCGCCGGTAGCTGCACTCGCAGCGCGTAACGGAAAAGGCAGCATTGTGGAGGCCGCAACGCCCGCCATGAGATAACCGAACCGGCGACGACTGATTTCAACGTCTTTCATAAAGCTCACCTCTGTTTATTCACTGATGAATTCCGGTTCAGCCGGAAAGGCATGACACCTTGCGGTATCGATTTCTGCGAAAAGTTGTGACCCTGGTTCAGGGATGAACGTCGACGGACCTCTGACTTCGGATGCGCGCAGGCTGGTTCCGTCTTCCAGAATCAGGTCGTGAACCAGCGACGGTCCGAGCGGCACCGAGACGGTCATCCGTGCGGGTTGGGTGTTTTCGCCCGGCAGCGCGGATAAACGCACTTCTTCCGGACGGAAGGTGATGGTGACCCGAGAACCCAGAGTGAAATTCAGACGGCGTGGCAGGCGAAGCTGCCGGTTATCCGCCAGGCCGATCACGGTGGAGTCGAGTTCAAAACGCAGCACCGTACCGTGCAGCAAATTGGCCTGCCCGATGAAAGTGTTCACGAACAGCGTCTTCGGACGGTCATACACGGTCATCGGCGTATCAATTTGTTCGACGTTGCCTTTGTTCATCAGCACCAGACGGTTTGCCAGACTTTGTGCTTCTTCC